>JASHSX010000120.1 GCA_030040865.1 Thermoplasmata archaeon | reverse complement strand
TCGAACCGCTCGCGTTTCGTGGCGGGATCGATCCCGAACCCCTCGAACTCGAGAGGAATGTAGCCGCTCCCGACGCCGAGGTTGAGGCGCCCGTCGAGCAGACGATCGAGCAGGGCGTACTGCTCGGCCAGCTCGACCGGCCGATGGAACGGCAGCACGCTCACGAGGACCCCCAGGCGGAGACGGCGGGTACGGGCGCCGCAGGCCGCAAGAAGGACGGCCGGTGCGGGGCAGACCCCACCGGGCTGGAAGTGGTGCTCGGCGACCCAGAGCGTCGACAGCCCCCCCGCTTCGGCGGCCTCCGCCAGGCTCAGCACGTCCCGCGCGCGGTCGGGGGTTTCGAAGGGACCGGGCGGGTACTCGTCCACGACGGAGAACGCGCTCAGCCGCACGCCCGCACGACCCGGACCGGGTAGAAGGCGTTTGGCGGGTCGCCCCGCCGAGGGAGAGGTCAAAGCGGCGGGGAACGTGCCCGGTCGTGGCGCTCCCGGCTGTGGGGCTGGTCGGCGGGGAGGCCGCCGGAACGGTCCATCTCGTCGCCGATCCGCTCGATTGGTCATCGGGCCGCCCGGGGTCGGCGGACGTGCTCAGCCTTCCGTCGCTGTGGTGGCCGCCCCGCGAGCCGCTCCCGGACGCCGCGGCCGGCGTCCTCCTTCAGGGCGTTCCGAGCGAGCCGGGGGGCGACATGGCGGTTCCGGTGGTCGCCGGGATCGATGCCGACGTACTGCGCGAGGGCGAGACGGTGACGGTCGACGGCAGTGCCGGGACGGTGTCGATCTCGGGCGTGGAGGAGATCGAGGTCGTCACGACGTTCCTCGAGCGATCGGACGGAGCGATCCTCCTCCTTCAGCGCTCGGGGGCGGTGGGGAGCTTCCAGGGCCGGTGGGCCGGCGTCTCGGGATTCCTCGAGGATCCGAGTCCCGTCGAGCAGGCGCTCCGCGAGGTCCGGGAGGAGACGGGGCTCGACCGGGACGAGCTCCGGGTGGCCGCGGCCGGTTCTCCGGTCCTCGCCCGCGACGCGGCCCGTGTGTTCATCGTCCACCCGTTCCGGTTCCGGGTCGACCGGACCAACGTGACGCTCGATTGGGAGCATACGCAGGCCGAGTGGGTCGCACCGTCCGAGATCCGGCGACGCCCGACGGTGCCCAAGCTCGACCGGGTCTGGGAGGCGGTCGCCCCCTCGGTCGTCCCGAAAGACTAAGACCGACGCGCACCCCTCGCCGGCCGCGTGGGCTGGTAGATCAGTCCGGAAGATCGCCGGTTTTGCAAACCGGAGGCCTCGGGTTCAAATCCCGACCAGTCCACTCCTCGATCCCGACCGAGTCCCCCCGGGGGAGCGCGGAGGTCGCTTCCGGATACGGTCAGCTCGGCCGATCCGGGGCCGTTCGTCCGGGCGAGTCCGGACGACGCTTCCGACGGAGGAGCACGACCGAAAGAACGACCGCGCCGGCGGCCACCCCGGCGATCGCCCCGTACAGCGCGAGGCCGCCGAGGGGCCCCACGGGACCGCTCTGCCCTGAGCTGGTGGAGGCGGACGTCACGGTCACGGTGACGTTCCCGACCGCGCGCGCACCCAGGGCGTCGGTCAGCGCGAATTCGATCGCGAAGACCCCCGGAGCGCTGGGGGCGCAGGCCAGGACCGGCGCGTCGACGGAGGAGCACCCCGGCGGCAGATCCGACCATGAGTCGTTGAACGGGGAGAGCCCGCCGGAAACGGACGCAGAAAGATCGACGATCGCGCCGGTGGCCACCACGTCGGGTACCGCCGAAAGCTGGGTCACGGAGGGGCGAGCCACCAGGGTGAACTGGTCGGTCCTCGACGAGGCCCCCTGGCCGAACCGGTCCACGGTGGTGTAGCTCACGGAGTACGTCCCGGGCTGGGAGGCGCTGTGGGAAAATGTCGAGCTGTTGGATCCGGGCACCTCGTCTCCGTTCCAGTACCACACGTACGAGAACGGTCCGGTCCCGCCCTGCACGACGGCCTCGAAGTCCAGACTCTGGTCGACCTCGAACGGACCGGGCCCGGCCGTGAGCGTGGCCAGGGGGAGGGGGTTGACCAGGACCTGCGCGACGCCGGACTCGGCCACTTCGCCCTCGGTGTCGGTGACGTTCACCGAGACACCGTAGGTTCCGGCGTTCGACACGGTGCACGAAACCTGGGCCGAGTTGACGGGCGAACATTCGCCCGACGGGACGACCGACCAATTGTAGCGGAACGGAGGATCGCCACCGGAGGCGGTCTCGGTCGCCACGAAGCTCATGCCCGCGTCGATCTCGTTCGGGCTCACCCGGGGTGCGCCCGGGAGGATGGCCCCGAAGACCTGCAAGGCGACGTAGGCGGACGCGTTCCGACCCTGGCCGTCCGTGACGGTCAGTTCCACCGATCCGTTGTAGGCACCCTTCGGCGTGCATGCCAGCTGCGCCGCATCGACCGTGGCGCAGCCCAAGGGCAGCTGGGACCACCGGTAACCGTAGTCGCCGCTCCCGCCGTAGGCGCTTCCGTTGAGGACGGTGGTCTGATTGACGTCCAGCTGCGACGGACTCGCGGCAGCGCGAGCGGACAGTGGGAGGGCCCCTTCCGAGGCGTTCACCCAGTACCGTTCCAGGGCCCCGATATCGGGGGACCCGATCCCGGTCAGTGGGTCCCACCCGGGAGTCGCGGCATACCCGTTGTTGCCCGAGGTGACCTGGTGGAAGGATGCGTTGTACGCCACGGGATCCTTGCCGATCGCGTACAGCACCGGCCCCGCGAAGTCGTGGGTCCCGGCCGCGCCCTCGATCGTGGCTAACGCTCCCGCCCATAATGGGGTGGCCAGCGAGTTCCCTCCGACCTCGATCGCACCCGAAGGGGTCTCTACCGGGAACCCGGAGTCGGGGTCCGCGTCCATCCCCACGTCCGGGGCACCGCGCACCGTCGTGCTGCCACAGACGCCCGGGTATCCCCACATCCCCACCTGGTATACGGGCGGGGCGTCCGCGGTGTCGCATCCTCCTCCGGTACCGCTCCCATCGGTACAGTTCCAGGCGCTCTCGCCGCCGTACCCGGTCCCGTTGAGCAGGAGCGTCGTGCCCCCGACGCCGATCCCGTTGGGATCGTCTCCGGGTTCGTACACGGTCGTCGCGCAGTCATCGCCCGCGCCCGAGAGCAGGGTGATGCCGGCCGCGACCGCCGCCATCCAAACGGCGTGGTCCGCGGTCGTCCCGTCGTTCCAGCTGTCCGATCCGAAGGGGATCCCGTCGGCAACGAAATCGCTGTCGCAGACGTAGGGGATCTCGTCGGCCAGGCAGACCACTTCGTCGGCACCGGGCGCCATCGCGTGCGCCGCCTGGATGTCCAGGTCGGTCTCCAGTCCCCAACCGCTCTGGGAGCAGTCCGTCGACGTGTTGAGCATGAAACTGAGGTGCGACGGGGCGAGACCGTACACGAGGTCGGACGTGTTCGCGTCCGCGTAGTACTGGGCGTC
>JASHSX010000119.1 GCA_030040865.1 Thermoplasmata archaeon | reverse complement strand
AGAGCCAGCGCCGCGACGAGCGCGACGAGCGCGATCATCACCGGTCGGGACGGTGCCCGCCGAGTGCCCGGAACCCCGCCCGACATCCACGAAGTCTTGGTGCCCGTCGTCTCGAGTTCCATCGTTCCGCGAGATACGGGTCCGCAGTCCGGTCGGGTTTCGCCCGATATCCGATAGGTACTGCCGAAGAGGAGGCTTAAACCCTCGGTCGGGAAGCCCGAGCGACGACCGAGCCGTCCCGCGGCGGCGGCCGCCTTGCCCTCGGGCCTCGGTGCGCGTTCACGTCGGCCGAAGGGTCGGAACCGCGGGACCGATCGTTCCGCGGCGGTCGTCGGGCCTCCCGTTGGCGGAAGGAGTAATAGGCGACCACCTTTGGACGGGCGGACCCTGTGTGACCGCTCTCCGTACCGCCGTGTGGGTCGCCATCGCCCTGGTCCTCGTCGTGGTGGGCTCCTGGTCGGGACCGACGGCGCATGGTCCGCCGACCCTCGGTGTCGGGGCGCCCGGTACCGGCACCCCTGCAACGGTCGCGCCGGCCCGGGCGTCCTCAGCCGTCGCGGCCTCGGCCGCCTCTAGGGAGCAGCGGCTGCTCGATGACCTCGAGCACTCGGGCGTCCCCTCGACGGACATCCACTTTCCGAACTTCGCCGCGATGCTCGAACCCCATTCCGGGATCGTGAGTCCGACCTATTCGGTCTCGCCGGCGCCGATGGGGGTCTCGGATCTCGGGATCCGCAACGTCTCCGGTACGCTCGAGCCGTATCTGCTGACCACGTCGAGCGTGAGAGGGACGATCCAGTTCACGAACGCGCTGTCCGCCTACGTCGACGGCGACGGACCGGACATGTTCGGGGTCCAGCTGAATTCGGTCGACACCGGAGTGACCGTGTTCGGGAACGACTCGGGCCAGTTCTGGACCCAGAACTTCGTGAGCTACACTCCAAGCTCTGGGGAGCTCAGCTTCGGTGACAACATCTGGAACTTCTCGAATCCGAGCGGCCTCATGTCGGCGAACGTGTTCTACGAGACCGGACCGAACGGGACGCTCTATGCCCCGGTCTTCTACTACGCGATCGGCCCGACGTTCACGATCCACTATCCGTTCACGATTTCGTTCTACAACAATGCGACGGTACTCGACGACCGTCCGGCGGTCTACTTCAACTACACGCTCTCGAACTCGACCATGTCGGAGTCGGGCTCGTTCGACTACGTCATCTTCAACGCGACGGTCGGCGCGCCGACCGCGTCGGCACCCAGCGGGGAGTTCCAAGTCGACGGATTCGGCGTCGATCCGATCGGCCTCCCGAACGACATCGAGCTCGACGTGGTCGGCAACGACGACGGGGACACCACGACCTTCTACGCGATGGAGGCGAACCTCACGATCTCCGGATGGAATACGACGACCCGTTCCTACCAACCGCTGCCCTCGGCCTACGACGCGGGAGCAGAGACGGGAGAGACGAGCGACGGGGTGTTCGTCTACTTCGAGGCCGGGAGCAGTGTCGCGCACATGGTACTGGGTCCGTCGTTCCTGACGGGACTGTGGAACGTGTCGAGCGCCTCCGGCGCCGTGAAGGTCACCTACACGGCGACGCCGACCAATTCGTTCACGTTCGTGAGCACCGGTAGCACGACGGTTCTCGACCCGGCCACGGCCCAGTGGGTCCCGACCTTCGGTGGGAGCCCGACCCTGTTCTACCTTCCCAACGCCCAGAGCTTCGCGATCGACGCGATGCTGTCGGACTACGCCCCGGACCTGGTCGGTGCCTCACCGTCGGCGAACTCCTCGGTGGACGTCTCGGTCTCCCTGACCCCCGATACCGCAGTCGGGGTGTACACCCCCTTGTTCGCCGACGGCAACGCCCAGCTGGCCGCGATCTCGTCGGCCGGCACGGGAGCGTCGTCGAACCCGTATCGAATCGACAACAACGAGTACGGCGGCCTCGATCCGCTCTTCGCGACCTGGAACGACTACCAGTTCCCGGTTTTTCCGGGCCTCCTGCTCATCGACACGACCGATTATGTGACGGTCACGCCGCCGTCGTTCGAGATCACGTATCCGTCATGGCAGTTCGAGGACATCTACAGCGTGGGTCTGCCGGGCTCGAACGACCTTCAGCTGGAGTTCTGGAACGTCTCGAACGTCGTGGTCCTGAACGGCTCGGTCTCGGGGTGGCTATCGTTCGAGCTCGACGCCTACCCGCTCGGGTCGGTGATCTTCTGGAATTCCACCGGCAACCTCGTCGCCGGGACCACGTTCCTCGATGAAGGTGATGCGCTGGCGCTCTACGGAGGTTCCGACAATGTGGTCTGGGGCAACAACTTCCTCGAGACCTCCGCCGGCGGAACTTCGCCCGGCGACATCATGAACGGGGGAGCCCTCACCCAGGCGATCAACGAGTCGGAGTCGGGCGACCTCGTCTACGACAACTACTTCTCGGTCCCGGTCCCGGTCGTGACCCCCACCCTGGACCCGTTGAGCTGTCAGATCGAGTGCGAGCCCTCGCTCTACGCGGATCTCTGGAACGTGACCCCGCAACCCGCGTTCGATTACCAGATCGTGCTGGGTCAGAACCTCACCGGCAGCATCATCGACACCGACTACCAGGGCGGCAACTACTGGTCGGTCTACGGGACGGCGCTCGCCCCGTACGGTGTCCTGCCGCTCAACGAGTCCGGACTGATCGCCTTCGGCGGCGATTACGCTCCGCTGATCCCCTTCGTCCTGCTGCCGATCAGCTTCTCCGAGTCGGGACTTCCCGCCGGGACCGCGTGGACCGTGACCCTGCTCGGCGTGACGACGAACGAGACCGGCTCGGTGATCCTGGTCTACGCGCCCCCGGGTTCGTACCGGTACGAGATCACCGGGCCCGCCGGTTACTCGGTGACGCCGGCGGGCTCGATCGACGTCGGCCTGACCCCGCTCACCGTGGCGATCTTCTTCGGAGAGCTGGGCCGGATCGCTGGGGTCGTGAGCCCCGTAGCGGCGCTGCTCGAGATCAACGGGACGATCGTCCCGGTCTCTGCGACGGGTGCGTACAACGATACGCTCGCCCCCGGCGTCTACCCCGTGCTCTCGGCCGAGTCGGGATACGTGACGAACCAGACCTCGGTGACCGTGACCGGCGGTACGACGTCGTGGCTCAACATCACGCTCACGAAGCCGACCGCGACCTCCTCCCCGGCGCCGGCGTCATCGGACAACGGGATCGGTACGACCGGATGGTACCTCATCGCGGGCCTGGCGCTCCTTGCCGCGATCCTGGCCGTTACCACGGCCCTCGCCGTCCGTCGCGCCAAGCCGCCGTCCTCCGGGCTCGTCCCGTATTCGGTGACGAACCCGCCGCCGCCTCCGAGCGCTTAGCTCGGAGGGACCGGCGTCGGGAGGCCGCCTTCGGCTTCGGGGCGCCGGCGGGGAGGCGCGTAGAGCCACCAGAGAAGCACGCCCGCCGCGACGGCGAGAGTGCCACCCAGTACGGTGTCGAACACCCGGAGAAGGGCCAGCGACGGCCCTCCCGAGAACGTGAGGTTGAGGAGCAGGATCACGAAGACGGTGAGCGCGGAGGCGAAGATCACGTAATTCACGGTCCGCGTCGCGAACATGACGGTCGCCGACACGGCGAGGAGCACGAGGAGGACCGCAAGGCTCGAGATCTCGGTCGTGATCGCGTAGGCGATCGAGGCCCCGAGGACCGTGCCCAGGATCCGTGCCACCGCGAACGAGAACGTGTGCGCGAGGTCGGGGCGCAGGGCGACGAGCACCGTCAGCATGACCCAGAAATCGCGGACGAGACCGAGCCGAAGTCCGAGGAAGAGCGCGAACGATACGGTGGCGGCGACCACGACCGGGAAGCCGAGCCACGAGAGGCCCGCACCGGGGTAACGAGGCGGTGACGGCGGCACGATGGCGGGGCTCCACGCTCTCCATCGGGGGAACCAGCGAGGGACCATCGCCCCGAGCAGCCCCCAGACGGAGCCCGCGACCACGAGGCCGAGGCGGATTCCGGCAGCGCTCGCGCTCCCGCCCGGGAGACCGACCGCGATCACGAGCAGTACCGCCGCGATGAGACCCAGTTGCGCGCGTCCACCGCGTGCACCGACCAGCAGGCACACGAACACCCCCGCCCCCAGCAGGGGAACCGCGACCAGTTCCGGGGCCACCGAGACGACCGTTCCCGCCGAGAACGCGACGGCATTCGCGAGGACGGCCGCCGCGAGGAGACGGGGCCTCGTCGTCGGGGCGCCGGGCGCGTCGACCATGAAGAGGTTGAGCGTCGCCAGTGTCCCGATCACGCCCCCCTCGGGCGAGCCGACGGCGAGGCCGACCAGCAGCGGGACGAGCACGAAGGCCGCCGTCCGGACTCCGCTCGCGAGGTCCAGTTCCTGCGGGCGGAAATGCCGGGTATCCTCGGCGATCGCCCGGACCAACGGGGTCGGCGTCGACACGGTCGCCCGGCGCGGAGTCGATCGGACCTTGAACCGTTATCCGCGCGTACCCGTGCGGGCTCACCAGCGAGGTTCGCCGAGCAGGGTTCGGTCGATCTCGCCGATCCGTCGCCGTCCCGTCAAGGCCATCGTGGCGGCGAGCTCCGACGCGAACAGTGATAGGAGGCGATCGACCCCGGCCTCGCCGCCGACGGCCAGCGCCCAGAGTACCGGGCGCCCGAGCCCGACCGCACGAGCCCCCATCGCGAGCGCGACCAGCGCGTCGCTGGCGCGCCGGACCCCGCTGTCGAAGTACACCTCGACGTCCGAGCCGACCGCACGCACGACCTCGGGGAGGCGGTCGAGAGCGGCCTCGGCCGCGTCGAGCTGCCGGCCCCCATGGTTCGACACGCAGACCCCGCGGGCGCCGTGCGCCACCGCCCGGCGCGCGTCCTCCCCCGTCAGGATCCCTTTGACGACGACCGGCAGTCGGGTGATCGACTGGAGGTCGTCCAGCACGGTCCAGGTGGCCGCTGCCTCGGCCCGGAGCGTGTACCGCCCCCGTCCGCCGGCGGGCGCCCGGGCCGGGGCTCGTACGCCCTCCCCCGCTCCGAGGGCGTGCTCCGGATCGAGGATGAACGGGGTGGCCGCGAGCCGATCCCGAACGCCGAGGAGAGGGGCATCGACGGTGAGGACCAGGGCTGCGTACCCGGCCTTCTCGGCTCGTTCCACCAGCTCCTGGGTCCGGGAGAACTCGGGCTGCAGGTAGATCTGGAACCAGCGGAGTCCGTCGGGTGCCGCCGAAGCGATCTCCTCGGGCGAACGGGTCGATAGGGTGCTGTAGGTGCCGAGCAGGCCGGCCCTTCGCACGGCGCGGGCGGTCGCGAGCTCGCCGTCCGGGTGGAAGAGGCCCTGGCGGGCCATCGGGCAAACGAAGACCGGTGCGCTCACCCGGGCGTCCAGCAACGTCGTGGTGAGATCGATCGTGGAGACGTCCGCGAGCACCCGCGGCCGAAGGGTCCGACGTCGGAACGCATCGCGGTTGGCGCGCATCGAATCCTCGCCGACCGCCCCCGACTGGACGTAGAGCCACGCTTCGGCCGGCACGACGCGGGACGCGGCTTCTTCGAGGTCGCCGAGGGCGACGAAACCCGGTGCGGGGGGCGCTGCCACGAGTTCGTACTCTCCCGGAAGCGGCGACCCTCGGCGAGATTTGAGGGCATCGCGGGGCCCCGGTGGACTCGGCGAACGCCGGGGCGTGTCTTCTTGAGTCTCGGGTTCGATGGGAACCCACGAACCCCACCGGGCGCGGCCCGCAGCGAGAGCCAGTCACGGCGGTAGTGCTCGGCGGCGGACGGTCGCGTCGCTTCGGACAGGACAAGCTCCGGGCGACCGTGGGAGGGAGTCCGGTGATCGTTCGGGTCGTCGCGGCCCTCTCGCCGCTCACGCCCCACATCCTCCTCGCTGCGCCTTCGGACCGACTCGAGGCGCTCGCGCCGACGCTGCCGCCCGGAGTCGTGTTCCTCCCGGACATTCCGGAGGTGTGGGGACCCGGCCCCGGAGGGGCGATCCGGCGGCTCGCGGCGTCGGGTCCGATGACCCCGCTGCTGATCGTTCCCGGCGACATGCCGTGGATCACGACCGAGTCGATGGAACGTTTCATGGCCCTCGCCTCAGCGAGCGGATCCGACGTTGCGGTCCCTTTCTGGGCGTCGGGGGAGACGGAGCACCTCCTCCAGTGGCACCCGGAATCCTCGAGTCGGGCAACGTACGGTCACGCACCGGAAGGTGGCGGCCGATCCGCGCGCGCTTCGGAACTCCTTCGTTCCTCCGCTCGAACCCTCCTCGTCCCGATCGGAGCCCTGGATCGAAGCGGGCGGTCGTTCGCGCATCTGACCCTGCCGTCCGACGTCGTCGCCCCTCGCCCTCGAGGTTCCGTGGATCCGGCCGCCCCGATCCGATGCCTGGTCGGGACTCCCAAGCAGGAGTTCCGCGAGGCGCGAGCTGCCGAGCTGCGGAACGATCTCGCGGCCGCCCTGCGGTCGTACCGCCGGGAGGCGGAGTGGTACGGCCACGCGGGACTTCCGCTCCTTTCCCGTCACGCGGCGGCCGACGCGGCGTTCCCGAACCCTTAATCGACCGGTTCGGGTCTCCGGAACGATGCCGGAGTGCGTGGGTTGCCGTCAAGGCGTCGCCCCGCCGGACCCCGCCCTGCGAGGGCCGGGGGGGTCGTACCACCTGGGGTGTGCGCCCGCCCCCCTCCTCGAGGCGGCGATCGAGGAGCACGCGGCGATCGTCCGGAAGGGCGTGCGCTATTTCGTCGAGAAGTACGACGGGTCGGCAGAGGCAGCGGGCGACTGGGGGGCTCGATTCGTGGCGCTCGGTTCGGCCCTCGACCGTGAACGGCAGTCCCGGTCATCGCGATGAGCGCGGCGCGCTCGGGTTCCACCGGCCGGGTCCGCGTCGTCGAAGTGGCCGCCGGGCATGCGCCGGTCGAGCGGGAGGACGAGGTCGCCTCGGAAGAGCCGCTCGAGATCCGGGTCCAGGGCGTCGGGATCGACGCGGAGGCGACCCCGATCGCGGTCACGATGCGCACCCCCGGGCACGACTTCGAGCTCGCCGCGGGGTTCGCGCTCTCCGAGGGGATCGTGCGGTCCCGGGAGGATCT
>JASHSX010000118.1 GCA_030040865.1 Thermoplasmata archaeon | reverse complement strand
ACTTCCCCCGGATGATCGAATTCTGGACCGCGGCCCTCGGGTACGAGGCGCGGGACCCTCCCTCGGACGACTGGGTCGTTCTGACCGATCCCCACGGGAAGGGGCCCAACGTGTCGCTCCAGAAGGTACCCGACCGGCCGGGGCCGGACTATCGGTTCCACTTCGATCTCTACGCGTCCGAACCTGAGGCGGAGGTCGAGCGGCTGATGCTTCTCGGCGCGACGATGCGCGAGCCGGCCCAGTCCGGTCGGGATTTCGTCACGCTGGCCGACCCGGACGGCAATCCGTTCGACGTCATCGACACGAAGGGTTTCCGTTTCGGCCAGCGAACTCCGTCGGGTGACCCATAGCTCACCGCCCGCCGCGAGTGATGGGCCGGCTGACCGACCGGCGCTACCAGCCTCGGTGGTTTCCGAACTGAATCGTGGTGCCGTACGAGATCACGTGATCGAAGGTGATCGTCTGCTGCACGTAGTAGGTCGTTGAGTTGTTCTCGAGGCCGGAGATCCGGTACTGGTAGAACGAGAACGTGGCCGAGTCCGGCCCGCGGGACGACGAGATCTCGGTATCGATCCGGTTCGTCACGTGATAGGACGACGTGATGTTCAGGATGATCGCGAACCCCGGCCCGAACTCGAGCAGGCTCAGGAACTGGCCGTTCGTGTCGAAGATCTGGTCGTTGACGTACGAGTACGCCTGGCTCCGCTGGCCGTTGAGGTCCGAGTAGGTGGAATCCAGCGCGATGTACCCTTGGTCCACGTTGTCGAAGTAGCTCGTGTAGTTGTAGTAGGAGTCCGAACCCTGGGCGTACTCGTAGACGAGGACCTCCCCGATGTCCATGCGCAGGGGGTACGAAAGTTGCTCTGTGGAGACCACGGCACCGTGATCGTTCCGCTCGGAGTACTGCGCGGTCTGGACGGTCGATACGGTCTCGCTCTCGGTGATGTTCTGCCAGACGTCATTGAGGCTCTGCAGGTTCGCGAACCCCTCCCGGGTCGAGAGAGTGACCGAGTAGCTCCCGGTGCGCGTGGAAACCAGCGTCGAGTATCCGTAGCGCACCGTGTCGAACTGGTCGAACACCGTGTAGTCGTTCCCGTTCGGGTTCGAGATGCTCGAGTTGGTCTGCGTGACGGTCTGGACCGGGGACTGGTCGAAGTAGTACCCCCGCTGCTGGGCCCCGGTCACCGAGGGGCTCGTGTAGACGAGAAGGTTCGCGATGACGTCCGCTCCCATCGCGTCGGACGCGGCCGAGACGTTGAGCTGGGTCTGGCCCTCGAGCAGACCGAGCGCCCCCGTGAGGTTGAACGTCTCCCACTGGTGGTCGAGCATGTTCACGGGAGAGATCGGACGCCAGGAGAACAGGTCGATGCCGCCCGAGTTGATCCACGGGTACTGCAGGTACGTGCTCACGTTGTACCCCCCCACCGAGGCGGTGACGGCCGTGAAGTCGGGGTTCAAGGAGTACCAGAACTCGCTGCCGATCGCGATCATCTGGAGGTCGACCGCGCTCGTGTTCGAGGGGATCGAGATCGGAGCGGACGACGGAGTTCCCGAGAACGCGAACAGGGGTTCCACCATCGTGGCGTACGTGGGCCCGCTCTGGTGGGCCGGGACCGGGTAGAACACGAGTGTGATGTTGTTGATCTGGACCCCCTCGAAGTTGCCGATGAGACCGAGACCGGGGCCGCTGATCGTGATCGACGACCGGTCGTCGAAGAACGCGAGGTACGCCGAGAGGTTCACGAGCTGGGTCCAACTCCCCGCCTCGGGGTTCACGCCGACGTAGACCATCGCACCGTCGATCGTGACCGTCTGGAAGTAGTCGTACGCGGTCCCCGCCACGTAGCCGGTGTAGTTCATCACGACGGTCTCCCACGTCCCGAGCGGGATCGCGACGGTCCCGTAGCTCGTGATCGGGAGCACGGTGGGCGTCGTATCGGGTACGGCGGGCGGAGCGGGAATCGTCGGGTTCGAATAGTTCGCCGGCGGAAAGTCCGTGGGATCGCCCGCGAGGTCGTGCGGTCCCGCGGGGACCGGCGGGGTCGGGGCCGCCGATGTCGCGAGCGACCCGGGAACGATCATCAATCCGGCGATGGCGGTGACCGCAGCGATGAGCACCCAACCTCGGAACATTGCCTTCTCCCAGCCCGTCGATCGACGAAGATCGCCGGTCGAGGGTCGCGGTGCGAGCTCGAAATTCCGGGGATATTTACCGAGGCTCAGACAAATCGGATACGGAAGGTCAAGTACTGCGAACGCCGCGGCGGAGACTCTGCCGCGGTCCCTCGCTGCCGTTCGTCCCCCGTACCCCCCGTGGACGCCATGGCCCTTCGGGACGCCGGCGAATCCTGCGGCGAAGTGGTGGCCCCGCGGAACTCAAAGCGCCTCGGCGCTGGCGGAACCGTGGCGAACTTGGTCCGATGGCAGTGCGTTGCCTCCGGACTCGTCCAGGGCGTGAACTATCGCGCCCGGGTCGCCGACGCGGCTCGATGGCACGGGATCGTCGGATCCGTAGAGAATCGGCCGGACGGTACGGTCTTCGTGGACGCCCAGGGGGACCTCGGTGCCATCGAACGGTTCCTCGAGACCATCCGCGGCCCGAAGGGTCGGAGCGACGCTCGACGGGTCGACCGCGTGGCGGAGCTCGCCCCGTCGACCGAGCTCCGTACGTTCTCGATACGCCGATAGGCTCAGGGTCCGCGGTGCCGGGCCGATCCAACGAGGAGTGCTCCCGGCGGGATTTGAACCCACGTTTCGTGGTCGAAGGCCACGGATCCTTGACCGGACTAGACTACGGGAGCACGGGGCCCGCCGGTAGGTCCGCATGCCGCGGCCGGGGTAATGAGCTTTCTCGCGACCGAGACCCGACTCGTCAGGGGGCGACCCGCCCGCTCGGTGCCTTGTGGGCGAGTCGTGGAAAGTACTCGGTCCGCCGTTCGCCGGTGATGGCGTAGACCGCCTTCTCGGCGATCTTGCAAGCGTTGTCGGCGACGCGCTCCAGGTGGCGCGCGACGAGGACCTCCCGCGCGAGACGCTCGGCCGTGACCCCGCCCCCCTTGGTGAGCAGCTGGATCACGCGCTCGAGGACCTGCTGGTTGAGCGCGTCGACCTCGTCGTCCAGGGCGAAGACCGCCTTCGCGAGGTCGGCGTCCCCCCGGGAGAACGCGTCGATCGATTGCCGTACCATCGCTCGGGCCCGTTCGTCCATCTGCGAGAGAAGGTCGTCGGGTCCGTGGTCCTTCGCCATCGGCCCCTTCGAGAGGTTCTGGGCGATGTCGTACCCGAGACGGCCCACGCGGTCGACGCAGTTGGCGATCTTGAGGACGGCCCCGAGCGTCCGGAGGTCCGCGCCCTCGGGCTGGAGGGTCGCGATGAGGCGGATCGACTCCGCCTCGATGTTGCTGTCGAACCGGTCGAGCTGCGGGTCGCGGGCCATCACGGACTGGGCGAGCGGTGCGTCGTTGGTGAGCATGGCGCGGGTCCCGTCGGCGACCATGCCGACGGACAGCTCGCTCATCGCGACGACATGCTGTTTGAGGAGGTCCAGCGCCCGGTCCTTGGTCGGCGAACTCGTTCCGCTCATGGTGCCGCTTCCCTCATTGGAACCTTCCCGTGATGAACTGCTGCGTCAGCGCCTCGCGCGGCCGCTCGAGGATGTCCGCGGTCGGGCCGACCTCGATGAGGTGTCCTGAGTGCAGGAAGGCGACCTTGTCGGAAACCCGCGCGGCCTGCCCCACGTTGTGCGTGACGAGGACCAGGACGAAGTCCTCCTTGAGCCGCTGCATCGTCGCCTCGACGCGTTGGGTCGCGGCCGGATCCAGCGCCGACGTCGGTTCGTCGAGGAGCAGGACGCGCGGCTTGATGGCGAGCGCCCGGGCGATGCACAGCCGCTGCTGCTGACCTCCCGACAGCGACAACGCCGGACGGTCGAGATCGTCCTTGACCTCCTCCCAGAGCCCGGACCTCTGCAGCGCCTCCTCGACCGACTTCTCGATCGTCTCGATGTCCTCGTGCACGAGGCGCAGCCCGAAGGCCGCGTTCTCGAAGACCGTCGTCGGGAAGACCGTGGGACGCTGGAAGACCATCCCGATCCGGCGCCGCACCATCACCGGGTTGACGCTCGGGTCGTAGATGTCCTGGCCGAGGTAGATCACGGAGCCGCGGATCGACAGACCGGGGGTGAGCTCGACCATCCGATTGAGGCTCCGGATGAACGTGGTCTTGCCGCACCCCGACGGACCGACGACCGCGGTCAGGCTCGCCGCCGGGAAGTCGAGAGAGAGGTCGTCGAGGATCTTCTTCTGTTTCGACTGGATCGTGAGGTGCTGGGCGGAAAGGACGGGGCCTCCGTTCCCGGACGAGGTGAGCGCGTTCACTGGTAGAGGCCCTCCAACCGCTTCTGGTAGCGCGCGGAAATGATCCGGACCACGATGTTAAGCGCGACCACGACGACGAGCACTACGAAGGCCGCCTGGAAGGCGAGGGCCAGCGCTTGTCCCGGGGGCTGGGAGAAGTTGAGCCAGATCTCGGCCGTCAGGAACGAGACGGGCGAGTAGAGGGTCTGCGGCACCAGGACCGAGTGCGTGCTGGTCAGCACGATGGGGGCGGTCTCCCCGACCCCGATCGCCACGGCGAGAAAGACCCCGTTCAGGATCTGCGGCAGGGCGATCGGCGCGGCCACCTTGAGGATGTACTGGTACGGTCGGGCCCCGGACCCGAGCGCGGCTTCTCGGATGGGTCGCGGGATGGAGGAATAGGCGAGGTCGGTCACGCGGAAGATGTACGGCGTCATGAAGAACGCGAGCGTGGTCGCGCCCGCGATGAAGGAGTACCCCCAGCCGAGGCCGAGCACCAAGGCGAAGTAGCCGAAGTACCCGATCACCACGGACGGCGTGCCGACGAGCAGATTGGCCGACATCCGCATCCAGCCCGCGGCGCGTTCGGAGAGGAATTCCGCCGTCGCGACCCCGCCGAACAGGCCGAGAGCGACCGCGACGGCCGTGGCCCAGAGCATCACGTAGACCGTGCTGATGATCGGGACCCCGAGCGCGTACGGGTCGTGGGGGTTGGTGTTGGTGAGGACCGCCCAGCTCAACGTCGGGAGCGCCTGGGACGCGATGTAGTAGACGAGGTCGAGGATCGGAACGATCGCGACGAGGAACAGGACCGGGAGTAGCCATCCCGCGACCCGGTCGAAGCCGAGGCGCCAGCGCGTCCGCGCGGACGCGTCGAAGAGGAGGTCCTTTCCGGTTTCGGCGGGGGCCGCGACCGACGCGCTCGCCATCGTTCCTCACAACCCCGGCACTTCGTAGACCGCGAAGTGACTCACGAGCCGCCGGCCGACGATGTTCACTACCAGCGAGATGGCCAGGAGGACGAGGGCCATCTCCGAGAGCGCCGCGAGGAACTGGCCGTTGCCGTGGGCGGAGTCGAGCTGGGTGAACATCTCGGCCGCCATCGTGCTCGTGCCGCTGTAGAAATTGATCGGGAAGGCCGGGACGACGTTGAGCACCATCGCGACCATCACCGTCTCCCCGAACGCCCGGCCGAAGCCGAGAAATCCGGCGCTGACGATGCCCCGGAGGCCGTACGGGATCGCGACCTTGCGGGTCGTCTCCCAGCGGGTCGCCCCGAGTCCGAGGCCCGCCTCCCAGAGGTCCCGCGGCACCGCGCGGAGGGAGTCCCGGATGAGGAGCGTCGTGATCGGGAGCGCCATCAGGGTGAGGATGAAGATCGCCACCGGAAGCCCGACTCCCTCGGCGAGCGGGGCCTTTCCCCCGAATCCCGGCACGAACGAGAAGTAGCGGTAGATGACCGGGTTGATCACCGTGCCGAAGAACGGCGCGACCAGGAGGTATCCCCAGATCCCGTAGACGATGCTGGGGATGCCGGCGAGGAGATCGACGAACGGGTCGAGGAAGCGCGTGATCCACCGCGGGAGGTACGAGGTCGAGGCGATGGCGATCCCCAGGCCGATCGCCATCGCGAGCAGCAGCGCCGGGATCGCCGTGAGGAACGAGCCGGTGATGAAGACGAGGATGCCGAAGGTGGGCGTTCCGACCGAGGGGCTCGGGAGCCAGTCCGGCCCCCAGAACGAGAGGCCGAAGTTGGTGAAGCCCGTCGAGACGACTAGCTCCGCGATGACGGCGACGATCAGCGCCGCGGGAACGAGCGCCGGGATGAATGGGATGAGCTGCGCGGGCCGGAACCGGGAGGTCCGGCGCGGAGGCGTCGTTTCGGCGGGCGGAGAAGAAGGGGGAGGAAGGGGTTCCCGACTCTCGACGGCCTCGGGGGTCGGGGTCGCAGACACGAACCGAACCGGATGTGGCCGCCTCTAGCTGGTGTTCTGCACGCTCGCGAGCTCGATCAGGTCGTACCCGATGACCTCCTGGGTCAACGGGACGAAGTGGACCGCGTTGATCCACGACGACGCGCTAC
>JASHSX010000117.1 GCA_030040865.1 Thermoplasmata archaeon | reverse complement strand
GTTCGAATCGAGGGCCCTGTCGGGCCGTCGCGAAAATCCCGGCACCTGCATCCCTCCGCGGGGGAGGGTTTATTCGCCGCCGTCCCGCTACGACCCCTCGCGCTGAGGTAGCCTAGTCCGGTAAGGCGCCAGCCTTGAAAGCTGGTGGCGATCTCGCCACGGGAGTTCGAATCTCCCCCTCAGCGTTCCAACGCCCCTCGGGTGGATTATAAGGCGCCGCCCGCTCGGCGCCGGCGCCGATGTCCGACGCCGGCGCCACCACCCCGCTGATCGAGCAGTACGAGGGGGTCCGGGCCCGGTACCCGGGCCACCTCGTCCTCTTCCGGGTCGGCGACTTCTACGAGACGTTCGGCGACGACGCGCACCTCCTCGCCCGGGAGCTCGAAATCGTGCTCACCGCCCGGGCCCCCGATGCCCGGGGCGATCGGACCCCGATGGCGGGCGTCCCTCACCACGCCGTCGATACGTACCTGGCGAGGTTGGTCCGGAAGGGCTACAAGGTCGCTCTGTGCGACCAGGTCGAGGACGCGCGGTTCGCGAAAGGACTCGTCCGGCGCGAGGTGACCCGGGTCGTCACCCCGGGGACCGTCGTGGAGGACGGGATCCTGGCCGGACCCGACCACAGCTTCCTCGCGGTGGCCCTCGCCGCGGAGCGCGGGCCCGGCGCCTACTCGGCGGTCGACATCACGACCGGGGAGTGGTACCACGGAACGGCGGATGGGGCGGGACCCGACGGCCTCCTCTCTACGCTCGCCCCGTTCGCCCCCCGCGAGGTCCTCTGGCACGTCCCGCGCGGGGCCGACGAGGAGTCGCTCGTCGCGGCGCTGCGCCGGGAGTTCCCGTCCGCCCGACTCGAACCCGCCCCGTCCGCGGTGGCCCCCGAAGAACTGCCGGAGTCCCTGCGGTCCGCCGCGGACGTCCCCGAGCTCGTCGGCGAGGCGGATCGTCGCCTGGCCGCGTACCTCCGCGCGACGCAGCCCCGCATCCTCCCCACGCTGACGCTCGTCGCGCGGAGCGGGGCGGGCCGGCGCCTGGTGCTCGACGCGAAGACGCTCCGCCACCTGGAGATCCTCGCGCCGATGAATCCCGACGATCCTCGCGGGCCCACGTTGATCGGGGCCTTCGCGGCCACGCTGACCCCCCCGGGCCGGCGCACGCTCGCGTTCTGGCTCGCGAACCCGCTCGCCGAGCCCGGCCCGATCGCGGAGCGTCACGACGCCGTCGCGTCGCTCATCGCCCGGGGCGCCGGGCTCGAGGGGATCCGCGGCGCGTTGCGCGGGCTCCCGGACCTCGCCCGGATCGCCGCCCGCGTGGCGGGTCGCCGGGTCCGCCCGGGCGAGCTCGTTCCGCTCCGGGATGGCCTTTCCGCCGTCGCGACCGTTCGCTCGGCGCTCGCCACGGCTCCCGTCTCGGGACTTCTGGCGGAACTCGACCGCGAGATCGACGTCCCCGGGCCGCTCCTCGACCTCCTCGCGCGGGCCGTTCCCGATGCGCCCCCCGCGACCGTCGAGGCCGGCGGCCTGTTCCGGCCGGGGTTCGCCGCCGAGGTCGATCGGTGGCGCGACCGCGAGCTCGGGGCCCTGCGCGACCTCGCCGAGCTCGAGCGCCGGGAGCAGGAGCGGACCGGGATCCGCACCCTCAAGATCGCCTACAACCAGGTGTTCGGCTACTACCTCGAGGTCACGCGGCCGCACCTGGCCCGGGTACCGCCCGACTACCGTCGCCGCCAGACCGTGGCGCAGGCCGAGCGGTTCACGTCGGATCGGCTCGAGGAGCTCGAGGCGGCGATCCGGGAGGCGCGCGAAGGGGCCCGCGCCGCGGAGGCCGAGCGATGGGAGGCGTTCCTCACCGAGCTCGATCGGCACGTCCCTACCGTCCAGCGGATCGCGCGGGCCGTGGGGGCGCTCGACGCGCTCGTGGCGTTCGCCCATCTCGCCGAGGCCCGGGGCTACGTGCGTCCGATCGTGGACGGGAGCTCGACGCTTGTGATCCGCGACGGTCGCCATCCGGTGCTCGAGCGGGAGCTCGGCGCCCGCTTTGTGCCGAACGACACGGAGCTCGACGCCGAAGACGCGCGCCTCCTCGTCCTCACCGGACCCAACATGTCCGGGAAATCGACCTACATGCGGCAGGTCGGGGTGATCGTCGTCCTCGCCCAGGCGGGCGCCTTCGTGCCGGCGCGGTACGCCCAGGTCGGGATCGTCACCCAGCTGTTCACGCGCATGGGGTTCACCGACGAGATCGGCCGGGGCAAGTCGAGCTTCATGGTCGAGATGACCGAGGTCGCCGAGATCCTGCGGGAGGCCGACGGGCGCTCGCTCGTCCTCCTCGACGAGGTCGGCCGGGGGACGAGCACGTTCGACGGGCTCGCGATCGCCTGGGCGACGTTGCGGCACCTGCACGACGTGACGCGCGCCCGCACCGTGCTCGCGACCCACTATCACCAGCTCACCGACCTGGTGGGCGGGCTCGCCGGGGCCCGGAACGCCCACCTCGCCGCTCGCGAGGGCGGGGACGGGATCGTCTTCCTCCACCGGCTGGTCCCCGGCAGTACGGACCGGAGCTACGGGGTCCACGTGGCGCGGCTCGCTGGAGTTCCGGCGGACGTGCTCGCCGAGGCGGAGCGTCTCCTGAAATCGCTCGAGTCGGAGGGGGTCGCGCTGCCCGCGCGCTCGCGGGCTCGGCCCCGGGGGCCCCGCTACACGCAGGCGGTCCTCCTCGGGGAGCCGGAGTCCGGGGACGACGAGCTTCGGCGGGCCCTCGAACGGCTCGATCCCGACCGTCTTTCGCCCGAGGAGGCGCTCGCCGCCTTGCGGGCACTTCGGGCGGGCGGACCGCGGGCGGCGCCGCCCGGGGGAACGGCACGATGACGGGATCGCCCCCGCCGGCAGCCCACCGTCCGATCCAGCGCCTCGACCGTTCGACCGTCGAGCGGATCGCCGCCGGCGAGGTCGTCGAGCGCCCTGCCTCGGTCGTGAAGGAGCTCACCGAGAACGCCGTCGACGCCGGCGCGTCGTTCGTCGCGATCGAGATCGCGAACGGCGGCCTCGAGCGGATCTCGGTGAGCGACGACGGGTCGGGGATCCCGCGCGACCAACTGGCACTGGCGCTCGAACGGCACGCGACGAGCAAGATCCCTCCCGACGGCCCCATCGACCGGATCGGCACGCTGGGGTTCCGGGGCGAGGCGCTGGCGGCGATCGCGACGGTCGCCCGCCTCCGGCTAATGTCGCGGCCGCCGGGCGCCGAGGTCGCGAGCGGGATCGACGCGGAGGACGGCACCCCGACCGCCGTCTTCGAGGTCGCCCGCGCGCCGGGCACCACCGTCGAGGTGCGGGACCTGTTCCACCGCACCCCGGCGCGACGCAAGTTCCTGAAGAGCCCGGCTGCGGAGCAGATCGAGATCCTGCGGACGGTCGAGCGCCTCTACCTCGCCCAGCCCTCGATCGGGCTCGCGGTCGTCGGCGACGGCCGGGAGCTCGCGCGCTATCCCGCCGCTCGCGACCTGCGCGACGCGGCCGCCCGGGTCCTCGGGACCGAGCTGCTGACAGAGGGGTGCGACGTCGCGGAAGGACTGCCGGACGGAAGCGTCCGCGGCGTCGTCGGGCGACC
>JASHSX010000116.1 GCA_030040865.1 Thermoplasmata archaeon | reverse complement strand
ACCATCGCGTCCAGGAGGACCGCGATCGCGACCGAGAAGCCGATGGCCGCGATGAGGACGAAGCTCCCGACGGTGAGGGCGGCGAACGCGCTCGCGAGGATGATCGCGGCGGCCGTGATGATCCCGCCGGTCTTCGCGAGGCCTTCCACCGTCGCCTCCGAGGACGGCCGCCCCCGTACTCGTTCCTCGCGGACCCGCGTGAGCAGGAAGATGTTGTAGTCGATCCCGAGCCCGAGGATCAGGATGAACAGGATCGTACGCACGAAGTAGAAGAGCGGGAAGCCGAGCAGCTCCTGGAAGACGAGGTACGTGGTCGCCCACGCCCAGCTGATCGAGAGTCCGATCGTCGCGATCGCCATCAGCGCGATGATCCACGACCGCAGGACGACGAGCAGGATGACGATGAGCCCGATCGTGACGGCGAGGACGAGGTAGACGGTCGCGGTGGCCGTTGCGCTGGCGAGATCGTTCGTCGTCGGCGCCCCGCCGCCGAAGGCGAGCGCCGTCACCGCGGCGTGGTCGTGGGCGTAGCTCGAGAACGCGGTGTCCACGGCCGACACCGCGTCGACCGCCGCGACGGAGAGGCCCGACGACGACGGAATGAGGTCGAGGAGGACCGTGCGGCCGTCGGACCCGACGTACCCGGTAAGGGTGCCCAAGAGGTTCGTCCGGACCGCCGGCGGCGCCGTCGAGAGGTTGAGCCACTCGGCGAGCGGGGCGCCGTACGCGCCGACGGGCGACTCTACCGTCGCGATGCCGGCGGTCGCTTCCGCGATCGTCGTGAGGGCGCCTAACTGCGTGAACTCGGTCGCGTTGGTCGTATTCCCGACGACGAGCGGCGACGCGAACGTGACGAGGGAGTACGACGGCACTGCGAACCCCGCGCCGAAATGGTTGCCGAGCTGGGTGAGGCCGTCGGTCGCGGAGTGCCCGCTCGGGAGCTGCTCGTAGAAGTCGTAGGAGAGGGGGACCGTGAGGGCGATGGCGATGAGCGGCACCGAGATCGCGAGCAGGATCCCGAGGAACGCCCACGGACGCCGCTGCGTCGCGCGGCCGACCCGGTAGAAATACGTCCGCTCGGTCCGATGGCGCTCCGCGACCCGCTCGGCGCGGCGCGCGAACCGCGTCCCCGACGACGGCCAGAAGATCCGGGGGCCGAGGAGCTTCAGGAACGCCGGCACCATGGTGAGCGACAGAAGGACCGTGATCAGGATCGCGAGCGAGAGGACCTCCCCCCACTGCGCCAGGAGCGCGACCCCGCTGAACGCGAGCGCGAGGGTGGCGATGATGGCGGTCGAGCCGCTCGTCGCGACCGACTGGCCCGCCCACGCCACCGACGTCTCGATCGCCTCGTCCGGCGGCGTCCCCCGGACGAGCTCCTCGCGGTACCTCGCGACCAGGAACACCGAGTAGTCGGTGCCGACGCCGAGCACGAACACCTCCTCGAGCGTGAGCGACGTCGAGTCGACGTGCTGGATCAACGTCCCGATCACGATCGTCCCCCCGAGGCCGAGCACGAGGGCGATCCCGAGCCCCGCGAAGGTGACGAGCGGCGTGATCGGGGAGCGGAAGTACAGCATCGAGATCACGAGGAGGAGTCCGACGGTCAGCGGCAGGACTAGGGCGATCGACGAGTTCACCGCGGTCTGGGTGAGCAGGTCGAGCGGTGCGGGGCCGGTCTGCACGTAGTCGATCGTCGCGGCCGGGTCGGAGGCGCGGAGGACCCCCGGCACGAGATCGTCGATGAGCCCGAGATCGTGGTAGACGGGCTGGCCGCCGCTCGCGTTCGTCGCGTCGTCCGCGAGCGAGAAGGCGACGACGACGATCTGCGCGGTCCCGGACGGGTCCACGTACTGCGAACGGATCGCGAAAGGCACCGAGAGCGGCTCGGTCCAGAGCGTCGCGTTCGCCACCGCGCCCGTGGCCCACGCCGCGGCCTCGGCCGGGGTCACGACGCTCGCGGGGAACGCCGTCCAGACGGTCGCGATCCACCCGGCGGGGAGCCCGGACTCCCCGGCGAGGACGATCGAGGCCGCGCTCCGCTGGGCGGTCGCGGAGGAGGCGTTCGTGGCGTCGAGGTTCGCGAGGACTGCCGTGGGCACGGCCTGTTGCGACGGCTCCGGGACGAGGACCGGGATCAGCGGCGCCTCGTTGAGCCGTGCCGCGGCCGTCGCGCACGTCGTGGCGTTGGATGCGCTCGCGCAGTCGGCCGTCCCGTTCCAACCCGCCCCGTCGCCGGAGTACCCGTCGTAGAACGCCGTCAGCACGGTCGTGGCGGTGGCGTTCGCGAGGCTCGCGTTCGTGGCGACGAAGGCCGGGTAGGACGCGTTCCGGGGAGAGGTCCCCCCGTCCACGAGGTGCGTCCACGTCGCGAGGAACTGCGCGGGCGGGCCCCAGAACAGAGTCGCGGACCCGTTGACCGAGTTCACGATCGAGGGATCCGCGGCGAGCGCCTGCTGTACGATGCCGTTCGCGAGCCGAAGCTGGCCGGCGAGGTAGCCCGCATAGATCGAATAGACCGAGTCAATCGACGCGACCGCCGAGAGCGAACGATCGGCCGCAAGAGCGTTCGAGACGTTCTCGATCACGCCCTGCGCGTGGGCGTCGGTGAGGTTCGATCCGGTGAAGAGGAGGTACGTCGACGAGCCGCCGGTCTCGTTCGGGAACAGCTGGGCCAGACGGGCGTCCGCCTGGGCGCTCGGGGCGTTCGAGGGGACGCTCGTGAACGAGTTCGTCGTGACCGAGCCGAGCTGCGAGAGGAACGGCACCGTCACGGCGAGGAGGACGACCCAGAACACGATCGGGTACCACGGGTGCTTCACGATCCATCGGCCGAGTCGGCCGAAGAGGAGCGCGCCGCGTCCGTGGGGCGAAGGAGCGGTCGCCACGGGTCGCGGGTGCGGGGTCGAAAGATAACCCTACCCACCCGTCCGCGGGCCCACCGGCTTCGCCCGCTGCCAGAGCGCGGGGAACCGGGCCGGGTCGGCGAAGACTCGGGTCGCGTCGACGACCCACCCTCGGGGGACGGAGCGGATCGCGTCGGAGTCGTGACGCGCCGTCCCGATCGCGAGCAGGGCGCCCTGACGGTCCACGAGGACGACCGAGGCGCCCGCCGCGAAGGAACGCGGCAGCGCGAGGATCCCACCGCTCGCGAGCCCAGCGCCGTGCGCGATGGCGCTCGCCGCCCCTTCTTTGACCACGACCGCCGGGAACTCCCGCCAGACCTCGTCGATCGGGTGAAGGAGCGCGAGCATCGGGGCGGGGTCGCCGGCCGCGCGGGCGGCCGCGGCGTCGGCGAGCGACTCGAGCCGGACCGAGGCCGTTTCGGCGAACGGGCCCGTGCCGATGCGGCGGAGCTCCTCGAGATGGCCCCCGACCCCCAGCGCGTCCCCCAGGTCCACCGCGAGCGTCCGGACGTACGTCCCGGAGTCCGCGGTGAGGTCGATCAGGTGGCGGGTCCCCTCGCTCTCGAGGCGCGCGAGGCGGTGGATCGTCCGGACGCGCCGTTCGCGCTTCACGGCCGAGCGGACCGGTGGCGTCTGGTAGACCGGGCCGACGAACTCGGCCAGGACGCGGTCGACCTCGCGCGGGGGGACGTCGGCGTGCAGCACGACGGCGCCCACGTACCGCTTGGGGAATTCGAGGACGAGTGGGATCAACTTGAGCGCCGGACCGATCCCGATCCAGAGCAGGCCCGAGACGTTCGGATCGAGCGTCCCGGCGTGGCCGGCGACCTCGACGCCCACGAGGTCGCGGACCCACGCGGTCACCTGGTGGGACGACGGGCCCCGAGGTTTGTCGACGAGGAGGAAGGCCCCCTGCGCGGTCCGTTCCGTGACGGCGTCCTCGGGACCGGTCACGGGCGCCTCCCCGCCTCGCGCGCGGTGAGGAACTCGACGATCGTCCGCACCACCTCGGCCGCGGGCACCCGGGTCGAGTCCACGGTCACGTCGGCGCGCACCTCGTCGAGCCGGAGCCCGTAGAGGTCGTAGTATCGGGTCCGCTCGCTCGCTTCCCGGTCCCGGAGGCGGCGCGCCGCTTCCTCGACCGATTGCCCGTCGCGGGCGGCGACCCGGCGGACCCGCTCCGATTCGTCCGCCGTCACCAGGATCTCGTAGACGGGTACGCTGCGCCGCCGGCACAGCTCCCCCTGCACCCGACCGTCGAGCAGCGTGCCGGGCGTCGCGAGCTCCTGCATCCGGGCGTCGAGCGTGCGGTCGACCTCCGGATGGATCTCGGCGTAGTGGCCGAACGCCTCCAGGTCCAGGCCGAACCGCCGCGCCTCCGCGCGGAACACGTCCCCGGCGGAGCGGTACGTGAGCCCGAGCGCGGCGGCGACCCCCCGGCCGGCGGTCGACTTCCCGCTGCCCGGCGGTCCGCCGACGGCGACGACGCGCGAGATCACGCGGGGCTCCCGACCACCTCAGCGGCCGGGCCCATGGGCGGGAGCTGGTGCTCGGTGGCGTACCGCCGCAGCCACAGGTGCTTCAGCACCCGGCGGAAGACGAGCGAGAACGGCACCGTGTACAGGCTGAAGATCAGGAACCACCACGGGATGGGGAGCCCGCTCAGCACGGGGCTCAACAGCCCGATCGAGGCGCCGTTCACCGTGATCGTCTGCGCCGTCGAGGGCGCGTTCGAGATGACGAGCCCGACCCAGGTGTAGACGAGGATGAGGAGGAAGTAGGTGATCGCCATTCCCTTGAACTGGGCGATCGTCACCTCGCTCGAAAGGCGCGTGAGCCGCTCCTGGTGCGGCTTCAGCGCCGCGATGCGGTCCTTCTTGCCCGAGCGGATCGCGGCCATCTGGACCTTGCGGAACGCCTGGCTCCACTTCTGGACCTTGGCGGCCTTGATCCAGTCCGTGGTGTAGTTGTAGGCGACCGCGGTGATCACCATCTCGAGCGCGCCCGCGAGCGCCATCGTCGCGAGCAGGTAGTGGGACTGGAAGCCGATCGCGAGGTACAGCGGGCCGATCGTGCTCGCGCTGATGCCGAGCGCCCCCGCGAGCGCGTTGCGCGCGGACTGGTCGAACAGCATCCAGATCCCGAGGAATCCCAGGAAGACGTACATGAACGTCGAGACCTTGAACGGAGGCGGCGGCGGCCGGGACGGTGGCGCCGGAGCGCTCGCCGGCGCCGTCTCGGTCGACGGCGTCTCGTCGTCGGTCTCTGCCCCCTCCGCGTCGTCGGCCGAGGCGAGCGGCACGGACCGTAGGGGCTCCT
>JASHSX010000115.1 GCA_030040865.1 Thermoplasmata archaeon | reverse complement strand
CTCGGCCGTCCGGTCCGATGACGCGGTACGGCTCGAGGGCCGGGAGCTGACCCTCATCGAAGGTCGGGATCGTGGGAACCGAGTCCGGGCTTGCCGACCCGACCCCCTCGGTCGGCCGGCGCAATGCAGGCGCCCCGGTCATGAGGGCCGGCGCGCCTCGCGGAGCTGACCGATGAGGCGGTCCCAGCCGGTGTACGCGGTCCACCCGCCATCGACCGGGATATCGGCCCCGGAAATGTAACTCGAGGTAGCTCCCGCCAAGAACACGGCGAGATCGGCGACCTCTTCGGGCAGGCCGTAGCGCCCGAGCGGGGTGCGACCGAGGATGTCGAATTCCGTGTAGTCGCCCGTCGCCCCGTCGCGCACGTCCATCGCGGTACGGATGTAACCGGGAGAGATCGCGTTCACCCGGATCCCCCAATGGGCCCACTCGGTGGCGAGCGTCCGGGTCAATCCGATGAGTCCGTGCTTCGCGGCGCAGTACGCCGCCCGCTTCGGAAGTCCCCCCTCGCCGAGGATCGACGATACGTTGATGATGGATCCGCCCTCTTTCGCGATCATGTACCGGGCGCACGCCTGGGACATGTAGAAGGCACCCGACAGGTCGATCCGGAGCGTGCGCTCCCAGTCTTCGGGGGAGAGGTCGAGGCTGGGGGCGACCATCGATACCCCGGCGTTGTTCACCAGGATGTCGACTCCGCCGAAGGCGCTGGCCGCGGCCTCGACGATCTTGCGACAGTCGGTCACGGAGCCAACGTCGGCGGCGACCCCGAGCACGCTCTTGGGCACCTCTCGGAGGAGCGACTTCGACGTACGCCGCACGTCCTCCACACTGCGGGAATTGATCACCACTCGGGCACCCTCTTCGAGGAACCGCTGGGCGATGTGGAAGCCGATGCCTTTCGTCGAACCCGTGACGATCGCGACGCGTCCCTCGAGGCTCGGTCCGGTCACTGGACCCCCCCGCGCGCCCTCAGTCCCTTGGCCTTCGCGACCTCCGCGATCCTCGCCTCCGCCAGGCGATCGGCCGCCCGGAACGACGGGATCCCTTCGCGCTCGGCCAGTTCGAACACGCGCTGAGTCGTTTCGTGGATCCGGCGCACTTTGGCGAGGGCGCGGTCGTGAACGTGGGTGCCCCCAAAGAGGCGATCGGTATCGTAGACTGTGCCGCCGGCGTTGATGATGTAGTCGGGGGCGTACACGATCCCCCGGCGCTCGATCTCGACCCCGTCCTCCTCGGACCGGAGTTGATTGTTGGCACATCCGGCAACGACCTTGCACGTGAGTCGGGGAATCGTCGCGTTGTTGAGCACTCCCCCGAGCGCGCAGGGCGCGAACACGTCCATCGGCTGGTCGTAGATGCGCTCCGGCTGGACGACGGCCAGGCCGTCCAGGTCCTTCAATGCCTCGACCCGGTCGGTTTCCGTGTCGCAGACCACGAGCTTCGCGTCGAGCCCGGCGAGCCGTGGCACCAGTTCGCCGCCGACAGCGCCCAGGCCCTGCACGCCGACCGTCAGTCCCGCGAGCGAATCCGAGCCGGTGACCCGACGCACGGCCACGCGCATTCCCTCGATCACTCCGCACGCCGTCGCCCCGGCGATCGGCCCGGCACCGCCCAGGTACTCCGGCAGGGTGATGACGAACGACGTCTCCCGGTGCATCTGTTCCATGTCGGCGAGCGTCGTCCCGACGTCCTCTCCCGTGTAGTAGAGGCCTCCGAGCCGCTCGACGAAACGTCCCATCGACCGGAAGAGGCCCTCGGACTTGTCCTTGCGCGGGTCCCCGAGGATCACCGCCTTCCCGCCGCCGAGATCGACGCCCGCGGCAGCGTACTTGTAGGTCATCCCGCGACCCAGACGAAGCGCATCCTCGATCGCGTCCCACTCGGTCGGGTAGGTCCACATCCGGCACCCACCGGCCGCGGGTCCCAGGGTAGTATCGTGGATCGCGATGACGGCCCGAAGTCCGGTGGAATTGTCGTTGCAGAGGACCACGTTCTCGAAGTCGTACCGACGCATGTAGTCGGTGATCTGGAACGGTCCGTCGGACAAACCGCAACCCCGTGAGTTGGTAGATTGAGTAGAATTTACTCTTTGTGATGACCATCGGTCAAACGTTCCGGAGACGCGCGAGGAGATCCTCGCGCGACCGGGAGCGGCCCCGTCCGCGTGGGTCCCCCGCTGCCGGTCCCGGCCGCAAAGGAAAGAAGCCCGCCGCCGGTGAGCCGCGAGGGGTCGGCCGTGAAGCTCCGCGTCATCTCCGGACGAGACGTTCGGGAACTCTTGCCCATCGAGGACTGCATGCCGGCCATGGCCGACGCCCTCCGCGAGCTCTCCGCCGGACGGACGTGCATGCCACTCCGTTCCAAGATGGCCGTCCCGGGATCCGACCAGCTGATGGCCCTCATGCCGGCCTCGATGGAGACTCCGGCCGTCCTTGGCGTCAAGGTGCTCTCGATCGGGCCGCGACCGCCCGGGGACCCTCGGCCCAGCCACCTGGGGGGCGTCCTGCTGTTCGACCGACCGGCCGGAGAGCCCCTGGCGCTCGTCGACGCAGCTACGATCACGGAGATCCGTACGGCGGCTACGAGCGCCGTTGCGACGAAGCTCCTCGCGCGGCCCGATTCGAAGGTCCTCGCCATCGTGGGGACGGGCGCGCAAGCCCGGGCCCATGCGCTCGCGCTCCGGGTCGTGTCGCCCCTGCGAGAGGTTCGGATCTGGGGCCGCGAGGCGTCTAGAGCGCGTGCCCTGAGAGACTCGCTGCGGCAGAGCGCCGGAAGCGAGCTCCGGATCGAGGTCGCCGACACGGTCATGGACGCGGTGCGGTCGGCCGACGTCGTCTGCACCGCCACCGCGTCGCGGGCGCCCGTGCTCGAGGGTCAGTGGATCGCTCCGGGCACGCACATCAACGCGGTGGGAGCCGCCATACCGGGGTATCGAGAGCTGGACACCCCGCTCGTGGTCCGGAGCCGGGTCTTCGTCGACCGTCGCGAGTCCGCCGAGGCCGAGGCCGACGACCTTCGGACACCGCTCGCCGAGGGCGCGATCTCCGCCGATCACATCGTGGGCGAGCTCGGTGACGTCCTGTTGGGCCGCACCCCAGGGCGTCAGTCCCCGGAGCAGGTGACCCTGTTCAAGTCGGTGGGGGTCGCGGTCGAGGATCTTGCGAGTGCCTTCCTGGTCTACCAGCGAGCCGTGGCGCGCGGGATGGGGAACGAGGTCGAGATCTGAACCTCACGGACCGGGAGCGCCGCGGGTCCGTTCTCGCGCGCAGTGGGTCAGAACTCTTCTTTGTAGGTGTTGACGGACGTGAGCGTCTCCGTGGCGGAAACGCCCGGAGTGACCCGTATCCGGTTGACGACCTGCCCGATCTCCCGGACGTGCCCGGCGTGGATCTTCACGACGAAGTCCGAGCTTCCCGTGACGTCGTGGACCTCGACCACGCCGGGGATCCGACTGATCGCACCGCCGAGCCTCCGGGTGTTCTGGTACCCCGGGCTCACGCGGATCAACGTGAACGCTGTCAGCTCCTTCCCGTCCATCTTGCGATCGACGAGGACCGTGAACCGGTGGATGAGGCCGGTCTTGCGAAGGCGCCGCAGCCGGTACTGGATGGTGACGCGGGGGATCTTTAATCGCCGGGCCAGCACCGTTGCCGGAGTACGGCTATCCCGGCGCAGTTCCTCGATCAACTTGCGGTCGACGTCGTCGGGTTTGAACATTCCGCCCAACTGGGGGCGGTTGACGGGTTGCTCATTGATAAAGGATGGGTTCTCCGGTTCGCGATTTACCCATCTATATAGTCGGGGGTCCTCGACGGTTTCCTCGGGAGGCGCCTCCGGAAAGGTCTCGTCCCGGTCGGTCGTCGACCCGGGCTCCGGGGTCGAGGTCCACGACCCGCTCTCCTCAGGACCGACGGACCTGTCGGCGACCGTGTCCCCGGTCGGTGCGTCCGCCCGGGGCCGGTTCCTGCTGCGACGCGCTCCGATCGCTTTAGATTGAGTCATCTTCCTAGAATCAGGCTCCCACTGGTCCAGAATGCCCGTCTCTGTGTCTCCTTATGGGCGAAGTGATAGTTCCAAATAAGATGACGCCCTCGGGGCCGACATGACCCCGACGGCCTCCCGCGTCGCTACGCCCACGCCGACCGGTCTCGCCGTTTCCGGGACCGCGGCACGGACCCGATCGGACGACCGGTCGGTGGGCCTCGCCATCGCGGTGGCGGTTCTCGTCCTGACGGGCGCTATGGCCGTCGTGGCGTCGCGAACTTCCGGCACTGCCCCCGGGGAATCGGCGCCGACGAGCGGCCTGTCAGCCGCGGGTTCCTCCGCGTGGGCGACGTTGCCGGGGGTCGAAGTACCGCCCGGCGTCGCGGAAGGGGCTCCGCTTTCCGCTTCGACGAACGTCGCCGGCTCGCTCGGCTTCGACGGTCGGGACCCCGCCGACGCCGCGCAGGTGGCCTCGCTGATCTCCACTCCGGGGTCGCCGCTGTACGGTCAGTTCCTAACCGGAGACGAATTCACCAACGCCTTCGGGCCGAGTGCGACACAGCAGGCGGAGCTCGGCCAGTACCTCCACGGATACGGGATCACGATCAGCGTGGTCTCCCCCCTGCTGTGGAACGTTCGGGGTCCAGCGGCCAGCATGGATACGGCGTTCGGCACGACCTTCGTCCGGGCGGTAGCCCCGAACGGCCACGTGGGCGTGGCGCCCGACGAGCCGCTTCGCCTCCCGGCCGGCCTGGCCGCCGGCGTCAGCGCGCTCGGGGCCTTCCAGAATGCGATCCCGCCCCAACCCGAGTACTTGGATGCACCGACCGCCCCGGGTGCGAGCGCGGCCGCCGACCCATCCCAGGGAAGCCTCGGGCTGACCCTTTCGAATCCGTTCGACATCGTCCGACCCGGCACCGGAGTGCATTTCGATCCCCCGAGCGGGGTCAACCAAACGTATCTCCTCAACATCACCGGGGGGTCCCCGCCCTACACCGTGGTATGGAACTGGGGCGATGGGACCGTCGTCACGGCGACGACGTCGACCGACTCTCTCACGCTCGCTCACGACTACTATCAACCGAGCCAGGTGGACCTCTGTGGGCCGTCCTGCACCGGCATCAATGTCTCCGTCAACGACTCGCTGGGCGACTTCGGCACGTACAGCGTACCCGTGTATCCGGGAGCGTCGCCGTCGGAGGTGCAGTCGTTCTACAACATCCTTCCTCTCGCCCGACTCGGCTTCTCCGGTCAGGGCACGACGATCGGCCTCGATGAGATGTGCGATCCGACGTACGCGACGGCCGGCTACGTTTCCGACTACGACGCGTTCTCCGCCCAGTTCGGGCTTCCGATCGCGACCGCGTCGAACCTCCAACTCGTGGGGTCGGGCAACTCGGATTCGAACTGCGCGCTGAACGGCGGCGGATCCTCGGGATGGGCGGGAGAGACCCTGCTCGACATGGAGTGGGTCCACGCGCTCGCTCCCAACGCCTCGATCGTCGTCGATCTCTCCGCGAGCGTGGTCGACGAGGGCGATGCACTCTGGACGGACCTCTCGAACGGTGTCTTCATCGACTCGAACAGCTGGGGCTGCCCCTACTGGGACAACGCGAGCGGGTGCGACTACAGCTGGACGGTCTGGGAGCAGGCGGCCGCCCAAGGCGAGACGTTCCTGACCGCTTCGGGGGACTGCGGCGCCTACAGCCAATCGGACCCTCCGGCGGACACCAGCTTCGGGTTGGGCGTCGGCGGGACGAGCATCTACCCCACCCCGGCCGGCACCTACGGGAGCGAGACCGCGTGGAACGGGACGAACGCCTCGTCCGAGGGCTCGTGCGCGTCCACCGGCGCCAACGACGACGGCTCGACCGGAGGGTACTCGAACGGAGGCGGAGGGAACGCGTCGGTCCCCGCCCCCGCCTTCCAGGTCGGCACTCCCGGCTTCAGTAGCCCGTACCGGGGGCTTCCCGACGTCTCGGCGATCGGAGGGACCTGGGTCGAGAAGTACATCACCGGCTTCTGGACGCGTACTGCCGGCACCTCTTTGGCGAGTCCGTCGTGGGCTGCCATGCTCGATCTGATCTACCAGTACAACGGCAGCGCGGGACACCCCAACGGCCTCGCGGACAACCTGCTCTACTCGATCGCGAAGGGCACCAACTACACGATCGCCCTCCACGACATCACGGTCGGGAACAACGTCAACGACGGCGTGGGGTACTATGCTACGACGGGATGGGATCCGGTCACCGGTCTCGGATCGCCGGACGTAGCGAATCTGGCGATCGTGAACTCCGCCCTCGGCGGCAACGGCTGCAGTCTCGCCCCGCTCACGGCGACCCTCGGGGCGAACACGACCGAAGGTCCGACCGGCCTGTCGGTCTACTTCGGCGTCGATGCCGCCGGGGGGAGCGCGGCGTTGAGCGGCTACACTTACGCTTGGAACTTCGGCGACGGCAGCCTGGTGACCGTGACGTCTTCGCCCGTCGCGACGCACGTCTACACGAGTTCCGGGGCGTTCTACGCGGCGGTGACGGTCAGCGTCGCCGGCCCCTCGGGCACTACCTCGACGACCACGAACACGATCCCTATCGAGGTCACCGGCGGCAGTGTTACCCCCACGCCTCTCACTGCCATCGTCGGCGCCACGCTACTCCGCGGCGAGCTCCCGCTGTCGGTCCAGTTCTCCGGAGTCGCCGTCGGCGGGACCGGGCCCTACACCTACGCGTGGACCTTCGGGGACGGCGGCACCAGCACCGCGTCGAACCCGACCCACGTCTATACCTCTCCCGGATTTTTCGGCGCGGTGCTGACGGTCACGGACCACGACGGAGCGACGGCCCACGCGAGCCTGGCTGTCCGCGGTGGTTCCGGGTGCGCGGAGCCGTTGAGCGTCTTCGGTCCGACCGAAAGCCAACGGACCGCCGATATCGGTGAGAACGTTTCGTTCTCGGCGACCGGGGCCGGGGGTTCCGGCGGCTACTCAGATGTGTGGACCGTGACTCCGGCCGCCGGCCTGTCGTGCACCTCCTCCGGTGCCACCTCGTTGAACTGCAGCGTCGAAGCGGCCGGGAACTGGAGCGTCAACGCCACGCTCAAGGACTCGGCCGGAGACACCGCGCTCTCCGGGGTCGCCAC
>JASHSX010000114.1 GCA_030040865.1 Thermoplasmata archaeon | reverse complement strand
AGTCTCTGGTTGGTGGGCTCGACCGCTTCGCCCGAAACCAGGACGTGCGCCGCGTCCCCGGTCGCCGCCGCGATCCACAAATCGAGCTTGTACTGGTTCGTCGGCTCCGGAGCGAGGAACGTGACGAACCGTCCGTCCGGCGAGACCCCGACTCCTCGCGCCACCGGTCCCGAGATCGCGGGACTGCCAAACATTCGCTCCGGCGTCAGCGGCGAGGAACCCATGACGTGGGGAGGTAGACCGAGGATAACTACCCGGCAGGTGGCCGAGGGCAGAAACCTCGATCCGACGCGCCATGCCGGAGCGGGGTGAGGGGCTCGCCTCCCGGGGGGAAGCTGCGAACTTTGGAAAGGACCCGCGCCGAAGGGCGACTATCCTCTCGATCAGCCATGGGGGATGGCTGGGAGGTGCAAGTTCTCTTCATGTGTTATCGGATAAGGTCGGCCTGAGCTGATCCGTCCCTTCTGCGGAACTGCCGATACGCCTCGATCCACTCGACACCGGGGGGACGTTCCAGCAGCGCGATATCTTGGAGTCGTACCCGGTACTTCCGCCCGGCCCGTTCGCAGACGACCATCACGTCCAGCCCCACGCTGTCCTCGACCTTCAGCACAGTTACCCTCTCTCCGACGATTTTCCGAGCGAGGGGGATTCGCACGTGCTCCTCGATGGCGTGTCCGAGACCCATGGCGAGGTCCTCCTCGGTATCAGAGTCCTGCTCGGCGATGGCGAGATTCCGAGCTGAGTGGTGGGGCTACGCGATAACAGATGAACAGCTGTCAAAAAGAGCCCCCGACCACCGCGCTGGGTTGGAAACTGAGCTCACACGAGGGGTCAACGCGGTTGACACGACCGGTAGATACAACTAGGAAGAAACCATCCCCGGACCGGGGGTTCTCCCGAGGAAGAGCCATGAGAATAGGGCACGAGATGGAGAAGGTGACAGACGGACGGAAATCGAAGTCCCGGAGGCGTTTGGTGGTCGGCCTCGCCGTGGCGCTAGCGGCCGTAATGGTCCTTTCGGCCTTCGTGGCGCTGGGCCAGACGAACGGAGGAAACAGCGCGGGATTGTCGAAATCGGGCTCGCAGCCGCCCAGCGCCACAAAGGCACCGAGTTCACCGAATTTCGGCAGTTTTGTCGTTGGCCCGAACCAGGTCCTCCCGGGCAGTATCCCGGGTGGAAAAGCCGGTGCGACACTCTCGTACTCGGCAAACTGGGCCGGATTCGCGGTGGTGCCCACGGCCGGTGACGGGAGCATCGAAGAGGTGATGGCGGAGTGGTATACGCCGACCGTCAGCTGCGCAAGCGCCCCTTCGGGTGGCGCGGTCGAAGTGATGTGGGTCGGGATCGACGGATACAGCGACTCGACAGTCGAGCAGGTTGGAACGCTAAGTTACTGTTCCACCACCGGAGCCACTCCCCAGTACTACAGCTGGTGGGAGTTCGCACCCTACAACGACATCCAGGAAGTAAACACGATCGGCGGGGGTAACTTCGTCGCCGCTTACGTTCTATTCAACCCCGGCGAGTGTTACGCCAGCGCATGTGGAGTTTACACGCTTGTCTTCCATGACCTCGACGCGGGCATCTCTTGGGCCGTGACCGGGTACCCCAACGTGTGCAACTCGAACGGCTGTGAAGGCGGGGTCGACGACAGTGCCGAATGCATCTCCGAGGCGCCTACCGGCTTCGGGTACTCTGGGTTCGCTGACCTAGCCGACTACGGAACAGCGACATTCTACGAGTGCGCGGGCGAAGTGAGTGGTCACTTCCTGGGAATCGGTGGGCTCGGCAACTACGGGACAACCTACCGTATCGAGGAGCTCGACTCGGGCGCCCACCTCATGCAAACGACGTCCGGTCTCTCGTCGTACTACTTCGGCAACAGCGTGTTTACTACGACCTGGAAGCGCTACAGCTAGGGGGCCGAAACCGACTCAACGGAGCCTTAGCATACCAAGCTGGCCAACCCATTCCTTCCTCTCTTTTCCCCGGCCCTCTAATCGATCGGCGCAACTCACTGGATCGAGTCTCATTGGGACCCTGATGCCCGTCACGAATGGGAGTCAGAGATTCTGCCCGCGGCGCTGGGCCTAACGGAGGCTTTGGAATTCGTCGCCGCCCTAACGCCACCCGGCCAGCGATACTTCGGTCTCAGCCCTCTGCCTAGGGCCAATCCGGACCGTCATGCAGTCGGAACTGAGTGTCAGCGGGCCTTCTAGAAACCCCATGTCACCGGACCGTTCGACATCAGATTACTGCTGGCCACTGCCTGAGCCACCACTTCCTTACACCTTCCGAGCAGCCGTCCCGCTAACTCTCTCGTAACCGCGATCCGCGTCGATTCGAGCGCTCTCACAACCTCGTCGACCGACTCTCCGGTGGCGTTTGCTCTTCCAGTCCCGTACCCGACGCGAGGTCACGAATCTTCGCCGAAATGCCTAAGACCACATGACTATCCCGCGTCGTCGGGGCCCATAGCTTAGGTTGGCTGGAGCACCCGGCTGATAACCGGGAGGTCGTCGGTTCAAATCCGACTGGGCCCATTTCTGGTGCCATGGCGTGCTCGATCCTACGAGCGGGGCGAGCCGTTTCCGCGGTGGCGGGGCAGGCGACCTGGTCCAGATTGAAATAGCCCGATTCGATGACGGGCGGCGGATGAGCGGCACACCCGTGCCCGCCTACCCTACTTCGCCGAGTCCGAGTCCGCCGGCTTCGGCAGCCGAAGGTCCTCCCGGAATTCCGGTTGCGGGCGCGCAGGGTCTCCCGTATTCTCCTTCGACTCCGCCGCGCCGAAGATGGCTCGTAGTGGCCTCCATCATCGTGGCTAGCGTCGTTCTGATCGGGGTCCTCGCGCTGGCGGGGGTCTTCTCGCCCAGCTCCGGCACCGGGCCCGGCGTCGTCGGAACTCCCCTCTATTATGCCCAGGCGGAGCCCCTGGGATCGAGCGGAGTCGCGAACCAGACTGGTGGCCCGTGGACAGTCGTGGCGGCGGAGGGAGTCGGGCTGTCCGCGTCGGCCTCGGGCTCGAACGTGGCGGGCACACTCGGCAGTGGCTGTTCGGCCAGCCCCGCCCCCGGGGCTCCGAGCTCGACCACCATCCCCGCGACGCCCTCTAACTCCAATTCGGGCGCGGTGGCGGCTTGGCTCTTTCTCGCGGCCGGCCCTTCGGGGCAACTCCTGTTCTACGTCGTCACTGTAGCGTCCGACTATCCGCTGATGATCGTCACCGGATCGTGCACGTCGGAGTTTAGCTCGCTCGTGACGATCTCAGGAATATCCGTGGTCAATGCGTCCGGGCTGGTTGCGAGCGTTAATGCCGCCGGGGGGACCACGTTCCTTTCTGAAAACCCGAACTCGCTCGTCGCCCTTGTTCTCTTCGGGGCGGGGCTCGACGGTTCCTCGGATCCCTATTGGGCGATCGAGTACAATTCGTGCGGTACTTCCACGTCGGGAACGGGTACTCTGTTTATCGAGGGCTTTGACGCAAGCACGGGAACCGCTCTGAGCAGCCCGACGACCGAGTCCACCAACTGCTGAAATCAACCGGGCGTGGCCCTTGACGTCCGTCCTGCGGAGGGGCCGGTCCCTTTCATCCGGACGGCACTCGCCCATCTGGTGCCGCGCCCTCAGCCAATCAGGACGACCACAATCAGCAGGAGGATGATCACGATCACTCCGGCTCTCACCCAGTGGAGGGTCATCCGAGTCTGGGCATCGATCCGTTGGAGCAGTTCGTTGGGATCGTTCGACTGGGTGCTGGGGATGGCTGAGGACGGGGGCCTTTGACCGAACATGTCGGACGGTAGCGAGTCGGGTTCTTGAGCTGTTGTCCAATCTCTCCCACCGCGGCGAGGTAAGCGGGCTCGATCGGGCTAGGCCGCGCAGACTCGTCGAGAGAGAATTCCTGCGGCTTCCCAATGGGCTTAGGGTCCGGACTCTTAGCTCGGTTCGACCCCCACCGCCGATCCTTCCCGAGCGGTACCGCGCGCGAGCGACCGACGATATCCGAAGAACGTTACCGCACTGCCGAGGATCGGAACGGCCATCAGGGCCGCCCCGGGCCGAAGCGCAGACTCATGATAGCGTAGGCCGACACGCCAACTGCCGACGGCCTGGCCGTACATCCCGGTGACCGCAAGGGCGAGTCCCAGGGCCAGCATCGGGACCCCGAAGAGGATGGCAACCGGGGCGAGAGCGTAGCCGGTAGCGTTGAGCCCGACACCGGCGAGAAACAGTGCCAACCCGCTGCCCGCCAGTACGAGCCCCAGGATACCCGTCAGCGTGAGGAACGCGGCCAGGGTGAACTCCCGGGACGTGGTCGCCATCTTCCGGAAGCCCGAGAAGTAGAGAAGATACGAGGCGCCCGCCGCCACCGCGCCCGGAACGAGCAGGAGCGCGGCCGTCTGGGCATGCTGCCACAGCCCGGTGGGGTTCCACGACGCCGAAGGGTAGGTCAGCAGGTCTCCGACGAGCAGCACGCCACCAAACACGAGCAACGACTGGGCGAGGACTGCCACGAGGGCCGCGTTCCGGAGGGAGCGTACTCCATCCGGTTCGGGCGCGTCCAGCGCCTGCAGGAACGCCGACTCGCGCAAGACGCCCAATCCGCGGACGCCGATATACTCGGCGAAGATGATCGCCGTGATGAAGAAGCTCACGGGCGCGTTGAGATAGAAACCGAGGACCAGACCGGCCCACGTTGCCGTGACGGCGACCAGGATCGAGACAATGATCGCGGTCCCGACCCGCGAAGTCAGTCGGACGGCGATTGCCGCGGGCGTCACCATGAGCGCGAAGATGAGGAGAACTCCGATCACCTGGACCGCGATCGAGGTCGTCACCGCAAGGAGTAGGAGGAAGGCGAGGCCGAGGAACAGCATAGGCATGCCCTTCGCTTCCGCCACATCCTCGTCCAGCGAGGCGAACAGGAGGGGACGATATACGATCGCGACCACAACCAGCACGGCCACAGCGGCCCAGAGAGTGAAGGTAACTCCCGACGAACTAATCCCAAGCACCTCGCCGAAGAGGATTGAGTACGCGGCCTCGGCGTTTCCCTGGTAGAGGCTGATGAAGAGAAGCCCAAGCCCGAGGGCGAACGCCAGTACCGTCCCGATCTCGATGTCCCGGGTCGACGCCCGATTGCCGAGAAGCGCCATTCCGGAACCGGCGACCATCGTGAAGATCAGTAACCCGTATACCGGCTGGACCCCCACAAGGACCGCAGCGGCCGCGCCGGAGAAGCCCGTGTGGCCGAGCGCATGACTGGCGAAGGAAGAACGGCGAAGTACCACGAAGTACCCGATGATCCCCGCGACGATCGCGATGATCGTCCCGGCCTCGAAGGCGTTGCGCATGAACTGGAACGCCAGCATGAACCGGAGGTCCGACACCGGATTCCAGTAGAACGGCTCGCCGGACCAGAGGTTGGTCATCCCCCCTCCTCGCCGCGAATGTCCTCGCCGCCGACGATCACGATGTTATCGCGAGAATCTCGCAGGACTTCGACGGGGACTCCGTAGAGCGCGGTCAGGCTTTCCGACGTGAGGACCTCGCTCGGCCGTCCCGTCGCGACCTTCCCGTTGGCGATGTAGATGACTTTGTCGAGACACTTGATCAACGGATTGATGTCATGGGCTACTAGCAGCGTCGTGACGCCGCGGGACACGACCAGCCCGTGGATCGTCTCTACCAGCTCACGGCTCCGGCGCAGGTCGAGGTTCGACAGTGGTTCGTCGAGCAGGAGCATCTCGGGGTCGCCAACCAGTGCCTCGGCGAGGAAGACCCGCTGGAGTTCGCCACCGGAGAGCGAGCCCAGCGGCTTCGGGCCGAGTTCGTAGGCGCCAACGTCCTCGAGTGCCCGGGCCGCGGCCTCCCGCTCGAGGCCGAGGCGCAGCCGCGGACCCCAACGGAGGGGAGCGAACCGCTGCCCCGGACCCCATCGAGTGCCCGGATATGCGAGGCGGACGAGCTTGTCGCACTCGAGGTGCGAGTCCTTGTCTATGGTGTGGTGCTGCGGAACGTAACCGATGCGATAGTTGCCCCGGTGCGGCGCAGAGCCGAGGACGCTGAGAAGTCCTGACGTTGGATGATGCAGTCCGAGCAGCATGCGGAACAGCGTGGTCTTCCCGGCCCCGTTGGGGCCGATCACTGCGACGAACTCGCCGGGCCACACGTCGAAGTTAGCGTCCTGCCATACGACCTTGTTCCGGTACCTCACTTCGAGCCGTTCGGCGTGGATCGCTGGTGGCCCGGAGCGATCGGAGCTCGCCGAGGTCGGGTGCCCCGCTCGGGGGACCACGATGCTATCCGCCACGCGAGATCATTGCCCCAGCGCGTAGGCGTTGAGCGCGTTCTCGAGGTTGTTGTACTCCCCGTACATCCAGTCCTGGAAGGAGGTGTCCGGCGGCTGGATGGTCTCACTGACGAAGGTGGTCGTCACATTGTTCGATGCGGCGAGTGCCTTGATCGTGTCTGTGATCTC
>JASHSX010000113.1 GCA_030040865.1 Thermoplasmata archaeon | reverse complement strand
TTCCCGGGAAGCTTCCGGTACCGTCCGACGAGCACGTAGAGCTCACCGCGGTTCCGTCAAAGGAGAGGCCGATCACGGTGTTCGCCTCGAACCCGGTTCCGTTCACCGCGACGGTCGACGCCACGTTGCCCGTACCCGGGGAAAGGGTAACGGACCCTGTCGTCGAGATCGCGGACCGTACTCCGGAAGTATGGTCGGACGGAGGGCGCGAGGTACCGGACAGATGCTCCACCGAAGGTGCGTCCAGCGCGGGGAGCGCGAAACCGCTCACGAGGAGAAGGACGATCGCGAGCATGCCCCAGCGGATCGGTCTCAACGAACTCGCTCGCCAATGGCCACTTGATCCCTTCATCGACAGTACCACCGAGTCTCCCTGCTCCAACCCAGCCGGGACAGACTACCGGCAGGTCGGAGGAACCGAACGTGCGGCAGGAGCGACTCGTTCCCGCGCAGGCCCCCCGTGGAAGAGTGGGCTAGGGGACAAGACTCGTCCTCGGAGACGGGCAGGCCGCATGCCGCCGGCATGGGATATCGGGCCATCCGGGGATTCCACTATAACGACACGGCCGAAGTCACGCCGTGCCAGGGAGGTGACACGGACCAGGGCGACTTCCGATCGAAGTTCAGGGCGCCCGACTGGAGTAGGCGAAGCCGTCCGAGATCTCGACCGATCGCGGGCCAATGAGATCGGTTCCGTGGTCCGTCCGCGGCGTCGCCACCGAAATTCCCGGAGGTCGGCGCATACCCGCACGTGGCGCGCGAGCCCACTTATTACCGCGCCGACCCTAACCCGGATCGCCCGCCACATGCCTAAGCGTGAGGGGCCACGGTTAGCATTGGGGAACCTACGGCTGGACCCTTCGAGCGTCGGCGAATTCATTCTCGACCTCCTCCGCAGGCGACCCGGGTTGCACTTTGAATCGGTGTGCGCGCTGACGCGTGCCGCGTGCCGAGTCTCGCGCCGCACGGTCGCCCGGCACCTTGCCGCGCTCGTCGACAGCGGGGAGCTGGAAGTTACGCGGGGGATCTACCGATGGCCCGCCGACGACGAGAGCCCGACGCGTCGTCACGTCGAGTGGCGACTGTCCGACTGCGTGGAGGTGGTCCATCCCGACGGTTCCTCGTGGACCGGCATGATGACTGAATTTCGTCCCGCCTTCGGGTGGACACGGCATTACTACTTCAACACCGAAGGGCAGGCGGATGATCTCTGGGTGTGGTGCACGGCCCCCCACCGGCTCCGATGGCGTCCGTCGGCTCGAACCGGAGAAGTCTCATCCGAGGGTGTCCTCGATTTCGATCCTCCGCTCAGCGCTCGTGGCGGCTCGTGGGAGATGTTCTCGGCGTCCTTTCAGTCGCCCCCGCGCTATCGAATGCACGCCGAGACGCGACCTCCGCCCCGCCAGGAGTACCCGACATGGACCGGGGGTCGAGAGAGAACGGGCTACCACGTGTTCTCTCCGCCGGTCCGGCCGGACGCGTCGGGGTGGCCCCAGGCCGTTCTGAGCTACCGGATGGTGCTTCCCCGCGGGTTCCCGTTCTCGGACGCCGGCTTTGTAGTGAGGACGTCGGCGGGTGACTCGAAGACAGACGAGCGGGAAGTCTCTCGCATCCGACGCCTGTCGCGCGACGTCAGCCGCCCCGGTGGCTTTCGAGTCACCGGTTCGACTCTGAGCCTCACCGTGCCGGATCCGGTACACGGACGCCAGTACTACCTGCTATGGCGACCGCCGACGTACCGGGTCTTCGAGCGATGGAGCCGCTCGGCCGGAGTCGGGGCGATTCGCTCGACCGGGTCGCGCCCCCGCGCCAATCGGTCCAGCCCACTCTAGTCTTTAGGCGTCCAAGAGTGGGCCGCTGACCTCGGCAGCACCGCCACCCGGTGTCGACCTTGAGCAAAGTAGAAGCTTTACTTGGCTCATGTGCCGGCGTGCCACGTATATCGACCGGTATCGAGCCGTCGAGGACTGTCGGGGAGGCCCCGGAGTACACAACTGACACGCGTTCCGGGCGAACCGAGTCGTTCCTCGTTGATTTTGTCCGTACTCACCCCGCCCTGCGCCATGGCGCGATCATTCGCGCCGCTCAGGACTCGTGCGGTGTCTCGCGAGCAACGGCGTCTCGGCACCTCACGAGACTGGTCCGCTTCGGGGACTTGACTCTCCTCCCCGATCGCACCTACGTGAGCGGAGACTCCGGCGCACCACCGGGGATGGCTACGATGGAGGTTCGATGGCAGGAACGCTCCGTCATCGTCCTCCCGGACGGCAGCGTTCGAATCTTTTCCCAACGCGAGTTCCGCGTGATTTCCGGCGAGATCTCGTTCTTGGCCTTTCCGCTGTCGAAGCCCCCCTCGCGGTTCGCTTGGTGGTCTCCGGTGCCGGCCCGACTGTCGAAGGTGAGCCCGAAGGCAGCTTCGGGAGGTCACCTTACCTACTACTTCACCCTCGAACGACCGTTCAACGCGAAGAGTCCGGCCTGGAATTTCTTTCCGCTCTATTTTGACGTTCCTCGATGGTACCGGATGGGGCAGGCCCGGAGATTTCGGTCTCGGGCCGGTCCCGCGGCAAGCGACGTCTCGTCGGAGTTCGAATCGATCGAGGTACTGAGCGAGGCCCCTCTTTTCCGACAGCGATTCTCCCCCGACGCGCATTTGCGCCTCTTGGTAGCGCTGCCCCATGGATTCCCCGCGGGCCGCGTGGGACTTCGAGTGCGGCTTCGCTCGGATCCGTACGCATGCGACCGTGTCGAAGAGTCTCGGTTGGCCCGACTCAGCGAAGTGGAGTCAACCCAAGAGGGGCTGCGTCGAGTAGGCGAGGTACTGACCTTGACGGTCCCCCAACCTCTTCTTGACCGGCACTACGAGCTGTTCTGGGAATTGCCCACCGACGAACAGCGGGCCCAATGGATGAAGGGCTCGGTCCGTTCGTACGGGACCTGACCTCGGTCGGAGGGCCAAACCTCTCCGGCGCTGACTACCGACGCGCGGCTCACGCCGAGATGAGCCAAGGCGTGAGCCTCGCTCAGAATCCGAGTATTGAAGCCAGTTCTCAGAATCGCTTCGCTCGCATGATACCCCGGCCAACGGGAGTCGGGCCCCGGACCTGCGCCCCCCGGCCCCGTCGCTCGCGTTGTCTCGGGATGCAGGGCATTCCGCCGGGGGCTCTCTCGGCGGGCTACCGGACCGCGAGGGGCGTCCGCTCGCTCGGGCGAAGGTACGGCCCGGGGGACCGCGTCTAGAGGGTCGCGCAATGCGAGTAGCGGGCAAACGTCGCGAGCATTGGGTCCGGGCGGTCTCCGCGGCTCTCGCGCTATCGATGGCAGTGCTCTCGGTGAGTCTGATCTCAGGGCAAGTGCCGCTCGGCCCCGCCTCCGGGAGCGATGGGGGTATCGCGAAGACGCTAGCGGGTGAATCCCGGGGCATCCGGTCTTGGGAGAGTCCGACTCCGTACGCGCCGCCCGGTACCTTGTCGCTATCCCCCACGAGCGGGACTGTGGGCACCATTGTGTCCGCGGAGGGGGTCGGTTTCCCGCCGAACACGCCAATCGACCTCTTGTTCAACGGGACACCGCTCAGTTCGTCGTGTTCCACGGACTCCTCAGGAGATTTTCCGGGCGCGAGCGGCACACCCTGTACTTTCAACGTGCCCGCATCTCCGGGAGGGACTCAGAGCGTCTCGGCGACGGTCGGGGTCACGGTCTCGACCATCTCGGTGGGGTCGCTCAGCGGACCCTGGGGAGACGCCTACGACTCCGGTCAGGGTGAGGTGTTCGTAGCCAACGATTTCAACAACACCGTGAGCGTGATCAACGACACGACCGACCAAGTGGTCGCGACGATCGACGTGGGAAACTCTCCGCAGGGAGTCGCGTACGATCCCGGCACGGGCCAGATCTTCGTCACGAACAGCGGCGATTGCGTGACGAGCAATTGCAACGGCACTGTTAGTGTGATCACCGACCATGCCGTCCCGGGCTTTGCGAGCGACAGCGTGGTGGCGGACATTATCGTGGGTGGTTACCCGCAAGGGATTGCCTACGACTCCGCCAAGGGCGAGCTGTTCGTCGCGAACCAGAACGACAACTCGGTCAGTGTGATCGACGATACGACCGAAGAGGTGGTGGATACGGTCGACGTAGGCGTCGCTCCCGAAGGAGTTGCCTACGACTCCGGGACAGGAGAGGTGTTCGTGGCCGATGAGGGCAACGACTCCGTGAGTGTGATCTCGGATGCCACCGACGGCGTGGTTTCCAACGTAACCGTGGGGTCCGTCCCCTGGGGCCTCGCGTACGACTCCGGCACCGGCCAGGTCTTCGCTTCGAACCTGGGCGGAAATGACGTGAGCGTGATTTCGGATGTGAACGATTCTGTGGTGGCGACCGTGTACGTCGGTGAACTGCCCGGCGGCCTGGCGTACGACTCCGGCACTTCGGAGGTGTTCGTCGCGAACGATTTTTCGGCCAGCGTGAGCGTGATCTCAGACGCAACGGACAGTGTCATCGCCCTCGTTCCGGTGGGCAACGAGCCGATCGGGGTGACCTACGACTCCGGAAGGGGAGAGATCTTCGAGACGAACAACGGCGACGGCACAGTCGATGAGGCTTCGGCGGCCATAAGCTCCGGTGGCGCAACGTTCACGGTGGGCTCTGCCATCGCCCTAACTCCGACCCGCGGAACCGTGGGCAGCGTGGTTTCGGTAACGGGTACGGGTTTCAACGCGAGTTCAACCGTTAGCCTCGCCCTGAATGGGATGCCCGTCGCGTCGACGTGCTCCACAGATCCAACGGGGACCTTCCCGGGGGACAGCCTCACCGCATGTACGTTCGTCGTCCCTCGCCTGCCGGGCGGACTGTACGCGGTTTCGGCATCGAACGGCACGGGCGCTACTCAGTCGGATTACCTGTTGATCCCGAACGCAACGGTTTGGCCCACTAGCGGACCTGCGGGCACCGTCGTCGCGGTCTCGGGTACTGGATTTGTCGCAAGTTCCACAATCTCGTTCACCTTTGACGGCACCGCGGTTACGTCGAGCTGCTCCACGGACGCGACGGGGAGCTTCGTTGGCGCGGTCCCGACGGCATGCAACTTCGTTATTCCGGACCTGCCGGGGGGTTCGTACGTCATATCCGCGGACGATGGAGGAAGCCCGGGCAACGTCTCGTTCTTTCTGACTTCGTGGACGATTGATTCCGCGACCGCCACGGTGGGAAACGAGGTCACCGCGTCGGGGGGCGGCTTCGCCCCGAATTCCGTGGTGACCTTTTCCGTCGGGGGCACCAATGCACCTTCGAGTTGCATGACAGACGACACCGGTAACTTCCCGGGAACGACCGGAACCCCCTGCTCGTTCGTCGTGCCCGAAGCGCCTGCGGGAGTGGAGCCGGCCGTGGCGCTCGCTGGCGGTTGGAGGAGCGCCGAGATCGTCACTCTCGGGGGCGAGCCGACCGGCATCGCGTTCGATCCGAGTACCGGGGAGACTTTCGTGGTGAACGAGAACAACGACACCGTAAGCGTGATCGACGCGACCTCGAACTCGGACACTCTGGTCGCTACGGTGGCCGTCGGGAGCTACCCTCAGGGGATCGCCTACGACGCAGGGAGAGGCGAGCTGTGGGTGGCGAACGAAGACGACAACACCGTGAGCGTGATCAACGATACGACGGACCAGGTGGTCTCGACGATCGACGTGGGCGAGGCTCCGCAGGGGGTCGCATACGATGCAGTCACCGGACAGGTTTTCGTCACGAACAGCGCGGGGGGCACAGTAAGCGCCATCAACGACACCACGAACCAGGTGGTTGCGACCTTTTCCGTCGGAGACACTCCCGAGGGGATCGCCTACGATACCGGAACCGGACAACTGTTCGTTGCGCTCTACGGGGCGGGAGCGGTCGGCGTGATCAATGTGACCAGCACGAGCGACGTGGTGCTGACGACGGTGCCGATCGGATTTCCCGAATACCTCACCTACGACGACAGCACGGGCGAAGTCTACGTCTCCTCCGAAAATGGCGCGCCCAACATCGCGGGTTACGTGGACGCGATTTCGGACACGAACGACTCCGTTGTCGCTCAGGTGAAGGTGTCGATATTCCCGCAGGGCCTCACGTATGACCCCAGCACCGGGCAGGTGCTCGTGGCGGGCGGAATCGACGACAACATCTCGGTCATCTCCGACACGACGAACACGGTCGTCGCGAACGTTCCGACGCAGGGCGCCCCGGAGGGAGTCGCGTACGACCCCGCCTTGCAGCAGGTCTTTGTATCGGACAGCGGCGACGGGAACGTGAGTTTGTTGTACAGTGAGAGCTACGGAACCGAGACTCTGTTCGTCAACACGAGCCTTACTCTTCTCAAGCCCGATGTGGACATCGGAGAAAGGTTCAGCGTAGAGGGAGACGGATACGGTGCGACTCGCCAGATCAGCACCTTCCAGGTGGGTTCTTTCCTGCTCGGCTGCAAGAGCGCCACCGTTGGAAGTTGCGATGACGGAGTGCTGACTACGAATAGTGCAGGTTCCTTCGTGGCCCGGTTCGTGCTCAGTGACTCTATCACTCCGGGGTCCTATCCGGTGCTGGCGGTCGACAGTTCCGGAAACACTGCCGATTCCGTGATCGACGTCTCGTCGGATCCAGTGGTCGGTCCGATCTCGGTGAGTCCGAGCATTGTCGATGTCGGACAGGATGTCCGCCTCAACATTACCGCCAGCGGGGGTTCGGGGAACTTCGGCTACGAATGGTTAGGACTGCCGACCGGTTGCCAGGGCGATTCGACGTCTCTTATCGAATGTGCGCCCACGACACCGGGACAATACACCATCTCAGTCGAGGTGACCGACTCCAACGGCTACTCGGTGACGAGCAGCCCCGTCGTGTTCAGAGTGAA
>JASHSX010000112.1 GCA_030040865.1 Thermoplasmata archaeon | reverse complement strand
TTCCCGGGAAGCTTCCGGTACCGTCCGACGAGCACGTAGAGCTCACCGCGGTTCCGTCAAAGGAGAGGCCGATCACGGTGTTCGCCTCGAACCCGGTTCCGTTCACCGCGACGGTCGACGCCACGTTGCCCGTACCCGGGGAAAGGGTAACGGACCCTGTCGTCGAGATCGCGGACCGTACTCCGGAAGTATGGTCGTACGGAGGGGGCGAGGTACCGGACAGCTGCTCCACCGAAGGTGCGTCCAGCGCGGGGAGCGCGAAACCGCTCACGAGGAGAAGGACGACCGCGAACATGCCCCAGCGGATCGGTCGCAACGAACTCGCTCGCCAATGTCCACCTGATCCCTTCATCGACATTATCACCGAGTCCTCCCGCTCCGACCCAACCGGGAGAGACTTCCGGCAGGTCGGAGGAACCGAACGTGCGGCGGGAGCGACTCGTTCCCGCGCGGGCCGCCCGTGGAAGAGTGGGCTAGGGGACAAGACTTGTCCTCGGAGACGGGCAGGCCGCATGCCGCCGGCATGGGATATCGGGCCATCCGGAGATTCCACTATAACGACACGGCCGAAGTCACGCCGTGCCAGGGAGGTGACACGGACCGAGGCGACTTCCGATCGAAGTTCAGGGCACCCGACTCGAGGAGCCGAAGCCGTCCGAGATCTCGACCGACCGCGGACCCATGAGGTCGGATCCGTGGACCGTCCGCGATGTCGCCACCGAGATTCCCGGGGGTCGGCGCCTCGCCGCACGTGGCGCGCGTGCCCACTTATTACCGCGCCGACCGTAACCCCGATCGCCCGCCACATGCCTAAGCGTGAGGGGCCACGGTTAGCGTTGGGGAGCCTACGCCTGGACCCCTCGAGCGTCGGCGAATTCATTCTCGACCTCCTCCGCAGGCGACCCGGGTTGCACTTTGAATCGGTGTGCGCGCTGACACGTGCCGCGTGCCGAGTTTCGCGCCGCACGGTCGCCCGGCACCTTGCCGCGCTCGTCGACAGCGGGGAACTGGAGGTTACGCGGGGGATCTACCGATGGCCCGCCGACGACGAGAGCCCGACGCGTCGTCACGTCGAGTGGCGACTTTCCGACTGCGTGGAGGTGGTCCATCCCGACGGTTCCTCGTGGACCGGCATGATGACCGAATTCCGTCCCGCCTTCGGGTGGACGAGGCATTACTACTTCAACACCGAAGGGCAGGCGGACGATCTCTGGGTGTGGTGCACGGCCCCCCACCGACTTCGATGGCGTCCGTCGGCTCGAACCGGAGAGGTCTCGTCCGAGGGTGTCCTCGATTTCGATCCCCCGCTCAGCGCTCGAGGCGGCTCGTGGGAGATGTTCTCGGCATCCTTTCAATCACCCCCGCGCTATCGAATGCACGCCGAGACGCGACCTCCGCCCCGCCAGGAGTACCCGGCATGGACTGGGGGTCGAGAGCGAACGGGCTACCACGTATTCTCTCCGCCGGTCCGGCCGGACGCGTCGGGCTGGCCCCAGGCCGTTCTGAGCTACCGGATGGTGCTTCCGCGCGGGTTCCCGTTCTCGGACGCCGGCTTTATCGTGAGGACCTCGGCGGGTGACTCGAAGACCGACGAGCGGGAAGTCTCTCGAATCCGACGCCTCTCGCGGGACGTAAGCCGCCCCGGGGGCTTTCGAGTCACCGGTTCCACCCTGAGCCTCACCGTGCCGGATCCGGTCCACGGACGCCAGTATTACCTGCTATGGCGACCGCCGACGTTCCGGGTCTTCGAGCGGTGGAGCCGCTCGGCCGGAGTGGCGGCGAGTCGCTCAACTGCGTCACGCCGCCGCGCCGTTCGGTCGCCCTGACTCCAGACGTTCCGGATCAGAGCGCCCCACGCGGTATCGCTGCGGAGCCTGCTCGGGCGGCTCGAAACCATGGCCCGAGGGTATCTCCGACGAGCACCACCCGCCGTTCTGGGGTTGGACAAGGTAATTGACCCGGTGGAGGGTCGACGTGGCCGGCCCGCTGGGAGTCCCCGAGCGAGGCCGGGTGTGGGGATATCCGCGTGAATCCGATCCACCAATCCGCGCTGATCATCGACACCCACGCGGATACCCCTCAGCGGTTCGTGGACGAGCAGTTCGATCTGGCCGACCCGCTCAATGGCGGCGAATTGAACCTCGATTCGGTCCGCCGCGGCAACCTCGCGGCCGAATTCTTCTCCATCTGGGTCGAACCGACCCGTCACCAGGGCCGTTACGCGCGCCGCACCCTCGAACTCATCGACTCCGTGCGACGCCAGGCGGACCGTCACGCCGACCGTATGGCCTTGGTCGACTCGACCCAGGGGATCGAGGAAGCCCGTCGCGTGGGGAAGTTTGCGGCCCTGATGGGGATTGAGGGGGGACACTCAATCGAAAATTCGCTGGCGCTTCTCCGCCAGTACTACGCTCTGGGGGTACGGTACATGACGCTCACCTGGTCGAACTCGAACGAGTGGGCCGACTCCTCAGGGGACCTCGACGATGCGACGGTTCCGCATCATCCGGAAGGGCTCACCGAGTTCGGCGTCGAGGTGGTCCGCGAGATGAATCGACTCGGGATGATGGTCGACATCTCGCACGTGGCGGACCACACGTTCTACCGCACGGTGCGGGTCAGTGGGGCACCCGTGATCGCGTCGCACTCCGCGGCGCGCGCCCTCTGCGATCATCCCCGCAATATGACCGACGCGATGCTCCGGGCCACGGCCCGTTCGGGAGGACCGGAGTCCGGGGGCGGGGTCGTCCAGGTCAATTTCTTTTCCGGCTTCGTATCCCAGGCCTACCGGGACGCGGTGAAGGCTCAGCAGCCTGAGGTCGACCGGGCGATCGCTGCGGCCGAGCAGTCCGCGCGAGCGGAGGGCCGGGAGCTCGGCTACGGGGAGAGGCAGAAGATCCGAGCACCATACCGGGACGCGATCCCCCGTCCCCCTCTCTCGGAATTGATCGACCAGATCGACCACGTCGCGAAGGTCGCCGGTATCGACCACGTCGGCCTCGGCTCTGACTTCGACGGAGTTCACGCGCAGTTGCCCGAGGGAATCGACTCCGTGGCCGACCTCCCACAGATCACCGACTCCCTCCTGGACCGGCAGTACTCGGAGGAGGATTGTCGCAAAATCCTGGGCGGGAACCTCCTCCGGGTGTTTCGGGAGGTCGAGTCGACGGCGCTGGGGCGGCGAAATCTTGGCCGCCCGCCTGACGGTCACTTTTCCAAGCCCGACTAATGCCCTGACCCCACCGCCAGTTCACTTCGTCCGCCGACGTGTTCGGCGAGCCTTGCTCGACCCTCTCCGGGAGCGTCGCCGGTGCATCCACGGGACGTAGGATACGCCGACGATGATCCCGTCGTCCGTTTGGAGCCGGACCACCGTCTGGCCCCAAGGATCCGTTCGAGGTGCGTGGAGGAGAACGTACCCCCTCGATTCCAGTTCGGTCGCTGCGCGGGCGACGCTCGCCGGGCGGGCTACCTCGAACTCGACGAACGCTTGGGGGATGGGTCGACCGGCTGGCCATCGGTTGGTCCCGAAGCACACCCGGGCCGCCTCGGTGAGCGGCCACACGCCGAAGTACTTGCATCCCTCCAGCCGTTGGCTGGCCAGGAAATCTCCCCCCTTGGGCTGGACGAGGTCGAGACCGAGTGCATCGACGAAGAGCTTACGACCCAGTTGAGGACTGCGCGTGATTACTCCGATGCTGCCGATGAAAGCCGGTTTCATGGTTTACTCCGCGGACCCGCCGTGCGGGCGGTTTACACGACGAAAAAGACCTTGAAGACGATGACCCCGATTCCGAGGAATTTCGCCGAGCGGTCCGTCTCCTGCGACGACCCATCCGGCCCCTCGCGAGCTTCCCTCCCCTCCGTCGATCTGGGACGCGTGCCTTTGCCTCCGAGCGTTCGGCCGTCCTCCTCCCGTCGAGGGCTCGGGGCCACAGGCACCGGATTTGTCTCGAGGCGCCCTCCGGCAGCACCGGGGGCACGTCCGGAGTCGTAGCGACCGGGAGGCGTCGTGCGGGGCCGATATCTCCTCATTATCTCCGAAGCCGACCCGGTTGCACCCCGCGTCGCCGAGCGCTGGGGAGTCGCCACGTCGGAAGGCGAATTCGTCGACGGTGCTCCGATTCGGCGGCTGTCCGAGGACGCTCTCCTGTTGAAGCGCGCCCCGCTCCACATTCACGACGAACGACTTGACGCTCGGCTACCGGCACCGTTGCGGGAACGTCCGATCACGCTGGTGTTCCCGTCCGTCCATCGGAGCGAGCAGAACGTGGAGTGCTTGACCGTCCATCCGCTCGGCAATCCCGGTATCGAAGCGGAGGTGGGGGGTCGGTCCGCTTCCTGGGTGCCCTCGGATCCGGAGCTGATGGTGGGTGCGCTCCGTACCCTGGCCGAGTCGGCCCCGTCGGTCGGGCTGACCGCAACGTACGAGGCGACGCACCATGGCCCCTACCTTGAGGTACCGGCGTTCTTCGCGGAGATCGGCTACGGGGCCGCCCCGGTGCCGCCCGAGCCCGCGGTTCGGGTACTTGCGGACGTGCTGGCGGAGCTCCCCGCGGAGGCCGGAGACCGCGTCGCCCTGGCGGTGGGAGGCGGCCACTATGCCCCCCACTTCACGGATCTCGCGCTGCGTCGGCGATGGGCCTTCGGTCACCTCATCTCCCGGCACGCGCTCGAGGGGCTGACCGCAGAGTCGGCCCGAACGGCGCGCGCGGCAGTGCCCGGATCGGAAGGGATCGTCTTCGCCCGGGCCGAGGACGCGCGACTGTCGATCTGGGAAGGCGTCGGTTCGCGGCTGCGAGAGCAGGACGCGCCCCGGCGGACGCCGAATCCGGTCAGCGACGCCGTTCGCCCGGCTTCTGGAACATGATCGCGCCCGAGCGGTAGACGGCCTTGCCGAGGCGGATCTGCTGGGTCGAGGCGACGCTGGGCGAGCGCTCCGCGAGCATGAGGCTCTCCACGATCTGACGGAACAGGGCGCTCTGGTTGATCTCAGGGTGTCGCGCGAGGAACTGCTCTTCCTCCGGCGTGATGGTGATGTTCTTCCGAAGCATCCCCTGGGGCGTAGCTTCGATCTTGGCCTTCGGCGGCATGCGCACCCGACCGCACTAGACGTATAAGTGCGTATTGGGGAGCGTGCAGCTCCCCGGGTTCGCCCTACCGTGTACGATCCAAGGGGCCCGCGATGACCGTCGCCGCAGCCTGCAGATCCAGGGCCAGGTCGGCCGCGTCGCGAACTTGGGACGCCGAGACGGCCCGGAGCAACCCCGGCCACCGTATCCAGTAGTCCGACGGAAGGCCGTGGTACGCGACGTCGACGGCCAGCTCGTGTGCCTCCGAGGTCGATTCGAGCGAGAGAGGGATCTCCCCGATCGCGCTCTCCCGAATTCGGTCGAGGTCGGCGGTCCGGACCGACGACGTGTCGAGCCGACGCACCTCATCGTGGAGCATCGGCACCACGCGACGCCAGCGCTCGGCGCCCGTTCCGGCCTGGGCCGTCCAGTACCCACCCCACCGCATCGCCTCGAGCGAGCTCGACGCGTGGTAGGCGAGACCCCCCTGTTCGCGAACCCGTTGGAAGAGCCGGGAGAGGAGCGGGCGGCCGCCGAGAATCTCGTTCGCAAGGAAGGCGGCCGGGTACGTGTCCGCACTCCTCGCGATCGACGTCCCGCCGACGCGGATCTCGACCTGAGAGCGACCGGCGAGGTCGATCTTCTGCTCGAGCCGGCGAGGCTTGGGGATCGACGGGAGACGGACGCTCGGGCCGCGCGCTTCCGCGAACGACCCGAACGCGGCGCGTGCCAGGGCAACGACCGTCCCGGGCGCGGCCGGTGCGGTGACCACGAGCTTCGCCCCTTCGCTCACGTACTGCCTCCGGTGGAACCGGACCAGGTCGGTGCGGGAGATCCGACGCAGCGAGGTCGGATCGCCAAATCCCGTCGAGCGGTACGGGTGCCCATCGGGAAATACCGCGCGGAGGAATTCGAAGTCGGCGCGACTCGCGGGCTGGGCCATCTCGCGCTGCGAGCGCTCGAGCGCTTGCCGCCGGACCCGCTCGACGTCCGCGGGTTCGAACCGGGGACGGAGGACGACCTCCGCGAGGAGGCCCAGGAGCGGCCGCCATTGGTCGGCCGGTCCCCAGATCGTTACCTCGCCCGATTCGGGGGCACTCTGCGACGAGAGCGTCGCCCCGGCCCGGTCGAGCCGTCGGGCGAGCGCCACCCGATCGTACGGGCCGGCGCCGGACGTGACCAGCCGGCTCACAAGACGCGCCGTCCCGGCGCGGCCTCGCGGATCGAACGCCCATCCCGCGGGGCCGACGTA
>JASHSX010000111.1 GCA_030040865.1 Thermoplasmata archaeon | reverse complement strand
GGTGTACCTGTTCCGTCCAGGGATCATCCGCTCGAAGCACGGCATTCGCTCCCGGACCCCCGTGTATCGGGTTCTCTACGCCGTCCTCTTGCCGTTCGTCCTACTCGCCGGCGCGATCGCGCCGAACTCCGTCACTACGACGGAATCGGTCGGGAGGGCCATGATCCACGTCGTGCAGCGGGGATCACCCTCGCCCGTGCTCTCGACTCGGGAGATCAACCGGCTCGCGATCTAGGATCGTAGGCTCGGGTCGGCGGCTGTGACACCGATCGCCGTCGCGAGGCGGCGGCGCCGGCGCACCGGAGGCGGCCGGGCCTCCGCCGGCGGCGGTTGAAAACCGTCAATACGGCGGTCGATGTTCCGGCCTCCGATGAGCCGGCCCGGCCAGGCAGTCGGAGGGCCGGCGGAGGCCGAGGCCCGGACGCTCCTCGAGTCTCTGGACGAGGTGGAGCTGCGCCGGTACGTGATCGCCGGCCACTGTCTCCGGTTCGACCCCACGTCCCGGCAGCTCCTGAAGGAGTTCCGTCAACGCGTGACCGCAGCCCTCCGGTCCCGGAGTCCCCAACCGAAGAATTTCCTCGTCTGGGGCGCACCGGGGTCCGGGAAGAGCTACCTGATCCAGGAGATCGCCTCGAGCAGCGGGACCGATGTGGAATTTCGGTCGGTCAACCTGGCCCGCCTCGATCGGGAGGGCCTGGTCGGCGCCCTCGAGGGGCTCGGCGAGGCGCCCGGTCCGGTGCTCTGCCTGATCGACGAGGTCGACGCCCACCCGCAGGAGTCCTGGCCCTACGAGGTCCTCCTGCCGTTTCTGGAACCGTCGGTTCCTCCGTCCGCCCCGTTGTGCTTCTGCCTGGCGGGAAGCGGTGGTCGCGATTCGGAGGAGTTCAAGTCCGGTATCCGAGGTCGGCCCAAGGGCCCGGATCTGTTGAGCCGGGTACCGGTGGACCACGAACTGGAGGTGGCGCCCCTCGACACTGGCGACCGGGTGCTGGTCGCTGTCGTCCAGATGTGCGATGCGGCGGCCGCCGAGGGGCGTTCGGTCCGCGAGATCGAAAAGCTCGCGCTGTACTACCTTGCCGTCCACGACCGCTACGGAAGCGCTCGCCAACTGAGGAGCCTCGCCTCGGAGTGCGCGCAACGACTACCGGCCGGCGAGACCCAGATCCGGTACGACTACCTGTTTCCCGCGGGCGACCCCGCCAACAAGGAGTTCTGGGCCTCCTCGCGCCCCGTCCATGCGACCCTTGCGAACCGGTTCGTCGGAGTCGATCCGACGGGCATGCCGGAGGCCCGCGGGGCACGGATCGAGGAGGCACCGGGAGTATCGTCGCGGGCCCCGCCGGAGGACCGACATCGGACCCGTCGGCTGGCCGTACTGCCATTCGCGAACATGAGCCCGGATCCGCAGGACGAGTTCTTCGCGGACGGGCTCACGGAGGAGATGATCACCGAGCTCTCGCGCGTACCGGGCTTCCAGGTGATCGCTCGCACCTCGGTGATGCCGTTCAAGGGTACCTCCCGCGGCATCAAGGAGGTCGCGAGGGAGCTGAACGTCGACGTCGCGTTGGAGGGAAGCGTCCGGAAGTCGGGCAACCGCATCCGGATCACGGCCCAGTTGATCGACACTCGATCCGAAGCCCACCTCTGGACCGATCGGTTCGATCGGGAACTCACGGAGATCTTCGAACTGCAATCGGAGATCGCGACCCGGGTCGCCGGGGCGCTGAAGGTCGAGCTCGTGCCCGCTTCCCAGCGCCCGCCCGATCGGCCCGCGACTCGCAGTCTCGCCGCGTACGAGTACTACCTCAAAGGGCGACAGTTCTGGTGGCTGTCGGGAGAGTCGAACTATCGGGCCGCCCTGCTGCACTTCGAGAAGGCGATCGAGCTGGACCCCGAGTTCGCCCTCGCCTACTGCGGGGTGGCCGATGGCTATGCCCTGTTAGGGAACCACGGCTACATCGCTATCGAGATGGCGCTCGATCGCGCCGAGGCCGCCGCGAGAAAGGCGCTGACGCTGGCTCCCGAACTCGCCGACGCGCACGTTTCATTCGCGCCCATCCTGTACAACCGATACGACTGGGCGGGCGCAGAGCGTGAACTGCGCCGGGCGGTCGCCCTGGACCCGAACAGCGTGCTGGGGAACTACTGGCTGGCCGTGGTCCTCTCGGTCCACGGACGGCTGGACGAGTCCCTGGCGATATCCCGTAAGGTGGCTGCCCTCGATCCGCTCGCCCGACAGTCGGCCCTGAGCCCGTCCGTGTATCTCTACCTCAAGCGAGACTACGAGGGCTCGATCGCCTACATGGACGAGGTCGAGAAGCGGATCGGGATCCGATCCGAGTTCTACCAGGCGCTCTGCGAGATCGGCCTGGGTCGATTTGACGCGGCGGTCGAGAACGCTCGAAAGGCGACGTCGGGGCCGATGGAGAGATCCGCGGGACGGCGCGCGGTCCTGGCGATCGCCTACGCGCTCGCGGGAAGGTCGGAGGATTCGAAGAGAGTGCTCGCCCCGCTCATGGAGGAGGCCGAGGCGGGAAAGGCCCCCGCGGGGGTGGTGGCCATGGCGTTCGCCGCGCTCGGTCAGAGCGACCGGGCGTTCGCCTGGTACGACACGGCGTACGCCCAGCGGACCGTGCTCGGAGTGGAGGACCTGATGGTGGATCCGTTGCTCGACCCCATTCGGTCCGACCCACGTTTCCCCGACCTGCTCCGCAAGTTCAACCACGCCCCCTAGGCCCTTCCGCCGCGCCCGGCGCGTACTGTCACTCGGCACCGCGTTCCCGCATCGTAGACCTTTAAGCCCACACACCGGCATTCACAGCTGGGATGGCGTCGAGCGGGAGTGCCGGTCGCGGGAGGACCCCGTCCTCGACCCACGGGATCCCCCGGCCGCCGACGCGCACGATCTTCGTCGTGCACCAGACGGGCGCAGGCACGCGGGTCCTCCGGCTCGGCCTCATCTGGGTCGTCATCGGGCTGTTCATGGCGACGGCCGACGCCCTGTCGCCGCAGACCTTCATCCGGGTGTCGGCCTGGGTGTCGCTGTTCTTCCTCGGGGTCCTGCTCTCGTTCTGGGCACTCCTGAGCTTCCAGCGGGCCGCTGCGGCCACCGGCGCGCTCATCGGCACCTTTCTCGGACCGTACAGCCTGACCTGGCAGCTCTGGGTGATGTACGTCATGCACTGGAGCACGATCTTCCCGGTCCGGCTCTATCCGTTCGGCATCGCCCTGGATCCGTTCGAGTGGTATCTCATGATGCTCGTCGGGATGGCGATGTTCGTCGGATGCCTGGTCGCGCTCGCCCGGCTCTCTCGGCCGAGCGTGGGATACCTGCGTGTGCATCCCGAGACGGGACAGGCGTTCTGGCTAGGCGACCCCCCCTACCGGGACTGACCGGCGCATCCACCGAAAGGCCGGACCCAGGAAGCTGGGTCGCTCGGGGATCGGCGCCCCCGGACCGAGAGCGCCGACCCGTGCTCAGGGGATCAATTCTGGTCCGTGTTCGTGGCCGTGCCGGCCACGCCGTTCCCCCCGGTCGAACCGGTCGCTCCGGCCGCGCCCGCGGTACCGGCGCTTCCCGCCGTGCCGCTCGCTCCCGAGCCCACGCCGTTCCCGTTCTCCCCGCCCGGACCGGCCCCCCCGCCGGCTCCGGCGCCGCCTCCCGGACCGCCGGCTCCCGGACAGCCCGTGCCGATCATGCAGTTGTTGACGCCCGCCGCACCGCCGGTCACGGAGTCACCGCTGAACGTGACGCCGGTCTCGGTGACCGGTGTGGTTGTAGAGTAGACCGCTCCCGAGTTGGCGTCGCCGCCGTTACTGGCGGGAGCCGAAGCTCCTCCCTTGCCGCCGGCGCCCCCGTTGCCGCCCTGGCCACCGCTACCGCCGGCGCCGCCCGAGCCAAAGCTACCGCCCGAGCCGCCCGCGCCGCCCCCCGTTCCTCCGTAGCCGCCCTCGCCACCGCCTCCGCCGTCCCCGCCCTCGCCTCCGGTACCGCCGTTCCCACCGCTGGCGCCGGCTCCCCCGGTCGCCGAGTCGGAGGAGAACGCGACCGTGGTCAGGGAAAGCGATCCCGAAGCGTAGATCCCGCCGCCTTCGGCCAGCCCACCAGCACCCGAGGTCCCTCCGGCCGCGGCCGCATGCCCGGGGCCACCGTTGCCGCCGTTCCCGCCGTTCCCTCCGTGGGCCGCGTTCGCGCCGGCGCCGCCGAGTCCGGTCCCGCTGCCGCCATCGCCGCCGGGTCCGCCCTCACCTGCGGAGCCCCCGTAGCTTCCCTCGGCACCCAGTCCCCCCATCCCTCCGACGGATCCGGGGCCCCCGGTCGCCGAGCTCGATTCGATCTGGTCGTTCGAGAAATCAGCCGTGTTCGTCGCGTACACTGCGCCTCCCCGCGCCGCACCGCCGATACCTCCGGCGCCTCCGGCACCCGAGGCTCCCCCGGCCGCGCCGACGGCGCCCTTCATTCCGTTGGCTCCGGCCGCGCCGGGCGCACCGTCGGCCGACGGACCGTTCCCTCCGGCCGAACCGCCCGTCCCGCCGACGCCCCCCGCCGAACCGATGGCCCCGTCACCCGCTTGGAGCGTCGTGCCGCCGTTCCCCCCGGACCCCCCTTGGGCTCCGAGGGCGGAGCACGTCTCGAACGAAGAAGTCGAAATGGTCAACGCGCCGCTCGCATAGACACACCCACCGTTCGCGGCGCCACCGGCACCGCCGGCGCCTCCTTTCCCCGAGACGCCGCTCGACGCGGCCGTGCCGAAGCCGCCTCCGGTCTTACCCGGGGAGGCGGGACCGCCGGGATAGGCCGACATTCCGGGTCCGGCCGACGGATAGCCGCTGCCTCCAGACCCTCCGGCTCCTCCGTTGTTCCCTGCTCCGCCGTCCCCTCCGAAGCCGCCGGCTCCGCCCTGGCCACCGACTCCTCCCATTCCTCCGGTCGCCGTGCCCCCGGACCAAGAATTGGTCCCGGTAGCGGTCAACGAGCCGGTACTGTAGATGCAACCCCCGGCGCCGAGCCCCCCGGCGCCGCCGTGACCGCCCGCGAGGCCCGGTCCTCCCGGGGCTCCGTCGGCACCCGTCTGGGCGATGCCGGCGGCCCCGCCGGCGCCACCATCTCCGCCGGTCGCTGCGGGAGTTCCGCCGTCCCCGCCCGAACCGGCCGGCTGGTCAGTCTCGGCGTTGCCGCCGTAACCGCCTATGCCCGACGCAGCGCCGTACCCGCCCGGGCCGCCTGTCGCGGAACAAGCGTCGAACGACGTACCGGACAGGTCCAAGGTTCCGATGTTGTAGATGGCCCCGCCAAGCCCGGCCCCGCCCGTGCCGCCCGCGCCGCCTCCGCCTCCGATCCCCGCGGCGCCGCCGGCCCCTCCGGTACCGGAGTCCCCGCCCGCGCCACCGGTCCCCGAGGTGGGGACCCCGCCGGTTCCGCCCATGCCACCGGAGCCGCCGTTGCCTCCGCTGCCCGCGCTACCGCCTTCGCTACCGGTCCCGCCGTTGCCGCCCTGAGCGAGATCGTCCGTGAAGGTGTCCCCGGTCAGCGTGAGGGTTCCCGCATTGTAGATGGCGCCTCCCAGCGCGGCTCCGCCGGCCGAACCGTTGCCGCCCCAGCCGCCGTTCCCTCCCGCGCCGCCGCTGCCCCCGTCGCCTCCCGGTCCGCCGCTCGAGGACGAAGAGGTGAACCAGGAGCCACCGGCACCGCCGGTACCCCCATACCCACCGTCTCCACCGTCCTCCCCCATTCCACCGGGCCCTCCGGCTCCGCCCGTAGCTCGACTGGTCGAGACCGTGAGGTCGATGAGATCGAGCGATCCGCTGTTGACCAGAATCGTCCCGCCCTTGGCCACGCCGGCCGTCCCGCCGTTCGTGCCGGAGGTCCCGGGGGTTCCGGCTCCGCCAGCGCCACCCGGGCTACCCGCCGCGCCCGGCGAGCCGGCGGTCCCGTAGGCTCCGTCGCTTCCCCCGGTACCTACGATTCCAGCTACTCCCGCAGAGCCCGCGGTGCCCGCGATCGCTCCGTTCTCGAGCGTGATGCCGTCAATCGTCAGACTTCCGCCCGAGACAACGAAGAGCCGAAGCATCGATTGGCCGTTGAACGCTACCGAGAACCCTCCGCTGTCGATCGTGACGGTGGTCGAAGCGCCGATCGTGATGGTCGAGGTGAACTGGATGTCCGTGCAGCTGAGCGTGTAGGTGAGCACGCCGCCGCCCGCGATCGCGGACTTCAGCGCGCCTTCGGTGCACTTCGTGATCGAGCCCGAAGCTACGCGGAGGCCGCTCGACGACGGCGTGTGAGCGCTCGAGGCCAAGGAGCCCACCGCGGCCGGAAGAAACGCCAGGACGACGGCGGTGACGACCAGAAGGAGCAGGGCCACCCGAATGCCGCGGCCGGGGCTCGCTCCCGCAAGCACGTACCGGGCCTTCGTTCTGAGACTGTGCGCTCCCCGTCGCCGGAGGAACCTCGATTCCGGCTCATTCGATGACAAAAGACACGCCGATCCCCCTGGACGGGATGACTCGCTCGCCGGCGTCTCGGACATAGGTTCCGAGACCGGAACGGCCTACATAAATCGGGACGGCGTTATTCACCCGTATTCTGGTGGAGTAGTCTTCGGCCCGAGACCTGCGAATTCGGGTGGGCGGGGACGCCGTGCGCGTGTCGGGGTCATCCTTACGCCGTTGAGGGGATCTGGATCCCGTCCCGATGGACACGCCACGCACAATTGGTTTCAGCGTGGGACACACGGCCAACCGCTATCTCAGCGGTATAGGGCCCATCGCGGGTGAGCGCGGAGTCACCGCCGTTCCTTGAGCTCAAAGACGTTGCCCTCGGGGTCTCGGAAATAGCACCAGCGGCCACCCTCCCGTGCATTCCCTTCGATCTCGCCGATGGGCTCGACGTTGCGGGTGATCAGCTCTGCCCGCGCGGCTTCGATGTCGCCCACCGTAAAGCCCACCTGGTACCGGGGACGATCGTATTGGGGTC
>JASHSX010000110.1 GCA_030040865.1 Thermoplasmata archaeon | reverse complement strand
GCGCGCTGGGAGGAGTCGCAGACCCCGCGGCACATCGCGATCTCGCTCACCGGCGAGCCCACCCTCTATCCGAAGATGAACCGGTTCCTCGCGCTGTGCCACGAGCGCGGGATCACGACCTTCCTCGTCACGAACGGCACGAACCCGGACGCGCTGCGCGCGCTCGACCCGCTCCCGACGCAGCTGTATGTCTCCGTCACGGCGCCCAACCCCGAGATCTTCCGCCGGCTCACCCTGCCGGCGTACGAGGACGCGTGGGAACGGCTCCGCGAATCGCTCACGATCGTGCGGGACCTTCCGACCCGCCGCGTGGTCCGGCACACGCTCGTCAAGGGGTGGAACCTGGGCTGGATCGACGCGTACGCGGAGCTCGACCTCCTCGCCCGGCCGGACTTCATCGAGCCGAAGGGGTACGTGTACATGGGCAAGTCGCGCCAACGCCTCGGGCGGGACCACGTCCCGGCGCACGAGGAGATCGTGCCGTTCGCGCGACGGCTCGCCGAACGGACCGGCTACCTGTGGCTCGACGAGTCCCCCGAGTCCAAGGTGTGTCTCCTCGGTCGGTCGGCGGACGGGCGGTTCCTGCCGGGCCGGGCTCCCGCCGCCGAGACTCTGCCGATGGCCCCGGTCCCCGACGGGGTCAGATCGGGCGCCAGTTGAGGAACTCGACGAACACGGCCGCGCCGATCCCCAGCCCGATAACGATGTACGGGTTGATCTTGAGCGACCGCGTCTCCTCCATGTCGTAGTACTGGATGAGACCGGCCGCGCTCGAGAAACCGGAGCGGCGATTGTCGGGCATCGACCCTCCCGAGCGCGGGGGGGTTATTTAACCCCGCGCGGCCGCGCGCCTACCGGCGCAGACCGAGCCCGCTCAGGTCGAGGATCGTCTCCTCGACGACCTCGTGGATCCGCTCGGTGAGGCCCCCGCCCCACTGGTTCGCGTTCCCCGTCAGGACCCGGTCGAGGAACGACCGAGGCGGCGCCACCCGGACCGTCCGGCCCGAGGCGACGCCCGTCGCCCGCGCGAGCTCCTCGAGCGCGGCCTCCCGGTCGCCGAGCGCGTCGACGAGCCCGAGCTTGAGCGCCTGCGCCCCGGTCCACACTTCTCCGGTCGCGAGGGCGCGTATCGCGTCGAGCGGCTGCTTCCGTTCGGCGGCCACGAGGCCCACGAAGCTCTCGTAGCCCTGCTCCAGCACCGCCATCATCTTGGTCCGCTCGACCTCGGTGAAGGGACGGAACCCCTGGAACGCGTCTTTGTGCTCGCCCCAGTGCAGGAGGTCGACCTCGATCCCGAGGCGGCGGACGAGGTCCCGGACCGCGAGGTGGGGGTACACGACCCCGATCGAGCCGACCGTCGAGTCGGGGTAGGCGAACACCCGTCGCGCCCCGAGGGCGGCCATGTAGGCCCCGGACGCGCCGACCGCCCCGATCGCGGCGTACACGGGCTTCACGCGGTCGAGCCGCTTCACCGCGAGATAGAAATCGGTCGAGGCGATCGACTCGCCACCGCCGCTCGAGATATCGAGGAGCACGCCCTTCACGCGGCGTCGCGAGCGCAGACCCTTCAGCAACCGAAGGTACGGATCCACCGAGCGGTCGCGGATCGTACCGCGGAACGTGATGTGGGCCAAACGCTCGCGCATCGGTCGGGACCGGTCCCACGAGGGTCCGGCCGCATATAGCTCGTAAGACGGCCGGGGCGTCGCGCATTTGATGTAATCGGGACGACCAGCCGACCGGCGTGGGGGCACCCGGCCGGACCGAGTACCGGGGGCGCCGGTGGCGGCGGTACCTGAGGGACCGCTTTCCCGTCCTCGCCCTCCTGCTCCTCGCGCCCACGATTCCCGAGCTCCTCACCGGGTCGACGCCGATCTCCACGCTGTTCTACGATCCGTTCGGGTTCCTGCTCTCCTTCGGTCTCGATATCGGACTGTACGGTACCGGGGCGCTCCTGATCCGTGAGTTCGCGGTGGTCTATCGCAAGGGATGGGCTACGATCCTGCTCCTCGGCGCCGCCTACGGGATCGCGGAAGAGGGATTCGCGGTGCACACGTTCTTCCAGACGTCCGGGTCGCCCGTCGACGCGTTGGCCAGCTACGGACACGCGTTCGGGGTCAACTGGCTCTGGGCGCTCGGCCTCACCGTGTTCCACGCGACCTACTCGATCGCGCTCCCGATCCTCCTCGTCCGGCTATGGTATCCGACGACCGTCTCCGAGCGCTGGCTTCGACCGGGTTCCCTCGCGCTCGTCGCCTTCGTCTACGTCGGCGAGGTGGCCCTCTTCGCCCACCTCGTCGGCCACGGGCCCAGCCCCTTCACCCTGGCGTTCTTCCTCGGGGTCGTCGCCGTGCTGATCGCGCTCGCCTACTCGGTCCCGGCGGACCTCCTGTCGCTCGCCCGCCGTCCGACCCGGATCGGCCGAGGGGGTCTGGTGCTGGCGGGAGCCCTCTCGTTCGCCGGCTGGGTCGTCGTGATCTTCCTTTCCGGGACCGCGATTGCTCCCGCGCTCGTCGCCGCGCTCGTGATCGCTGCGGCGAACGGGAGCGCGCTCGCGATCATCCTGCGCCGTGTGGGCGCCGTCGATGCCGAGGTCGCGGAGTTCTGGTTCGCCTGGGGGATGCTCGGGATCCTGTTCGCGTGGGACGTGCCGGTAGAGTTCTCGGTCCCCGGCATCCTGGGTGTCGCCGCGCTCATCGGCTACCTCCAGTACCGTCTCGGGCGGCGGATCGCCGAGAGGAACCCCGCCTCCGGCCTCGCCCTCGGGGCGAACCGTATCCCCTCGGAGTGACGCGCGGCGTCCGTCTCTACGGCAACGTCCCTCGTTCCCGGTGCCACCACGAACGGCGCGGCGGCTCCGACCCTCGAACGGTTCGGGTGGCCGTCACGGAACCGTCCGACGGGGTCGGTCGGATCCGGGCGACGGGGCTCAGCTGGTGCAGCGCGGCGGGCTCGGTCAGCGGACGTACGCTCAACGCGTTCATCGGGTCCAAGGAGGCCGAGGGGGTGGATGCTCCGAGCGCACCGCCGCGCGTCACCGTAGGAACTCACCACCGGTGACCCCAGGGCCCGGCCGCGTTGACGCAACGCCTTTCGTCTGGTCCCGGGTGGACGGGACGTGGGACTCTCCCGACCGTTGGTGGATATTCGGGCCCCGCCCGAGGACTTCGATGCGTTCGTCACGTGGTTCGAGGGCGTGAGCTACCGCCTCGTGCTGCTCGAGGAATACCCCCTCGACGACGTCCGGCGAGCGGTCCTCACGGCCCAGCGCGTTCTGACGGCGCACATGCGTCGTCCGATCCCCGAGCCCCCGGCCGAGATCGGGGCGGAGTCTCGCGAATCGTGCCGCATCCTCCGTTCCGACCACGCGTGGTTCCTCGGATCGGTCGAGCAGCTCGGCTGGTTCTGGTCGATCGTCGCGGGCGAGGACCAGGGAGGCCACCGTCAAGCACTGGGGCAATACGGCCGGATCCTCGCCGAGGCGGTCCGGCGCCACCGGGTGGACGAGGCCCGCTACCTCGACCGACCCCTCCGCCGGCCCTCCGGATGACACGCCGGCCGAGGAAACGCTAAAGAGCGCGGCCGCGAGAGCGGCGACGTCGACGATGCCGGACCGTTCCGCGGAGGCGGTGTGGGTGGAGAAGTACCGACCGACCTCGCTCAGGGACATGGTCGGTCAGGAGGCGATCGTTCCGTTACTCCGAGCCTATGCGGAGAAGCACTCCCTACCCCACCTGCTCTTCGCGGGTCCCCCCGGCACCGGAAAAACGACGGCAGCGCTCGCCCTCGCCCGGGACCTGTACGGTTCAGAATGGCGTCAAAACTTTTTGGAACTTAATGCGTCGGATTCTCGTGGGATCGACACGGTCCGCACCACGATCAAGGAGTACGCGCGTACCTCGGCGCTGGGCGAGATCGGCTTCAAGATCCTGTTCCTGGACGAGGCCGACAATTTGACCTCCGAGGCGCAGGCCTCGCTGCGCCGTCTCATGGAGCGGTATTCGGGCTCCTGCCGCTTCATCCTCTCGTGCAACTACTCTTCACGGATCATCGATCCGATCCAGTCCCGGTGCGCGGTGTTCCGGTTCCGGGGGTACAGCGACGCGGCGATCCGTGCGCAGATCGAACGGGTGGCGAAGGCCGAGGGGAAGCGGATCTCTCCCGAGGCGGTCGAGACCCTCGTCACGACGGCGTTCGGCGACATGCGACGGGCGATCAACCTGCTCCAGCTCACCGCCACGCACGCCGACTCGATCACGGCCGCCACGGTCCAGGAGCATGCGAGCGTTCCCCTTCGTCGCGAGGTCGAGGGGATGCTCGGGGCGGCGCTCGCGGGGAACTTCGCGGAGGCTCGATCTCGCCTCTACGCTCTTTTCACGGAGCGCGGCACGAGCGGCGAGGAAATACTCCACGCGATCCACGGCTACCTACCGGACGTGAGCGACACCGTCCTGCCGGCCCGGGACAAGGTCCGGTTGATCGAGTACCTCGGCGAGGTCGACTTCCGTCTCGCCCAGGGGGCCTCGGAGCGGGTCCAGCTCGAGGCGGTTCTCGCCCACGTGGCCGCCGGCGCGCCCGCGAAGTGAACCGATGGCGCGGCAGTCGGACGTGGCCGGCAAGACCCCGGTCGGCCGCCGGGCGATCGTGGAGGGCGAACTGCGCCTCTCCCCGGCCACCCGGCGAGCGATCGCCCGACACCGGGTCGAGAAGGGGGACCCGATCGCGGCCGGGGAGCTCGCGGGCCTCCTCGCGATGAAGCGTACCCCCGAGCTCATCCCGCACACCCACGTGGTCCCCCTGACCTCGAGCGCGATCGAGCTCGTCCCGAGCGCCCGAGGGCTCCGCGTGCGCGCGGTGGCCGAGACGGTCGACCGGACCGGCGTCGAGATGGAGGCGCTGGTGGGGGCGACCATCGCACTGCTCACCGCGTGGGACATGGTCAAGTACCTCGAGAAGGATGCGCGGGGGCTCTATCCGCGCACGTCGCTCGGACCGGTCCGGGTGCTCGCCAAGCGGAAGACGCCCCGGGCCCCCTCATGAACGAGCCAGAATCCCCCGCCGGCGCGGCGAACCGTCACCACCTGGGCGGCACCCGGAGCCTCGGCTTCGGAGTGCTGTCGGTGTCGGATACCCACACGGAGCAGGACGACCCGTCCGGCCACCTCGCCCGGGAGCTCCTTTCGAAGGCCGGCCACAAGGTGGTCCACTACACGCTGGTCGCGAACTCGGTCGCGGACGTTCGCGACCACCTGGAACCGTGGCTCGGCGAACCGGCGGTCGAGGCGGCCGTCACGGTCGGCGGCACCGGGGCGAGCTCTCGGGACCTGACCGTGAACGCCCTCGAAGCGATGGGCGGTCGAACGCTCCCGGGATTCGGGGAGATCTACCGCGCGCTGAGCTTCGAGGAGGTGGGTCCGCTCGCGATGATCAGCCGAGCGGCGCTCTTCGTCGTGCGCGGGAAGCCGGTGTACGCGCTCCCCGGCAGCGAGCGGGCGGTCCGGACCGCGATCGAGCGGCTGATCGTGCCCGCGTCGATCCACCTGGTCGAAGAGCTCGAGCGTTGAGCGCCTAGCGACCGGTGCGCGCCGTTGGGGCCGGGCGGACGCCGAGGGCGCCCATGGGGGGCGGCCCCGGGTCGAGGAGTTGCGGGGGCAACCCCTGCCACCGGCAGAAATCGGTCCACGCCGAATTCGACTCCACGTGGTGCGCAAGGAGCACCCCGCGCTCGGAGAGCGACTCCCAACCGAGCTTGAGCTCAAAGCGGGCCCGGTCCGTGTCCGGGCCGTTGTCGTAGAAGAACAGGTCGACGCGCGGTCCCGACAGGATCTCCCGCAGCCGGTCCTCGGTGTTGCCGAGCGCAAGGGTCCACCGGGACCGGAGCGCGGGAGGCACGAACTGCCCCACGGTCACGTCGTGGACGCCGGTCGTCCGGCCGGCCGTCGGGCCCGGCCCGAGCGACGTGAGCCGCCCCTCGGCGTTCGCTTCGAGGGCCGCCAGGATCCACGCCGTCGAGTAGCCGGGGCGGACCCCTGTCTCCACGACCGTACGGGGCTTGAGCGACCGGACGAGCAGGTACAGGAGCGCCCCCTGCGGGAGTTCGCGCGTGAAGGCGAGCCCCGCGCCCCGCTGGATCAGCACGTCGGGGAGGTCGCTCTCCCGAAGCTCGCGCCGAAACCGTTGGAGCTCCGGCCGCGCCACGCCGCTTAGGTCGACGATCCGGTCCAGGGCGTTCTGACGGAGCAGCAGCATCCGCTGACGGATCCCCTTGCGGGACGACGGAGTGAGGACGGCGGGTCGGCGTCCCATCCGGTCCACGAGCGGCACGGCGTCCGCGAGGGAGGCGGAAAGAAGGGGTACGTCGGAGGGCGGGGCGCTCGAGGACGAAAAAACGGTCACGATCTCCCCTAGGGGCGCCAATCTACAAAGACACTTTGGAATTCTCCGCCCACGACCGCCGCGGCGGCCCGGAGAACGTCCCGACGGGTGGCCCCGGGGTCGGGAGGTGAACCTGGCGCCCACTCAGAATTTTATAGACGGGCGGGCTCAACTGCTAGGAAGGCATCCATGAGCGTTCAAGAAGTCGGGGGCAGCAACTTCGACAAGTTCGCCCAAGAGAACGGGGCGGCGGTGGTCGACGTCTGGGCCCCCTGGTGCGGCCCGTGCCGCATGGTCTCCCCGATCGTCGACCGGTTGAGCGAGAAGTACCAGGGCAAGGTCGCGTTCGGCAAGATGAACTCCGACGACAACGGAGAGAAGGCCGGCGCGCTCGGCATCATGAGCATCCCAACCCTGCTGTTCTACAAGCAGGGCAAGCTGGTCGACCGGATCGTCGGGGCGTACCCCGAAGAGATCATCGACGAGCACATCCGTCGTCTGCTCTGACTGTCCCGCCCGGGGCACGGGCGCCGACCGGCGGTTCCGGCCGGCGCGAAGGGGCATCGACCCCGAGCCCTCACCGTGGACCTCCTGACGGAGGACCACTGATGGCCGCGGCTTCGCCCTCGGACCTCCAGCTCGCCCGATACTCCTTCCAGCGGAAGCTCGACGAGATCTCGGCCACCAAAGGTCGGGCGACGGAGCTGATCTCGCTCTACGTGCCGCCGGGCAAACAGATCTCCGACGTCATGTCGTACCTCAGGAACGAGTACGCCCAGAGCTCGAACATCAAGAGCCGGACGACCCGCAAGAACGTGATGTGGGCGATCGAGTCCATCATGGGCCGGGTCCGCCAGTACAAGGAGCCGCCCGCGAACGGCGTCGCTTTCTTCGTCGGCAGCAAGGCGATCGGCGCCGACAAGTCGGAACCGGTGACGTTCATCGTCGAGCCGCCCGAGACGCTCAACACGTACCTCTACCGGTGCGACTCGACGTTCTTCCTCGACCCCCTCCTCGCCATGGTCCACGAACCGGACGTCTGGGGGCTCGTCGTCATGGACCGTGCCGAGGTGACGCTCGGATTCCTGCGCGGGAAGCGCGTCGAGGCGCTCCGGAACCGTCAGTCCCAGGTCCCGAGCAAGCACGGTCGGGGCGGCCAGTCCCAGCACCGTTTCGAGCGGATGATCGAGCACGCGGCCCACGAGTTCTTCGTGAAGATCGCCGAGATGGCCCAGGAGATCTTCCTCCCCCGCAAGGACGAGCTGAAGGGGATCCTGCTGGGAGGACCGGGCGCGACGAAGGAGTACTTCTACAAGGAGAACTACCTCCAATACGAGCTCCAGCAGAAGGTCGTGCAGCCGCTGTTCGACACCGGCTACACCGACGAGTACGGCCTCAAGGAGCTCGTCGAGAAGGCGACCCAGACGCTCCACGGTCTCGAGCTCACCGAGGAGAAGCGGATCGTCCAGCGGCTCCTCGCCGAGATCCGCAAGGCCGACACCGGCCTCGCCGCCTACGGCGAGGCCGACGTGAATCGGGCACTCGACCTGGGCGCGGTCGACATCCTGCTCATCTCCGAAGGGCTCCGCAAGCAGCGCGTCGCCTTCCGATGCACGGCATGCCAGCACGAGTTCACGCGAACGCTTCCGGATTCGGAGATCGACGCGGTCCTCGACGGACCGTGTCCGAACTGCCACCAGCGGACGGTCACCGAGACCGGCACGGAGGACTTCGTCGAGAGCCTCTTCCGGCGCGCCGCCCAGTCGGGTGCCACGGGCCGGCTCATCTCGACCGAGAGCGAGGAGGGCGAGATGCTCGAGAAGGCGTTCGGCGGGGTGGCCGCCCTCCTCCGATACCCGCTCGCGACCCGCGCCCCTCCGCGCGTCGCCCGGCCGGCCGGGTAAGGGACCGCGGACCGGTCACCAGAGGTGGCCGAGCGGGTCCTCTTCGGCCGGGGGCGGAGGCTCGGCCGGTGTCGGTCGGCCCGACGGGGGACGGCCGCCCGCGGTCGTCGCTCCGGGGGGGTAGAGGTTGGCGTTCGGGTACGCCGGCGGCGGGAGGCGGCGGCGTTCCGCCACGAGGACGAGGCCCGCGATCACGGCGATCACCGCGACGAGCACTCCCCCCTCGAAGATCTCCCGCGGCAGCGGGCTCGCGGAGGAGCCGCCGCCCGCCCCCGGGCACCCGGAGCCGGCGATGAGGCATCCCTGGTCGGAGACCGCGTCGTCGGGGCTCATCGGAGAACCCTGGACCGAGGTCGGCGGTGCCGGGGCCGGATTCGAGGAGGTAGCCGGCACGAGCCCCGACGATCCCGGGAGCGCCCCGATCGAGGAGGTCTCCACGGTCCCTTCGGCGTTGTACAGCCAGAGCGACGCGGCGACGCCGAAGTGGCCGTCCGCCGACGGCAGCGCGTCGAGCGCCGACATCGACGCCGTGGCGGTCCCCGACTGGTTCGAGCTCCACGGCTGCGCCGTCGAGCCGAACAGGTCCGCCCCTTCCGGAGCGAGGATGAAGCCTTCCCGGACGGAGAACGGGCCGACGATGGTGAGCTGGATCGCGGGATACGTGATCCCGCCGAACGTGACCGAGTTCCCAACGGTGTAGCTCCCCTGAGCGACGACCGTTCCGGTGCGCGAGACGTTTCCCGAGCCGTTGTGCGCCAGCGTCACGGTCCCGCGCGGTCCGGCCGCGGCGTAGACGAAGTTCCAGCTCGCCCCACCGGAGGCGGTGAAATTGCTCGAAGACGACCAGCTCGCCGACGTTTTCGGCGTCAGGTCGAGCGGGATCAGACCGAGCGGGGTGGCGAACGCGACGTGGGCCCCGCCGGCCACGTTCACGGACAGCGACCGGGACCGGTTCGCAGCGGGCAGCGACGACGCGCCCGAGACGAGCAGGTGCCCGACCAACGACGAGCTCGTGTTGAGGAGCGCGATGGCGGGGACCGTGCCGCCGGCCTCGTTGACGCTGCCGAGCGTGGTGAAGTTCGCCCAGGCATCGCTCGACTCCCAGCTGTGGTACGACTGGTTGGCGGTGTAGACCGGGTGGGCGCAGCTCGGAGAGCAGTACGCGAGGTTGAACAGCACCCCCATCGTCCGGTTGAGCGACAGTTCGAAGGTGCTCCCGCTCGTGTTCTGCTGGTCCAGGATCACGGAGTAGCCGAAGGTGGCGCTCCCCTGGTACTGCCAGATCCCGGCCGTCCCGCTGACGTCGACCGTCTTGACCGCGCCGTACGCCCACAGGGTCGTCCCGGCGTCGGCACCCGTGGGGCCGGCGGCCGCGGCGAGCCCCGTGGGGAGGACAAAGACCATGAGGAGGCCGACCGATACCACGGCGATTGTCGTGGCCCCGCGAACCGAATTCCGCATCGACGACCGTCCCTCGTGGGCAGCGCGCTGCTGTGGGCATGCGGGGTTCGAGGCTTAAGGCGAAGTTCCGGGCGCCCCGGGACGATTTGGACAGCATGCTACACCGTAGCAATCGGGAGGACCCTTCCCAGTGCGGGCCCTGACCGACTCCGAGGCCCGCGTCATCGCGGTCCTCCTCGCGGCCCGGCCCGATCGCGAACGCGAGCGACTTCAGCAGGTCGGCGTCCCCCGGTCGACGTACCATGCGGTGCGGCGCCGCGCCTACGAGGAGGGATGGCTCCGGGACCGGTACGTTCCGCACCCGGCGCGGATCGGACGGCCGTTCGTCACGTTCGTCGTGGCCCGGCCGTACGCCGACCGCTTCGAGGAGTTCACGCAGCGCATCACGGGCGACTCGGGAACGGTCCTCCTCTGGACCGCCACCCAGATGGGTCTCGCGGTCTTTCTTCACGCGAAGCCGACGGACGGGCCCCGGCTCGTGGAACGGCTCGGGTCCGGGAAGCTGGCGGCAAGCCCGATCTCGGTGACGGTCCGGGCGGACGAACCGTCCATCCCCGTCTACTTCGACTACGAGGGACTCTGGTGCCACCTCGCCGGCCTCCCGGGGACGATCGCCTACCCCCACGGCCTGGGCGGCGTGATCGCCGGTCCGGACGACGACGAGCCGGAGACTCCGACGCCGCTCACCGCCCACCAGCGGTGGGCGCTCTCCGAGCTCCTCCAGCGACCGTTCGCCGCGGCCGAGCAAGGTCGCGGCGGCCACTTGGTCGGTCCGTTCGGGCTCCCGTTCTCCCAGCGACGGATGCTCGCGAGGGGTTGGATCACGCACCGGACCCTCCTCGATCCGTCGAAGTTGCCGCCGTACCAGGGAAGGACCGGTGACCAGATCGTGCTGCTCTCCGGGACCCCCCGGTCGGGGGCACGACCTGAGGTCCTGTTCGCCGCCCTGACGAACGAGTCGAGGGTCTTCCCGTTCCTGTTCGTGGCCGGAGCGGATCGGTGGCTGCTCGGGGCCCTGGGGGGATCTACGGCGGCGGCGTCCGACCCGGCGCCGCGCCGCCCGGTGCTTCCGACGTTGCGCGAGTACCTCGAAGGGATCGAGATCCTCCAGGAGGCGGCGACGGGATTCGTCGCTCCGATCGACCATCGCTACGAGACGCTGCTCCCTCCCGAGCCTGCGGCAGCGCCGGCCGCGAAGCACTGATATCTCGAGGGCCGTCGGGGGTCCGGGCGCGTAGCCTAGCCTGGAT
>JASHSX010000013.1 GCA_030040865.1 Thermoplasmata archaeon | reverse complement strand
CACGGAGCAGAAACGACACAGCCCGGTGGGACGGTGATGGGGCCGCCCCGGAGGCTCCACCGGGATCTGGTGAAACGGCCGACTCCCCGGGAGCAAGCCCTGACCGACGGGAGGAGGAGTCTCCCCGACCGTCGAGGAGAGCGCGCAGTCGAATGCTGCCTGAAACAGAACGGGGCTTACTACCACGACCTGGCCGCTCCGGCGGGCGACCGCCGGGGCGATACCCGCCCGACACCCTATACCGCGAGACGGCCGGCCGCCTGAAGCACGAAGAGGGCGTCGGTCGTGACCCAATCGTTCGCCCGGGTGCGCGACGGCGCGCCCCAGTCGACGTACTCCGCCCCGTGCTCGTACGCGCTCGAGACGTGGTAGAAGCGGCCGTCCGCCGGCCACCCCCCACTCGGTAACTCGCGCCCCTCCAGCCAGTCGAGGGCCTCGGTGCACCGGGGGTCGTTGATGCGGCCGACCTCGGCCATTCCCTTGAGGCCGCCCAGCACGTCGTAGTACCAGTACAACGGGTAGTGGAGCTCGAGGAACCGGGGCCGCATGACCGAGCCGTCCTTCCGACGACGGAACAGGCGACGCTCCAGGAAGATCTCCGCTGCCCGCCTCGCTGCCGAGAGGGATTTCGAGGATCCCGTGGCCGTCGAATACGCGGCGAGCCCCCGCATCGGCGTCAGCGTCTCCATGAAGGACGATACGTGGGCCGAGGCCGATCGCGAGCAGTTCCAGCCCCCGTCGTCCCATTGCCAGCGGGCGAGCAGGTCGGCGAGGTGCTGCGCCGGTTCCTCGGCCCGGGCCAGCCGCGACGCATACAGCAGGGCGTTGCCCTGCTGCGACGCGCACCGTCGATACCGACCGTTCAAGATCGGCACGCCCCGCTGCGGTCGCCGGGCGGTAGCGGCGGTCACCCGGACCGTTCGGTCGTAGTCGGGCCGGGTCCACATCCCAAGCGCGCGCTGGAGTACCGGTGTCAGCGCCGCATCCCCATCGGGATACCCGAGGTCAGCGAGCGCCGTGAGCGCCCAATGGATGCCCTGCCAGTAGCGGTAGATTCCCCCGAATGTCCCGGGAGCGGAGGGCTGAGACGCCCGTCGGAGCAGAGCGGTGGTCCGGGGCGACGACCGGATCGTTCGCTCGAGTTCGCGGATACCGGCACGCTCCCGAGGCTCGCCGAGGACGCGAACTCGGGTCCTCCACCGAATCGAGGACTCGGGGGAACGCTCGAGCCGACGCAGGAGTTGAGCGCGCACGCGGGGCCGGGCCGCCATGGTGGGGAAGGTGCGAGAGGGCTCGACTCGTAATGGGGCTTGCTGCCCGGAGCGAGCCCCTCGCCGACCGCCTGGGCCCAAAGGCCACCGGGCAGCACGGCTCCGGAGTGATATCCTGGGATGCGTCGACGTCTCGCGGCGGACATGAACCCTTCGCGACGCTTCCGGGCCCTCTCGCTGGACCTCTGGTCGACCACCGTGATCGAGCGTCCCGGGCCGTACGGGCCCCTCGACCCGGCCCGTTTCCGCTTCCTTCAGGACAGCCTCGGCACTCCGGGCCGGGGCCCGGTCCCCTCCGAGGACCTCGATCGCGCGATCCGAGAGACTCACGAGGTCCTGCGTACCCGGGGGGTCGACGCGATCGAGGTCGACCCCGCGGACCTCGTTCGTCGTTACGTCGACGCGCTCGGGACCCGTCCCGCTCAGAGCTTCGCCGAGATCGGACGAACGTACTCCGCGGTCGGACTTCTGGACGACCCGCCGGAGGTGAATCCGCAGGCCCGGACCCTTGTCGCGAAACTTGACGCGCTCGGGGTGCCGGTGGTGGCCATATCCGATACGGCGCGACGGGAGGAGAGCTGGCAGGCGTTCTTCCGGGCTCGAGGCGGGATCGGTTTCCGGTACATCGTGACCTCGTGCGAAGTCGGACACGCCAAGCCCCACCCGGCGATCTTTCGGGAGGCCGCGCGACGCCTCGGCCTGGCCCCCGAAGTCATCCTCCACGTGGGGGACCGATGGGATCGCGACGCACGGGGCGCCTTAGACGCGCGGTTCGGGGCGGTGCTCTACACCGGACTCTGGGACCGCCGCCCGCCCGAGGAGCACCCGGTCCTCGGACGCGAGGACGCGGAGCGGGCGGGCGTCCCGTGTCTCGATCGACTCGACGATCCGCAGCTCCTCCGGTGGCTCGAGTAGTGGTGGGGGAGCCGGTCCGGACCCATCACTTCCGGCCCGGCGGCCCGCTGGGGGAGATGTAGTGATGGCACGACGCGCACCACGGCGCGCGTCCGACCCGGCCGGTCTCGGGCGCCCAATCGATCGGGATCACATACCCACCGGCCCGGCAATTCCGGCACCGGCACGCGGGCTTGTTCGACAGGACCTCGGTCGCGTCCCGAAGACACCCCTCGCACATCGGGCGGCCATTCAACCCCCGGAAGAAGTGCTTTTCGTCGGCGTCGGTTCGGACGCGGCCTGCCGGTTCCCCTCCCGAGGCACCCGAGCGATCCCGTAGATGCTAAGGAGGACGAGCGCGACGCCGGAAAGCTGGACGATCGAAAGGCGTTCCCCGAACAGGATCGCCGACGCCGCGAGCGCCACGACGGGGACGAGAAAGACATACGCGCTCAGGGTGGCCGCCCGCGTCTGCCCGAGCAGCCGGAACCAGATCGCGTAGGCTACGGCGGTCCCGAGGACTCCCAGCCACAGCACGGTGATCCACAACGTGACACTCGGGTGTGGCAGCGGCGTCGGGGCGATGACGAGGGTCGCGACGAGCAGAGCGGCCGCTCCGCCGAAGAGCTGGAACGCGTTCGCCTCGGGGAGTTCGTCCCGGTGGAACCGGCGCTGGAAGAGCACCGTGCCGATCGCCCAGGCGATCGCGGCCGCGAGCAGTTCGACCAGCGGAGCGATCGCTACGCCGCCGCCCGCGACGGCCCAGATCTGGGAGATGAGGGCCACGCCGACGAACCCGAGCGCGACGGAGAGCCCGTGGCCGACCCCGAGTCGCTGGCCGAGCACCGGCGCCGACAGGAGCGCTACCCACAGCGGGAAGGTGTAGATCACGACCGCGGCGAACCCCGGGAGCACCGACTGCGCCGCGACGAACCAGAGGCCGAAGAACAGCGCGGTGTTCGGAATGCCGAGGAGGAGGGCGTCCCGTCGACCTCGTGCGTCGAGCCTTCCCCACGCGCGCATCGGGGTGACGATGGCAAGGATTGCGATCGCGCCGAACGACGCCCTCAGCGTGGCGAGCCACAGGGGGCTCGCGTCGTGGAGGCCGACGTTCACGAACGGGTAATTCAGCCCCCAGGCGACGACAACGACCAGGAAGAGGAGGCGAGCGGTCCAGGACCATCCGCCGTCCGCCACGAGCTCGGGGGCCGGCGCGTTCGCATAGGCGTTTCGGGCCGAGCGCTCCCGCCGGAGACTCGGGCGCGTCCCGAGCCTTTATGGGGGGAGCCTCCGTCGCGCCCCGGATGTCGCTGCGGGGCCGCGACGTGATCTCGATCCGGGACCTCTCGCGGGAGGAGATCGAGGAGATCCTCGCAGCGGGCCGCCGGATGATCCCGTACGCGGAGGGGTCGAAGGTGTCCCGGCCGCTCGCGGATCAGATCGTGGCGATGGCGTTCTTCGAACCGTCCACCCGGACGCGGCTCTCCTTCGAGTCGGCGGTCCAGCGACTCGGCGGCTCGTGCATCACGATCGCCGACATGAGCGCCACCTCGATGCGGAAGGGGGAGAGCCTCTCCGACACGATCCACATGCTGAGCGGCTACGCCGACGCGATCGTGATCCGGCACCCCAACGAGGGTTCGGCCCGGCTCGCGGCCCGGGTCTCGGCGAAGCCGGTCCTGAACGCGGGCGACGGCGCCGGCCAGCACCCGACGCAGACCCTCCTCGACCTCGCGACGATGCAGGAAGCGTTCGGTACCCTCGCGGGGCTTCGGGTCGTCCTGCTCGGGGACCTCCGCTTCGGACGCACGGTCCACTCGCTCGCCTACGCTCTCGCCCTGTTCGGAGCCGACCTCGTCCTGACGTCACCCCCGACCCTGGGGCTTCCCGAGGAGCTCAAGGCGCCGCTCGAGCACCTGGGAGCGAAGGTAACGACCGAGCCCGACATCGCGAGAGCGGTCGCCGACGCGGATGTGCTCTATGTCACCCGGATCCAGAAGGAGCGGTTCCCCGACGAGGCCGAGTACCGGAAGGTCGCGGGATCGTACCGGATCGACGCCTCGGTCCTCGCGCATGCCAAGCCGCGGCTCATCGTGATGCATCCGCTGCCCCGGGCAGGGGAGATCGCGGCCGAGGTCGACGCGACGCCGCACGCCGCGTACTTCCGTCAGGCGTTCCTCGCCGTCCCGGTCCGGATGGCCCTGCTGGACGCGGTCCTCGGAGAGCCGAAACGGAAGGGGTGAGTCGATGGTCCGCGAGCTCAAGATCGTCCCGATCAAGAACGGGACCGTGATCGATCACATCAACAACGGTCTCGCGCTCGAGGTACTGCGCATCATCAACGTGCAGTCGCTCGACAAGGACTCGACCGTCAGCATCGCCATGCACGTCCGCTCGGCGAAGCACGGCTGGAAGGACATCGTGAAGGTCGAGAACATGGAGCTCTCGCCGCGCAAGGTGAACGCGATCGCGCTCATCGCGCCGACCGCCACGATCTCGATCATCCGCGACTTCAAGGTCCAGTCGAAGAGGAACGTCGACCTCCCCGACCGTATCGTCGGCGTGCTCAAGTGCCCCAATCCGAACTGCATCACGCACCAGCCCGAGCCGGTCGAGAGCGAGTTCGCGGTCGAGAGCCGACGGCCGGTCGTTCTCGCCTGTGCCTACTGCGAGCGGGTCGTCGACGACTTCCGTCAGCACCTGGCCTAGGGAGCCGCAGGACGGGCGGTGGACCTCGGTGCCTTCGGCGGCTTCCTGATCGTCCTCGCCGTCGTCGGCGGGTTCGAGCTGTTCGACCGGACGAGCTTTGCGCTCATCGCGCTGGCGGCCCGCAACCCGCCCCGGCCGACGTGGGCCGGCGGGGCCGCAGCGTTCGTGGTGACGACCGCGCTCGCGGTGAGCGTGGGCGCGGCCCTCGTCGCGCTCCTCGGCGTCGATCACCTGGGCTGGCTTCGCGTCGGGGGCGGAACGTTCCTCATCGTCTACGCGCTCTGGCTGTACCTCCACCGCGGTCCGGAGACGGCGGAGGAAGTGAAGGTCGTCCGTACGGGGGTTCTCGCGGCGTTCCTCACGATCCTGTTGCTCGAGATCGGGGACACGACGATGATCTTCGAGATCGTCTTTGTCGCGGACTGGGGATGGCTCGTCGTCTTCGTCGCGGGCTCGGTGGCGCTCGTGAGCGTGGCAGCCTGGGACGTCGTCCTGGGCTCTCGGCTCGGATCGCGCGTCGACGAGCGTCGCCTCAACCTGATCGTCGTGATCGTGCTCACGGTGGTCGGCGCGGCGACGATCGCCTACGGACTCGACCCTTCGCTCCTCTCTCTCCCCGGTCTCCTGGTCGCCTCCGTCTGAGCCCCGTCGAGATCGTCGCGGAACGGCCCGTAGCCGCGCCGAGCTCTCCGTGCCCGGTGCGCCGCCGGCAGAACGCGAGCGCTCCGGGTCTGACCCGCCGCCCGAGCAGGTACCCTGCGAGCGAACGCGGCCCCGAGCCGGTTCGCGACCTTTATAATCGGGAGTCCTTACATGGTCGGTTTGACAAGTGGGGCCCATGAAAGATGCCAGAATATCCTCGATAACCGGCATTCACAGGCGGAACGCCGTCTGCTGGGCAGTCCTCCTCAGCAGTTTGGCCGTGATCGGGGCGATCGCCTCCGGGGTCGGATCGCACGTTTCGGCGTCGGCGTTCGCCCGTTCCGGTCCCGCGCCGGCGACCTCGTCGAGCCCCGTTCTCGAGGCGAAGGCCGGAGGCTCCGCCTCGGCGTCGCTGGAGAAGAGCGTCCTCTCGAGCGTCACGCAGGAAGGGCGGTTCTCCCCGCACGACGTCTTCCTGCCGAACTTCCTCGACCGCAGCACTACCCCTGAGGCGTTCGTCCATCCGCTGTATCCGAGCAGCCCGGCCCCCATGGGGATCGGGGACATCGGCGTCCGCAACACCACAGGGACCGCGCAACCGTACACCCTCAACACCACGAGCTGGACCGCCTCGGTGACGATCCTCAACGCCAACTCGCTCTACCTCGACGGGGCCGACGACGTGTTCACGGTGCAGCTCAACACGGTGCTCGCGAACACGACCGTCTACGGCAATACGACCAACGACTTCTGGACGCAGGACGTCCTCGGGGTCAGTCCGCTGACCGACTCCGTCAGCTTCGTCGACAACATCTGGAATTTCTCGAACTCCGGCGCGACGCAACCGGTCAGCACGTTCCACCCGTCTCCGCTCGAGAACGGCAGCGCCGAACCGTACCTCTGGGGGGACGCCGGACCCGGCTACACCCTACCGTTCCCCTTCGTCGCGAACCTCTACATCAACTCCAGTCTGACCGTGTCGGGGGGGATCGCCTACCCGACCGTCCGCTTCGGCTACGAACTCGGCACCCTCTCCGGCGCCGAGCTCTGGGGAGGCGTGTTCGACACCGTCGAATTCAATTCCGGCACCGCCGTCGGGAGCACTCCCGTCCCGCAGTTCCTGGTGGACGGCTCGCAGCTCACGCCGGTGGGACTCCCGTACGACTCCGAGATCGTCTTCGGAGGAGACGGATCCGGCTCGAACATCAACTTCTTCGGCCTCAACGCGAGCTCGACCCTGCGGTACTACAATTCCACGACCCACGACTATCAGAACGCCCCGTCCGCGCTCGACGCCGGCGTCGATACGGCGGAGACGTCCGACGGGATCGCCGAGTACTACACCACCCCGGGGACCATGGAGCTCGGGGCCGGGCCGTCGATCGTCGAGCCGATGTGGAACGAGACCCCCGGCGGCAACGTCGGCGCGCAGAAGCTCACCGGGTCGATCACTCCCGCGAATTCGTTCGTGTTCATCAATCCCGGGTCGTCGCTCGACCGGGCGACCGCCGGCTGGGCGCCGACCGAGACGGCATCCTCGTACTCGTACACGTTGCCGCCCGGTGAGTACGCCGGTGTCGCGGAACTCAGCGATTACGACCCGCAACCGCTCCTCTTCAGCGCGACGCCCGTCTCGGCCGACGACATCGCCCTCTCGCAGGACCCGTCGCAGGGGATCTACACGCCCCTCTACGCGTGGGACAACTCGGAGTACGCGGCGCTCGCCACATCGGGCGCGGGGACGGCCGCGTCGCCGTACGAGATCGAGAATACCGAGACCGCGCCGCTCGATCCGCTGTTCGCGCAGATCAACGACGATTGGTTCCCCGTGTTCTCCGGGGTCTTTTTCACGAACTCGACGGTCCATGTCGATCTCAACAACCCTCCGTCGTTCACGGTCGACTACCCGCCCGCGGTCGCGGTCCAGATGGCCGAGGTCGGGCTTCCGACGACCAACGAGCTCCAGTTCGAGCTCTACGATGTGGCGAACGTGGTCGTCTGGGGCGGATCGGACATCACGGGCTGGTTCGGGAACACCGGGCACATCTTCCCGCTCTCGCCGCTCGAATTCCCGCTGGTGACGATGATCCTCTGGGGCGCGACGGACTCGCTGATCGGCGACAACACCTTCGTCGATCAAGGGGTGTCGATCCTGATGCTGCAGGGTGGCGGGAACGTCGTCTGGGGGAACCACATCGTGCCCGGACTCCAGACCTCGAGCGAGGACGGCTACGGCGAGGAGATCGGGATCTCGAGCTTCGAGCCGGGGGACCTCATCTACGACAATTACGTGACCACCACCTACGAGGCCTACGCCCCGAACGGCAACTTCGTCACGGGGGCCGGCCAGACGAACCTCGACTGGTGGAACCTCTCGGGGGTCGAGCCCGCGACGCAGGTCCGCGAGGTCGACGGCTACGCGCTCTCGGGGAGCATCGTGGACGGCTACACCCAGTGCGGCAACTACTGGGGGAACTACCTGTCGGGGACGCCGCTCCCCTTCACGGACTCGGGGGATATCGCCGACGGCGGCGACTATTGCCCGCTCAGCCTCACCACGACCACCTATCCGGTGGACTTCGTCGAGTCCGGGTTGCCCTCGACCGCGACCTGGAGCGTGGCCGTTCCGCCGTGGACCGGGTCGGCAGCCGCAGGCCAACCGATCATCTTCGCCTTACCGAACGGTACCTACAACTTCACCGCCGGCGCAGTGGCCGGCTACGAGAGTCCGGATCCCGTCGGGTACATCACCGTCCTCGGCGGGGCGTCCCCGACCACGATCGACTACTCGCAACCTACTTCGACGGGCTCGGGCGGCCTCTACCTGGCCGAGTTCGCCGAGACGGGCCTCACGGCGGGGACGACGTGGTCCGTCTCGTTCTACGGCACCACGCTCTCGTCGAACGCGAGCGTCCAGGTGACCGAGGTGAAGGCCGGGGACTACTCGTTCTCCGTGCCGAATGTCGCCGGCTACACGGTCGCCCCCGCCTCGGGAGCCATCACGGTCGGAACCTCGGGCGGCTACCAGGCGGTCGTCTTCACGCCCCAGCCGGGGACGCTCGCGGGTTCCGTCGTCCCGGCCGCCGCGAACGTCTGGGTGGACGGCGCCGTCGTCGCAAGCTCCGGAGGCACGTTCTCGCTCACGCTGGCGCCCGGGGTCCACTCGATCACTGCGTCGGCGAGCGGCTACGCGCCCTACAGCAACAACGTGACGGTGTCTCCCGGTACGACCACCTCGATCACGATCCAGCTCTCGGCGCTTCAGACGACGTCGGCTCCCGCGGCGGCCTCGCCCGCGCTGAGCTCGACGGACGTCGCGGCGATCGTGGGCGGCCTCGTGTTCGCCGGAGCGGCCGTGCTCGCCGCGGTGTTCCTGTGGCGGCGTCGACGCTCGACGTGATCCTGCCCCGGACGGAACGACCGGACCGGTACCGCTCCGCCGGGCCGTCTACAGTTCCTTGAACAGGTCCGATTGGGTGAGGATACCGGCGAGCCGGCCGCCCCGCGTCACCAACACCGCCGGTACGTGGCCCAGCAGGGCGACGGCGACCGACCGTGACGTCGACTCGTCGATCTGAGGGAACGGCTCCTGCATCACCTGACGGACCCGCACGCTCGCAAGGCGGTCCACGAGGGACGGGTCGGCGAGGCAGCTCACGACCACCCGGTCGGTGAGGGAGCCGACGCTGAACCCGTGCTCGAGCACCGGGACCTGGCTGATCGAGTGACGCCGGAGGAGGTGGGCGGCCTCCCCGACGAGCGCGGTCGGCGCGACGGTGACGAGATTGCTCGACATGAGGTGCCGGACCGAGACCTCGGGTTTCGCGTGCCGCTCGTGGCGTTCCAGCGCCTGGAAGAGCGCCTGCACGATCCGGTACGACGGCTCGACCCGGCCGCGCTCGACCTTCGCGACGAGCGACTGGCTCACGCCGGCCGCCTGGGCGAGAGCGCCCTGGCTGAGCCCCACGTGGACCCGTCGCCGCCGCACCTCGGAGAGGTCCGGAAAGCTGGACACTCGCGGATCGGAAGGCATGCGCGACCCGACGAGCCAGTCCTATAGGAATTTTTGGTGCACTCACGATTATGGCCGCGGTCTCCTCGAGGAGGTTCAGGTGCCCCATGACCGCCCCCGTCCGACCGCCGGAGAGCCTCACCGAACCGCCGACCCCCCTCACCTACCCCGGATCCTCTTCGACGGCCGAGGTCCCGACGAGCCTCGCTTCGGGACTGACGTGCGAGGTGTGCGGGGCTGCGGGGCCTCTCGAGGTGGCGGCCGCCTGCGGCCAGTGTTTGGGGGCGCTCGACGTCGCCTACGACCTCGGACCGCTCGTCGGCAGCGATCCTGTGGCGCTGCTCGGTCGGCGGCCGCGTACCCTCTGGCGGTTCCGGGAACTGCTTCCGCCCATCGACCGGGCCGTCGAGGAGGGGCTTGCCGTGGAGTCAAGCCCGCTTCGCCGCGCCCGTCGCCTCGGCGAGCTGCTGGGGCTCGACGACCTCTGGATCAAGGACGACTCGGTGCTGCCGTCCGGTTCGTTCAAGGATCGGCCGGCGTCGGTCGCCGTGGCGACTGGCCTCGGCCGGGGCTTCACCGCGTTCGGTTGTGCGTCCACCGGCAACCTCGCGGCGGCGACCGCACGGTCCGCCGCCCGCGTCGGGTCCCCGTGCCTCACCGTCGTACCGCGCGGTCTTCCGGCCGCGAAGCTCGCACCGGCCCGTCGGTATGGGGCACGGATCGTGGAGGTCCGTGGGACCTACGACGACGCGAATCGGATCGCGAGCCTCGTCGGCGAGCGGCTGCCGATCGGATTCGTCAACGTGACCCTCCGCCCCTACTACGCCGAGGGCTCGAAGACCGTCCTGCTGGAGGTGCTCGAGCAACTCTCGTGGACTCCGCCGGAGGCGGTGATCGTCCCGCTCGGGTCCGGTGCTCTCCTCGCAGCCACGGCGCGCGCCGAACGTCAGGTCACCTCCCTCGGATGGTTGGACCGGTCGCCCGGCGGCGGGCTCCGGCTGATCGGCTCCCAGCCAGAGGGCTGTACCCCGATCGTCGACGCCTTCCACCGCGGTGCGGACCGAACTGAACCCGTGCAGACCCCGACCACGATCGCGGAGAGCCTGGCGATCGGAGACCCGGCGTCGGGCCCGGCTGCCTTGCGCGCGATCCGACGGAGCGGCGGGGTGGCGGACGCCCCGAGTGCGGGCGAGGTCACGGACGCGATTCGGGCCGCATGCCACCGGGAGGGACTCTGGGTGGAACCGGCGGGAGGGACCGTGATCGCGACCGCCCGGCGGCTGCGTGCCTCCGGGGTCCTATCCCGGTCGGATCGGGTGGTCCTTTTCTTGACGGGGGCCGGCTGGAAGGTCCCGGACGTCGGCATCGAGGCCGAGTCGTCGCTGCCCTCCCTCGTGTTGGATCCGCGGCGCTTCGACGCGGACGAGATTGCGCGATGGCTCAACGGCCGGGACGACGCTCCGGGGGAGGCTCGGGCATGGTGACGGTCACGCTCGGGTCGGTCCTTCGTCAGGCGGCACTCGGCGTGGACCTCCGGAGGTTCGCGGAATTCGAAGGGACCGTGGGGGAGTTCCTCACCCAGATCTCCGTCGTGGGGGGGCCCCGGTTCCGCCAGCTTCTGTTCGACGGCGATCAACTCCGCGGTGTCCTTGCCGTCTACGTCGATGGCGTCGATATCCGGTATGCCGGCGGGGCCGCGACTCCGGTGACTCGAGACTCGCGGATCGACCTCATCCCCGCGGTCGCCGGGGGAGCCGGGTTCTGATGAGCGCCACCCCCGTTCCCGCGATCGCACCCACACCCTCCGAGAGCGACCGCGAGCCTCTCCGCGCCCGAGATCTGGCGATTGTGGGATTCGGGCGGGTGGGGCGCGCTCTCGCCCGACGACTCGAACAACAGAACGGCTGGAGCGGCTCTCGACGCTGGCGCGTGGTGGCCGCGCTCGATACCAGCGGAGCGTGGACCGACCCGAACGGCATCGACCTCGTCGCGGCCCTCGGCGAGAAGGACCGCGAGGGACGACTGGGGAATCGCGGCCCGGTGCGCGGCACGGTCGGCGAGGTGCTCGAGCGCGTACGTCCCGATGTGGTCCTGGAGCTCACCCGCGGAGCAGTCGTCTCGGGGGAGCCGGGGACCGAGCACATCCTCCGGGCGCTCGCCGTGGGCGCCGACGTGGTCACGGCGAACAAGAGTCCCATCGCCCGGTTCTACGCTCCGATCCTCGACGAGGCCCAACGCCGCCAACGCTCGGTGCGCTTTGGCACCACGGTCGGAGGAGCGGTGCCGCTGCTCTCCCTCGCGCCGACGCTGCTCGCGGCCGCGGCGCCGGTTCGGGTCGATGCGATCCTGAACGGCACGACCAACTTCGTCCTGCAGGAGCTCGCGCGGGGCGTCGGATTTGAGGACGCCATCGGGAAGGCGCAGCGTCTGGGTATCGCCGAGGCCGATCCGAGCTGGGACCTGGACGGCCGCGATGCGAGCCTGAAGGCCGCCATCGTCCATCAGGCGCTCTTCGGGTCGGAGCTCGCTCCCGAGGCGATCCCGTGCGACCGGGTCACGGCGGACACCGCGCGACGCGTCCCGCCCGAGCAACGGGGGCGCGTACGCTACGCGAGCGTCACCACGATCCTCCCGGGCGCGGCGGAAGTCCGTCTGCGCAGGATCCGCGAGGGAGGGGAGTGGGACGTACCGGGTTCGACGTGTCTCGCCCGCGTCGAGACCCGGTACTCGGGAACATTCTGGCTCCGAGGACCGGGCGCCGGTCCGGACGAGGTCGCGACCGCACTGCTGGCCGAACTGGAGTCGCTCGAGCGTGGCGCGCGCGCGTCGTGGAGGCGCCGTCCCGCGGACCTCCCTCCCTCCGACGTCGCCGCGAAGACACCGATCCCAAGATCGGGCCCGGTGGCACCCCCGTCGCGGATCGCTACGCTACGGATCGGTGGGCACACGGCCCGGGGTCTCCGTCGATGAGCTCGGACGCGGCAGCGACTCGGATCGGGGATCTCGTCGCGTCGGTTCGTGAGCTCCCGCTCGGGCGAGAAACGGTCCCCCCGGTATTCGGAGGGGCCGTTCCGGATCTCTCCGAACTGTGGCGGTCTCGCGACCATACCGGGACCATACGAGTTCGGGTGCCGTACAGCATCGCCAATGTCGGGCCCGGCTTCGACCGATTCGGGCTTTCGCTCGCGGCGATCGAGGACCGGATCGAGTTCGAGCCCCGAACGGACGGTGGGCTCTCGGTCGAGGTCGAAGGCGACGCGTCGCTCCCCACGACGCCGGGGGCGAATGCCGCCTCGGCCGCTCTCACCGCGATCTTCGCCAGGGCCGGGCGCGTCGCGTCCGGCGTCGTGCGGATACGGAAGGGAGGGCCCGGCGGGAGCGGGATCGGATCGAGCGGTGCCTCGGCTCTGGGCGGTGCCCTGGTCGGGGCGATCGCCCTGGGGCTTCCGCTCACCTCGGACCCGGTACTTCGCGAGATCCTGAGATGCGCAGCCGTGGGGGGAGAATTTGCAGCGGCGGGGAGCGCCCACTACGACAACGTAGTGGCGAGTCTTGCCGGGGCATTCACGTTCCTGGAGTCCGTCGATCCGCTCGTCGTCCTGCGCATCGTGCCCCCCGCGCGGCTCAAGGTCGTGCTCGCCGTGCCCGAAACACCGCTCAGCACCCGCCTCTCGCGCTCCGTGCTCCCGGCGACCGTCCCCCTCGCGGATGCGAGCGAGAACATCGGACGAGCGTGCAGCCTCGTACACGGGCTGCTCACCGGTGATCTCGATCAGGTGGGCCGGAGCCTCGCCGATCGGATCGCCGAACCGTACCGGGCGTCTCTGGTGCCCGGTTTCGCCCGGGCCTGCCGCGCGGCCCGGCGCGCGGGAGCGTGGGGCGCCGGCTTGTCCGGGAGCGGACCAGCCGTGTTCGCCTTCTCCAGCGCGGAACGGGCCCGGGACGTCGCCGCGTCACTCGTCGCTTCGCTCGGGGAAGTGGGTTCGAATCCACGGACGTTCGTAAGCGACGTCGGAGGGGGAGCCCGGCCGGACGGGCCGAGATGACTCTGCGCCGAGCCCGCCGGGGAGGAGCACACGCATGCGAGCCCGCCTCCCGATGGGCGTCGCCGTCCCGTTCGGTCGTGCGACCGACGAGTTAAAGTAGGGGCCGTGCTAGACCATAGCAAGGTCGGTGATGTCCCGCCAATACAGTGCGCGCCGGCCGGGTGCGCTGGCCCAGTAACGTCCCCGACCCGCCGTGGCGAAGCTCCGACGGCTCCGTGCTCGGAGCCACTCATCGGGCAAGGCCCGTGTGCGGCCGGTCGGAGGGACTGCGAAGCTCGCCGCCGCCGAATTCCGACAGTCGAGGGCCCGCGCTCCCCCGCCGGATCGGAAGGTCCGGGTGGGTTCCGGGCCGCCTCCCATTCGGGGGAAGGATGAGCGGAGCGGACCAGACCTCCCGCGACAGCTTCCCGGTCGAGTCGGACGGGACGGATTTCGAGTTGTCGGAGCTCCGACTCCAGATCGCGAGGATCGATCGCGCCCTCCAGCGAGCCATCGAGCGACGATTGCGGGTCGCGCGGTCGATCGGGTGCTACAAGAAGGGCGTGGGACTCCCGATCCGGAACCGCCCGGTCGAGGCCCAGGTTCACCAGCGCTGGCAACAGGCTCTCGGGACGCTCGGCGTGACGAGCGAGCGTTCGAGTGTTCTTGCCGATTGGCTTATCGACGAGTCCGTACGCGCCCAACGTTCGGTACCTAGCCCCGAGCCGCCGGTGCCTCGCATCGTCCCACGGATCGGAGCACAGCTCCGTCGAGCGCGGTCCCCCCCGTCCCGCCGGAGACGTCCGACGCGGATCCTGAAATTCGGGGGAAGCATCGCCGGCGACCCCGCCCGTGTGGCCCGGGCGGTCGATCTCATCGCCCGGTGTGCCCGACGCGGGAACGTGATCGCGGTCGCGAGCGCCCCGGGGACTCTGACCGACGATATCCTCGGACTTCTGCCGTCGATCCCGTCGTCGGGAGCCAGCTCCGCGTCGCTCCGTACTCTGGCGCGGGGCGAGGAACTCGGGGCCCGGGTCCTCGACACCCATCTTCGAGCGCGGGGGATCGTCTCCCGGCTGGTCGTCCCGGAGGACGCCGGCTGGCCGCTCGTGCTCCGGGGGGGCCCTTGGAACGCTGAGGTGGATCTCGCCCGCAGCCGGCCCCGAGTTCGCGCTCTCCTTACGCCCGGGGACGCGTCGGTAATCGTCCTGCCGGGATTCGTGGGCGTCGATCGGCAGGGGGGTCCGGCGCTCCTCCCGCGCGGGGGAAGTGACGTCACGGCCGTGGCCCTCGGTCGACTGCTCCGGGCTGAGGAAGTGGCGTTGGTCAAGGACGTCCCGGGCCTCCTCTTCGCCGACCCCGATCTGTGTTCCGGGGGTCCCGTGGTGCGAGAGATCGATGCCGACGACCTCGAACGGCTGGCGGAGGGCGGGTGTCCGCTGGTCTCCCGAGAAGCCCTTCGACTTATTCCCCCCGGACTCCGGGTTCGCGTGATCGGTATCGACATCCCGGTCGGGCGCCGTGGGGGTACGCGGATACGACGGAGCGGTCCGTCGGATCCTGCCGTCCTCCGCCGTGCACGTTCCCGTCTCACCGTGCCCGCCGCCGGGCGAGCCCGAGTTGTCGCGATCCTTCGCGAGGGCCCCCGGGGACCCCGGCCGGCGTGGGACGGCCTCCTCGGGGAGCTCGGAAGATCCACCCGCGACGGCCGGTCGCTCCGCTTTGACGTCCCGCTCGAGCGCCTCAGCGCCACCGTGGAGAAGCTTCGCGCGACGCGACTCTTCGTGGCCGTTGCCGTCAATCGGGCGTCGTCGAGGGTTCGACCGCTTCCCGTCCGGGATTCTCCGTACCGGCCCACCGGAGGCGGCGCGCGGTCTCCTGGGTATTCGGCGCTCGGCGAAGGGCCTGCGCTAATCGCGGGGGCGGACCGCTCTCAAACGGTCAGATCCGCGATCGATCGCGACCTCCAGGGCGTCTAGGTCCTCCGCCCGGAGGAGGCGGGCCAGACGGTCGACGTTCGCCCGAATCCGGCGCAGCGAGGCGTGGGTGTACGGGTTCCCCACCTGAAGTTGCAACGTCAACGCTGCGCTCTGTCGAAGGAGGGCTCGCGCGGACGCGGCGTGCCGTCGAAAGCTCGTGCCGGCCGCCCGTGCGAGATGCGGCGGGGCGGTTCGACCGGATCCGAGCACTAGGAGGAACAGCAGGTCCAGAACCTGCGGGAGCCCGAGGGTCTCGGCGATCAGCCGATCGTGCCCCTCGATCGCCGAACGGGAGATCGTGAGCCCAGACCCCCGAAAGAGTCGGCCCACCGCCCGATCCGCGCTCGGGTTGCCGCAGGAGAGAACGAGCAGATTCCGACCGCGAAGGCGTCGGACCGTCGGACCGAACATCGGGTGAACGCTCGTGATCTTGAGCCCCGCAGCAGCGGCACGACGGACCGCGGGAAGGATGGGGCTCTTCAGGCTCAGGACGTCGAAGACCAGCGCGTCGGTTCCCGTAGCGACGAGTTTCGCGAGAAGCGGAGCCGTCTCAGCGATCGGGGTGGCAAACACCACCACCTCGGCGGATCGTGCTCCGATCTCGATCGTCGGGACTCGGGCACGACCGGAGGAATCTCGACGGGGGTCCAGGATCTTCACCGAGTGGCCCCGTCGCTCGAAAAATCGGGCGAGCCACCGGCCCATCGCTCCGGCGCCTCCGACGATCACAACGGTGCCACCGGCGGACGGGGCCGCCCTCGAACCCCGACGCGGAACGGTCGTCACCGCCTCGCGCGGGGCCGGAGGCCAGCCCATTCGGCGTGTCGACAACGTTCGGAGTGGCCCGGTGGGCGGTCCCCCCATCCGCCCGAACAAATTTCCGAATCACGGGTCGGACTTTGGGCACCTCGCCGAAACCGACCGTGCGGTCTTATCAAGGAGTGCGACATAGGTGAGCGGTCCCGGAGTCGAGATGGACGTACCCGTCTACGCGATGGCGCTCTTCCTTTTCGCCTTGCTGTACCTCGCGCTCGCTGTCTACCTCGTTTTCGCCCTCGTGATTACGCTGATCATCGTCTTGGCCTATCTCGCGACCCGCTACGGCCGTTTGCCCGACAGCTACCCGTACGGCAAGGGGGACACGGCCATCACGGTCATCTTCATCGGGATCACCTGGGGCATCTTCGCCTTCCTGGGCCCGAAGAACCCGATTCCCTTCGTAGGGCAGGGGTTGACGTACTCGGTTCCCTCCTTCCCGCTTTCGTCGATCGTCGCGATCGTGCTGGCCGTTACGCTCGGGTTCCTGGCCGCGTTCTCGTTCTTCGATCGCGAGGGGCCCGAGAGTTCCGAGGGCGAGAAGCCCAAGATCGGAGTCGGCGCGTAGGGCTGACCTACGAGCTCCGTAGGCGTCCGGGTCGTCGAACGCGTCGGCGGGACCCGCCCGGCCCACCCCGCCTACCACCGTCGCGGCCCGACGGGAAGTGGCCCTCCTCCGTGAGCCATTCAACGGTACGACAGAAATCCCGCGATATTCCTGTCCTTAGGAGGAATCCGAGTCCGAGAATTGGTAAGAGCGCCCGGCCGAGGCGGGGGTGCCTGCGCGACAGCGATAAAAGGGACTAGACGTTCGAGACGACTCACTCGGGAGCTACCGCTAGGATGGTACCATCAGCCCGACGCTCGCGTGGCGACCGACGAGGATCTTCTCGCTCCCGTACCTGTGGGTCGGTCCCAACCCTCGTGGCGGCCCTCGTCCTTGCGATCGTATTTCTCGTCTCAGGCTCGGTCTCATCCCTGGTCGGTGCACTCCCGGTATCCCCCCTCCGCAGCGGAGGGTCTGTCCCGACCATCGATGCGGCGCCGGAGTCCTCCCACCCGGGCCCGGTTACTGGTCGGGCGGCTGCCACTCCCCTCGGTGGCCCGGTCGGGCTCGAGGCCCCGTACGTGGCGAACACGCTGGTCCTCAGCAACGGTACGGATATCCCCGGCAATTTCTCGTCTCCCAACGGGATCACTCCGTACTTCGCCGCGTACGACCCCGACACCGGAGTGGTCGTGGTCGGCGATCAGTACTCGAACGCCCTGAGCGAAATCTCGGACACCACCGACGCGGTCGTTGCCCAGATACCCACCGGGCAGCACCCCCTCGGGCTCGCGTTCGACCCCGTGCAGAACGAGTGGTTCGTGGGCGCCGACTGGTCGAACGAGATCCAGGTGATCCGCGCCGCCTCGGGCCAGGTCGTGGCGGCGCTCCCGACGCCCGACCAGAGCGGCTGCCCGGCGCTGCTCTACGACAGCGGTCAGGGGGAGGTCTTCGTCGCGGACGACGACGCGGGGGAGGTGACGATCATCTCGGCCACGACGAACGCGATTCTCGCGAACATCCCGCTCGGGGCAGGGAGCACACCGTTCGCCCTCGCCTACGACCCGCAGCTCGGGGAGGTGTTCGTCACGGATTGGGGAACGAACCTCGTGTCGGTGATCAACGACACCGACTTCCAAGTGGTTCAGACGATACCGGTCGGCGACCAGCCGTACGGCATCGGTTACGATCCCACGCTGCAGGAGATCTTCGTCGCGAACTCCGGGTCGAGCTCCGTCTGGGCGATCGACGCGCAAACGTACGCCGTCGTCGCAAAGATCGCCGTGGGGTCGGCCCCGACGGGACTTGCCTACGACTCGGGCGAGTCCGAGATCTTCGTGACCAATATCGGGTCGGACAACGTGACCGTGGTCTCCGCGACGACCGACAAATCGGTCGCCTCGGTCGTCGCCGGGAACGACGCGTTCGGCATCGTGTACGTGAGCGGACGGAGCCAGGTCTGGATCGTGAGCCGCGCCACCGGCTTCGTGTCCGTGATCTCCGACACTACGGACCGGGTGGTGGCCAACATCTCCTTGTGGGCAAAGCCGGCCGGCATCGCCTTCGACGCGGGGACGCACCAGCTGTTCGTCTCGGACGAGGCCGCGGGAGTGGTCGACGTCGTCTCGGACGCCTCGAACGCGATCGTGGCCCGGGTCGCCGTCGGGTCCCTTCCCGTCGGCGTTGTCTACGATGCGGGGCAGCACGAGATCTTCGTAGCGAACTCGGGTTCCGATACGGTCAGCGTCATCAATGACGCCTCCGACACGGTGACTGCGAATATCGCGGTGGATGACTCTCCGCTTGCTCTGGGATACGACCCCCAGTTGGGCGAGGTGTTCGTCGGGGGGAACAGCAGTGCCTCCGTCGCGGTCATCAACGACACCCGGAACGTGGTCGTCGGCGGAGGGATCGCCGCCGAAGAGTTCCCCGTGGGCCTCGCGGTCGACACCTCGGACCAGGAAGTCCTCACGGCCGACGACACGACGAACCAAATCAGCGTGCTCGACGCGGCCACCGGTTCCCCGGGGCCGTACGTGGACGTGGGGCTTTCCCCCGACGCGGTGGCCGTCATGCCTGGCCTCCAGGAGGCGTTCGTGGCGAACAACGGCTCCAACACGGTCTCCGTCCTGTCGACGGTCGACGACACCGTCCTCTCCACGGCCAAGGTCGGCGCCGGTCCGGCCGCTGCGACGGCCGTGCCGAACAAGGACGAGGTCGTGGTCGCCGACTACCTCTCGGGATCGATCACCGCGCTGAACGCGAGCTCCGGGGGAACGTTCGCCACCCTCTCGGTCGGAGCCGGCCCGAACGCTGCGGCCTACGACCCGGACACCGGCGCGCTCTACGTGGCGAACTCCGTCAACGGCACCGTTTCGATCCTCCAGTTCCGCTCGAACGAGACGTACGACGTCGACTTCAACGAATCCGGGCTACCAGGCGGGACGAGCTGGTCCGTGACCGTGAACGACTCCCGCTCGGCGAGCACGGGCTCCTCGGTCGCCTTCTCGGAACTGAACGGCTCGTACGACTATACCATCGGCACTGTGTCGGGGTACCGCCCGAGCCCGGCTGCGGCCGGGTTCTCCGTGACCGGGAGCCGGGTCTCGATCCTGGTCGATTTCGTCCGCGTCACGGCCACCGAGTACCCCGTGGTCTTCCAAGAGTCGGGTCTCCAACCGGGAGTCGCCTGGTCGGTGACGCTCAACGGGACCAGCAACCAGTCCACGTCGAGCTCCGTCCTTTGGGATCTTCCGAACGGTACCTACCTCTACGTCGTGGCCCCGATCTCGGGCTACGGTTGCGATCCGTCCTCGGGATCGCTCACCGTGCAGGGCGGGGCCATCGCCGAGAACATCTCGTTCAAGCTCATCGAGTACTACGTCACGTTCGTGGAATCCGGGCTTCCGCCCGGCGCCAACTGGTCGGTGACGCTCGCCGGGGTCAGCCACGACTCGTCGACGAGTTCCGTGCTGTTCGTCGAGCCGGAGGGAGACTTCTCCTACGCCGTTCAGGGGCCGTCCGGTTTCGTCGGTCTGCCGGTCTCGGGTACCGTCACCGTCTCGGACCAGTCGCTGAGTGAGGCCGTGAGCTTCACCACCTCGTCGTCCGGGTCGGGGACCTCGCAGCCCTGGCTCGGGCCCTCGGCCCTGCTCGCGTACGCCGGATTCGGGGTTCTCGTGGCCGTCATCGTGATCGCGCTCGTCCTTCGAAACCGGAGCCGCTCGGCTCCGCGCGGACCTCCCCCGCGTCGGAGCCCCGCCAGCGGCGACCCGACCGGCCCGAAAACCGCTCCTCCCTCTCAGGATACCGAGCCTCCCTAACGTCGGCCGGGCTCCCGAGGGAACGGAACGGCGGGAAGCGGACCGATCGGACACCACGTCCCCGTCGACTCCCTCGATCTTGCGACCGTCGGCACGCGACTCTGACCCGGCCTCGAACCGTGGGGCGGTGCCCCGGGAACCCAACTACTGAACGCCAAGTTTTTCCCGTTCTGTCGAACGGTTCGACAAGGGGAGTCTCCGGAAAACCGCGGTCCGAACTCGCCGAGAGCGGTCCGCTAGGTCGCTCGCTGAACGTCGCGACGGGGCTCGGAGCCGGTCCGGCTCCCGCCGAGGGTGGCGCCCGTATCCCAGGTCGGAATTTCCGAACGGGATTCTACGGGGTTCCCGTTCCCGGAGCCACCGGCGAGGTCCCATGGCCGCTCCGCTCGAGGTCACGAACACTGTGCCAATTTCCCGTTGGGATAGTCATCAGTCTGCCCAGAGTCGAGGTCTCGCTCGCCCGGATTTCGCAGACCTTATGTACCATCGCAGTGTGGAACCGAGGATGCCCGTCTGGCCTCATCGGGGTGTCCACCCGCCACGCGGGGACCCGAGTGGTCGAAGCGCCCGCTGTTGACCATGGGGGCCTTCCGTTCCCACAATTCTTCCTCGGGTGGGACGGTCGCCTCGGTTCGGTGGGAGCGGTCGATGGCGTTCGAAGTGGCCGCGATCGTAGGGATCGCTGCGGCGATGCTGCTGAGCGCGGTGCCGTCCGGGGAGTTCGTGACCTCGACCGGCAGCGCCGGTTCGGTGTCGCCGCTCGCGCCCGCCCCGTCCGTCCCGAGTGCCCCGGTCTCCTCCTCGGCGCTCCCCGGCGCGCATCCCACGGGCGTCTACAGCAACTCGCCGCAACTCGCCCAGGCCGAGGAGTTCCACAACCTGACCGTCACGAGCGCGCTCCGGGCCGAAGCCGCCCAAGAGAACGCGACCCGGGCCGCGGCAAGCGCGCGCCTCACGAAGGACGAGAGCGAGCTCACGGGGCGCCTCAGCGGCTTCGTCAACACGTCGGTCGCGAACTCGATCGGGCAGCGCCTCGGACTCTCCGGCATTGCCGTGCAGGCGTACTCGCTCAGCGGGGAACTCTGCTCCCCGCAGATCTGCGTGGCCGGAAGCTCCTCCGCGACCGGGTATTTCAACGTGGTCGCGCCGGTGGGGACCGACTACCTGGTCTTCACCGCGAACTACTACCTGTCCAACACGTCGTACGCCACGGTCGCCAACGATTCGACGACCTATTCCGGGACGACCTACCTGGTCCACGAGGCGACGATCACCGGCTATGTGATGACCGACACTCCGATACCTCAGCCGGTCCCCGGGGTGGTCGTCTCCTCGGCGTCGTTGAACGACACGCAGGTCGGCACCCCGATCGGGACGACGACGGAGAACGGGAGCTTCACCGCGGCGGTGCCGCCGGTCCCCTCGACGGTCCAGTTCCAGTCGCCGTTCTACGCCTTTCAGGGTAATTTCACCTGGGTGAATGCGACGCCCGGGGCCTCGGTGGATCTGGGCACGATCTACCTTGAGGCGTACGACTCGTTCCGGGCCTCCATCTACGACGCCGCCACGCGGCAGTTGATCTCGGGCAGCTGGGCCTCGCTCCAAGTGTGCAGCTCGATCAGCGGCCAATGCGCCGAACAGGGCGCCGCCAGCCAGACCGGCGAACTGAGCGCCTTCGGCCCTCCCGGCAACGACTACATCATCCTCCAGGCGGAGGGATACGTCCAGCTCACCCAGTCGATCGGTTTCGTCGCCAAGGAGAATCCGGGCCAGGTCGTGAACCTCGGTGCCTTCTACCTCACTCCCCCGGGTACCGTCCAGCTCACCGTCAGTCTCGACTACGACGCTTCGAACCCGCAAGACCAGGCGAACGTCACGTCGCTCGAGAACGACTTCCACACCGGACTTTGGCGCGCAAGCGTCTGCAGCGCGGACGGCTACAAGGTCGGCACGATCGTGGCCGGTGTCATCCAGAACACCGAGGTCGTCATCAACACGAGCATCTCCAACTGCATCTCGGGCGGGTGCCAGCAGGTCGGAGAGCCGGGTGAGCTCGCCGCGTTGCCGCTCCAGAACTACATCCTGATCACGCCCGACTACACACCGTTCTGTGATCCGCCGTATCCCACCTGGCCGATACCGGGGGACCTCCCGGTCTATCCGACGACGGCGTGGGCCAATGTGACGCCGTACGAGACGACGTACGTGAACGCGTCCATGCCCGTCGGCACGTACATCGCGGGCAACGTCTACCTTCAAGGTACCAACGAGGCGCCCCCCGGAGGGTTCGTCGTCACCGCCACGTCGACGAGCTACACCGTGTCCCCGGGAGTCTCCTATTCGTACGTCGACCAACTGAGCGCGTTCGACTGTTCCCCGTACGTGGACACGGCGACGGCGTTCTGCGTGCCGGCTCCCCCCGGACCCGTCCAGATCGAGGCGTCCGGCGCCGAGTCCGCTTCGAACACCACCTGGGCCAGCACCGAGTCGTTATGCTGCGACACGAAGCAGTTCCCGCTGGCGCTCTCGACCGCCAACAACGAACACGTCCAATCGATCAATCTCACCGGCTCGGTGATGGTCTCAGGACTGGTGGAGGAGGCGGGCGGCACCGAGCCGGTCCCGTTCGCGTCCCTGGAGATCTGCCCCCTGGACGGGCTCAATTGTTTCTCGAACGTGACGCTGATCAACGGTACCTTCGATGTCCCGGGGCCCCCCGGGTGGGGGTACATCACCGTCTCGGCATCGGGGTATGCGCCCAACACGGTCTGGGCGAACGTTTCGAGCGAGGGGACGACGTCGGTGGGACCGATCTTTCTCACGCCCCTCGGCACGCTGACCGGTCTCGTCCTCGACCCGGAGGGACAGCCGATCCTCGACGCCCACGCGAGCGTGTGTCCGATCACCGCCCAGCTGGTGTGTGAGACGATCCTCGGATCGGGCCGGGTCTCGACCGGGGGCCAGTACCTGGGACTCCTCCCGGGAGGCTGGCTGCCCGGATCCACGTACAAGATCGAGGTCACCGCGTCCGGCTACTCGACCGACTGGACCTGGGCGAACGTGACGTCCAACGAGACGACGGTCCTTCCGCCGATCGTCCTCCAGCCGGTCGGGGCGAACGCGAATTCGACCGCCTCGGACGCTTCGGCGAGTGCGGCTTCGGCGCCGTCGTCCGCTTCGAACGCGGGGGGCGCTTGGCTCACCGGGCGGGTCGTCGACGCCTCCACCGGGTGGGGGGTGGCGGTGCAGGCGACGGAGTTCGTGCTCACGAGCCCCGGCGCGATCGGCGGGGTCGGTTTCTCCTCGGGGGCGAACACCGGAGGATTCTTCAACCAGTCAATCCCGTCCGGCCTCTTCTACCTGAACCTCTCCGTGCCCGGCTACGAACCGTTCTCGGAGTTCATCAACGCCTCCGTCGCGTTGGCGGTAGACGTGGGAGTCCTGCCCTTGGAACCGCTGCCGTGGATCTCCGGCAACGTCACCTCCACCCCGTGGTTCGACATCGCAACCCCCGTGGGGCACTTCGACCTCGCTCCGCCGGCGCAGGTCACCGTATGCACGGCCTCCGGCGTCTTCGTCTGCTCCCAACAGCCCGTCGAGTCGACCTACCTCAACGGGACCGGGTACTATCGTGTCCAGTCGCCGAGCCTCGGACCGATGAACGTGAGCGCGATCGGGCTCGGGGGGGGACCGTACACGGGAGGCGGTGGGTTCGTCTTCGGCTATACGATCGTGGGCGTCAACGTCTCGGGACAGTCGATCGCCACGTTCCAGATGGGCGACTTCTCGTCGTACAGCGGCTACGTCATGGACCAGACGATGGGCAACGGGCAGGGCGTCCGCTACGCTCCCGTGAGCATCCAGGTCGGCGGACCGGGCACCCGGGGCGGCACGGCGAGCGGTCCGGCCAGCGCTCAGGGGTACTACGTGCTGTTCGCGTCGCCCTATACGGGCGACCCCGACCACGACGGGAGTCACCTCATCCAGGTGCTCGCGACGACGCCGAACGCCTACGTGAGCGGCGCCGCCTACTACGACAACAGCTCGGCCGGGGAGCCCGGTCAGTCGATCGCCATGCCGACCATGTATCTCGAGCACTACGGATACGTTGAGTTCCGGGTCGTCTCCTCGAACGGAGCGCCGGTCCCGACGCCGGGCGTGTTCTCCTCGGTGCTGGCGACCTCCGGGAGCTACGAGGCGTCGTCGGGCATCGGGAACCAGAACGGGTGGGTCAATACGACCGCTCCCCCGGGAGACCACGTCGAGCTGCTGGTGAGCGCGGACTCCGAGGGGCCGTTCAATTCCACCACCTTCTACCTGAACGTCTCCCCGAGCCGGACCACGTTCGCCGCCGGGGGGTCGGGGATCCACCTCGGCGCGATCGTCCTGCAGTCGTTCGGCTACACCGCGAGCTCCCAGGTCAACTCCTCCTCGACCCCGGTGCTCGCGAGCGTGAAGGATGCGGCGAACCACCAGCCGCTCCCGAATGCGGAGATCGACGTCACCAACTCGGGCGGCACCTCGGCGAGCCTGAATCCTCAGCCGACCAACGAAGAGGGACAATTCCTCGAGAACGCCCCCGCCGGCGAGGACGATCTCCTCACAGTGAGCCACCCCGCCTACGAGAGCGTGGTGCTGGCGCTGAACGTGCATCCCGGGGCGTTCACCAACGTGACCAGTGTCAACCTGACCGGGGACGGCGTGATCGCCGGGCAGGTCATCGGTTACCCCTCGAACGCGCCGATCTCGGGGGCGCTCGTGGTCGCGTGCTCGCCGGGGGAGACGATCTGTCCGTCGGCCGAGTCGAACATCAGCGGGGACTTCTGGGTCGCGGCCGCGCCGGGAACGGTGTTCGTGAACGTCTCCGCGACCGATTTCGACTCGAACGGTACCGAGCTCAAGCTCTGTTCGGACTGCTGGCAACACCTGGCCGGAGCGATCCACCTGGACGCCTTCGCCTCGTTCTCCGGTCTCGTGCTCGGGTTGCCCGCGGGCTACCCGATCGTCGGTGCCCAGGTCCAGGTCTGTGCAGCGGCCGGGGCGTGCTTCGCGCCCTCGTTGAGCGACTCGGCGGGACGCATCGTCGACGTCGAACCTCCGGGCACGTACACCATGGACGTCAGCGCCGCGGGCTTCTCGCCCGCCTCGCTCGGAATCGTGCTGACCCCCGGCGAGAGCCTCGATCTCGGGACTATTTTCCTCAACGAGTTCGGTACCGTGGAGGGTTCGGTCGTCAACTCTGCCACTCGCGACCCGGTGGTCGGGGCCCAGGTGCTCCTCTGCGGAACGGCCACGGGCGCGTCCTGCGCGCCCCAGAGCCTCTCGGACGCCTCCGGTGCTTTCGCGGTGCAGGGCCCGGCGGGAGCCTCCCAGCTGATCGTCTCCGCTCCTGGGTACGCCACGGACTTCGGGACCGTGGGCGTCCTGTCGGGAGCCGTTGTCACGTTGCCCGCCCCGATCGATCTCGTGCCGCTCGGCCAGGATGTGGCGTACACGGTCTCCGGTCGGGTCGAGACCGCCTCCGGTCCGTTCGGCGTCGGCGGGTCGCCGCTCGGGGGCGCCGTCGTCGCGCTCCTGGTGAACGGCACGCCGGCCTTCTCGACCGAGACCGGGGCGAGCGGCTCGTTCCAGCTCTCCGCTTCGGTGGGGGAGTACGTGCTGTCGATCTTCCTTCCGGGATTCGCCGTGCTCGCGGAACCGATGGAGGTCTCGTCCCCGACCTCGCTCGGGGACCTGCTGCTGTCGGTCCAGACCTACGACGTGAGCGGTATCGTCGCCGACGGCTACACGGGCGCCGGGCTCGCGAACGTATCGATCGGACTCGTGGCAGCGAACGGCACCTGGGTTCCGCTCGCCACCAGCGCAGCGGACGGTTCCTTCTCGACCGAACTGCCGAACGGGAGCTGGTCGATCCGCGCCGTCCCCGCGCCCAGCTCGACCGTTCCGTACGCCCCGGTCACCTTCCCGATCCAGATCGACGGGGCGGCGCAATCGCTGCCGATCGACCTTCTCCCTCCGCAGACCGCGATCTACGGGCTCGTCGCGGACCAGACCAGCGGGCTCCCGATCGTCGGGGCCCAGGTCACCGTGCAGGGAGTCGCCGTCGACGGCCACTCCGTCCAGCTGTCGTTCGTCTCGAGCGCCAACGGGACGTTCCGGATCGTGCTTCCCGAGGGACAGTACACGTTCGATGCGTCGGCGCTCGGCTACGTCACGCTCCGCCAGGGCGTGGACGCCACCGGGTCCACGGGCTCGGTCGTCCTCGCGCTCGGAGGGATGCCGGGCACGAGCCCGTCGTCGGGGAGCGCTATCTCCCTGGGCGGATGGGAGCTCCTGATCGTGACCGCGGCCGCGATCGGGGGTGTCGGAGCGACGATCCTTGGGCTGCGCCTGCGCGGTCGCCGGACCCGTCCGGCCCGCGAGGCCCGCCCGGCGACGGACGAAGGGGGAGAAGAAAGATGAGGTCGGCACAGCGCCCGGGCCCGAGAGACCGATGGATCCGACCGCCGGGGAGCCGGGGGCGTCGCATCGCCCTCGCCCTGGGGATCGGGTGGATCTTCGCCCTGCTGTGCGTCGGGGCGATGGGAGAGTCGAACGCTCTCGTCGTGAACGCGGGTTCGTCGTCCGGATCGGCGGGGGTCTCACCGGCCTCGAGCCCGTCGGTCACACCCGCCGTCAACAGTTCGGGCGACCTGGACCTCGGCATCTCGGCCGCCCCGGGAAGCATCTGCGTCTACGGCGTCGCCAGCTGCGCCGCCGGCACCGGGGAGAGCCGGGTCACGGTCTCCGCCACGCCGACGCCGGTCGCCGACTCGTGGCCGGCCGTCCAGGTCGCGTTCATCCTGGAGACGACGAACTACGACGGGGCAGGATGCTACAGCGGGTGCGGGCCCGACATCTGCGACACGAGCAGCTCGAGCGACGGGATGTGCGAGGAGGCGAACGGGCCGCAGTTCCTGATGTACAACGCTCAACGGGTCGCCAACGCTATCCAGGCGGAGAACCCCCACACCACGGTCTCGTTCGCGCTCATCGACGGGTTCGCGACCCACGACTACATCGACGACGGGGACGATCCGGCCTTCCACGTGGATACTCCCGATTTCGTGCCGGTGCAGGACTTCGGCCAGGTCGCGCTCCAGGTGAAGGCGAACCTCTTCGCCTGCGACAACGGCTGGACGTACTGCGACTCGGGGATGGCCGACAACTTCCTCCACAGCGACATGATCACCGAGCTGTACGGAACGATCCAGGGGTTCGGGCTCGACTGGTCCCCGAACACCCACCACGTGATCGTGCTCATGACCTCCTCGGCGCCGAGGGCGCCCGGCTTCTCGGAGAACTACGGGGCCAGCTACTCCTACTGCGGCTCTCAGACCGAGGCGAGCCTGTTCAGCCCCGCCTGCCAGTCGCCGACCTGCGAGCCGTCGTACGCGTTCGGTTCCGGCGAGGTGAGCCCGAACTGCGAGGGCTGGATCACGAGCCAGGACGGCAACCCGAACGACTCGATCGCCGCGCTCGCTCGGACCTCGCCGATGTGCACGAACGCCATCGGGGGAACGTGCACGATCGACGTGATCGATCTGTGGACCACGCCGACGGACCCCACGTCTCCCGGCTGGTGGCCCAACCACGAGCCGGACGGCGGTGGCTCGACGGCGCAGCTGATCATCCAGGAGAACGTGGAGCGTGTGCTGCTCGCCGGCTGCGAGATGGCCGCCGCCACGGGAGGCTCCTGGGACGGACCGGCGTGGTTCGCGTGCCCCGACGGTCAACAGGGGAATCTCCAGTTCGTGCCCCACGGACCGCTCGACAATCCGAATCTGAACAATCCGTGGTTACTCAATGCGATCGACCACATCGGATTCGGCCCCGTGGTGAACACGGTCCTGGCGCAGGGGGTGGCCGGTCTGCCGATCTTCACGTTCGTGCCGTTCGGGAACATCGCCCTCGCGCCCGGCGCGAGCCTGGACCTGGTGACGACCTGCGACCGCAACGGCGAGCTGTTCCTGGCGTGCGCGCCGGGCGAGCTCCACCAGCAGGGCAGCCTCGTCTATCTCGCGTGGAACTGGTCGAAGTTCCCGAACAATAACTCGATCGAGCTCGGGGATACCTGGACGGCCTCGTTCAACGTCGAGTCGACCGGCCCGCCGCTCGGCACGGTCCCGGTCGACGCCTGCACGACTGTCTTCTGCACGGTCGGCGGGAGCGCGGCGGTCGACGGCCTCTACACGTGGGCGAACTATCTTCCGTACACGAACACCACGGTCGTGACCCAGTCGTTCCCGCTCGCGTCCGTGGACGTCCAAGGTCTGCCGACCGGCGTGGCCGGGGGCGGGGGAGCGCCGCCCCCACCGGGAGGCGTACCCGCCCTGCCGATCGCGGCGCCTGCCCCGGTCCCCGTGATCCAGCAGATCGGGATCGGTCAGAACGTCGGCGCGGCCAACGTCTCGCTCCAGGCGACGGCGGCCGGCTTCCTCGGGGCCGGGTTCGTCCGCGTCATGATGCGCAATCGGCCGATCGCGCTCCAGATGGCCATGAAGGCGGGTCCCATGCAATCGAAGTTCGAGAAGGCGGCCGTCGAGGGGCCGTCGCTCGGGCGGTTCGAGTGATCGGAGGTCGACGAAGTGACGTTCGGTCGGAACTCGGGTCGCACCGGGGCGAGGGTCCGCTAGACGGAGGGAACAGGCCCGTGGGTAGCATCCGGCATCGCAGCGGACGTCGCTCGGCTCTCGCCGGACGGCTCGCCGTGCTTGCGGCGGTCGCGACGCTGATCGCCACGGCGTACGTCCTCGGCGCCGGCCCCTCCTCTCCGGTCGGCGCCGCGTCCCGCCCGGCGTCGGACAGCGACCCGGGTGCGGCGATCGCGCCGTCGTCCGGATACAATCCGCCGTGCTACGCGATCGCCTCGGGGATCTGCGTCTCGATGGCGAACGCCTCCCAGCCGAACATCCTCCCTCCGACCGGTAGCTACGTGGCCACGTCGCAGCCGAACCCCACGATCAACATCAATCTGTACGTGAAGTCGCACACGAAGCTCGACTACAGCACGATGGGCCCGTGGGCGGGTCCCAACTCGGTCATGCAGCTCAACGTGACCGCCGTCTCCTGGAACGGCAACCCGTACTACAGCGTCTACTCCGGCAACGTATGGCACGCCGACAACACGACGAAGTCCGGCCACTGGTGGTGGCCCGCCGCGAACCCGGTGGCGAACGCCTCGTACCCCTACTGGTACAACCTCGAGTTCACGGCCCAGGAAGCGATCGGCTCGGCCCCCAACTTCTACGCGGGGATGCACGTGACCTGGTGGATCGCGTTCGACACGTACAACGGATCGGTCCTCACCCATTGGACGAGCCCCACGTTCCAGTTCACCTACGCCGGGGCCTGGGCGTACTCGCCGTACCCGGGCTCGAGCCAGTACGCGGGGTCCGGCGCGGCGAGCCAGGACGTCGGGGTCTCCATCGTCCCGCAGGCGCCGAACTGGAACGACTCAGTGACCGCGACGCTCAACACGACCGCGGCCGACGGGCCTCCCGTCAACGCCACGATCGGTCGCGCGTACTGGATCGTGGAGGAGTACACCCCGAACGGCTCGGTCCTCCAGGCGCAGACCCTCACCTTCCCCGGCTCGTCGGTGGTGAGCTCGACGCTCGGGGCTCCGGGCGAATCGGTCACCTCGATCACCCTCCCGGCGAGCTGGGCGCAGATCCAGGGAGCGACCGTCGACTACCAGTTCGTCGTCTACGACACCTACGACGATCGCATCGCGACCGCCCCGCAGTCGTACACCGTCGGCGGGAACGGGAGCTTCAGCACCGGAGTGTTCCAGGACGATCTCGCGCTGGCCGTCGCGCCGGGCTCCGTGCTCACCTCCTCCAACGCCACGGTCGCACCGGGCGTCGCCGTCCCCGTAACGCTCACGAGCATCGCCCCCGGGACCTCGATCCTCGCCGCGCAGCTGTCGATCGCCTTCTCCTACCCGGCGCTCGGAGAGACCGCGACGACGATCCTCCCCCTCGTCCGCGAGCGATCGACCGTGTTCAACGGCGTCATCCCGCCGTTCCCGATCGGTTCGCAGGTCTCCTTCTCGGTCGAAGCGTGGGATTTCGTCCAGCACGAGGACGTCTCGTCCGTCTATTCGTTCTCGGTCCCGACGTTTTCTGAGCTGGTCCCGGTCCTCCCCGGGAATGCGACGTTCTTCTACGTGTACGTCTTCGACAACGGAACGCAGTCGTGGGTCTCGGGCGCCCACGTCCAGATCACGGGCCTCTCGGACGGGGTCAACATCGAGACGCCGACGAGCTACGGCGTCGCCTACCCGAACGTGAGCGGCGAGGTCCTGACGCCCGCGATCGTTCCGGCGAACTCCACGTATCGGATCTCCGTGCTCGATCCGTTCTGGGTCCCCGCGGGGGGACTCTCCGGCGGCAACGTCAGCCTCATCGTCTCGATCCCGCACGTGCCCACGAACCGGGGACCGCTCGAGGTGGGCGGCGACTACTGGGTGGTCCAGGAAGGGAACGCGTTCCTCTTCTATCTCAACGCCACGCCACCGGGTCTCGTGGCCGCCCCCCCGGCGACCACGTCGACCGGGGCGCTCGGGATCGCGGGGCTCGTCGGGCTCATCGCGGGCGGCCTGATGGCGATCCCCGTGTACGCGTGGTGGCGGCGCGTGCGGTCTCGCCGGCAGGCCGAGGAGAAGCGGGTGACGCTGTGACGGGCCGTTTCGCGTGGGTCGTGCTCGTGGCGACCCTGGTCGCGATCCCGGTCCTCGGGGGGCTCGCGGTCGGCGGCGCGTCCGCGACGACCGCGGGGCCGCGCGCTACCGTGAGCCCGGGAGCCGCCCCCTCGTGTCCCACGCCGACCAACGGAGGGACCTGGGATTCCTCGAACTTCTTCGTCAGCCTTCAGCCCCAGATCACGGTCGTCGGGGATCCCGCCCTCTCCGACTCCGCCTTCCAGATCGCGCCGTGCTCGAACACGCTGCCGAGCGACTCGCCGGGGATCTGGCTCAACTTCTCGACGACCGTACCGATCCTGGACGCGAACATCGCGCTGTGGGCGACCGGCTGGCCCACGGCGGGGAACCAGACGGTGCCCGTCTCGGGATTCTCGCCGGTCACCCCGGCCCTGTTCCCCATGTACGTCTCCCCCTCGCAGCCGAACGAGGCTTCGTTCTTCCTGAACACGTTCCGCTACTTCTGGCCCGGCAGCGAAGTGTACTTCAACGTCACGGTGAACTCGAGCGTCGGGATCCCGAACTCCCTCCGCTCCGCGAACGCCTACTCGAATCCGTACAACTACGGTGGGATCGTCGACAACTGGACCTGGATGTTCACGGTCGCGTCGACCTGGCCGACGCCGACCTTCGGCGACGATATCGACGTCAGCACCACGCCGTCGGCGATCGGCTCGGGCACGCTCTACGATCCGAACGCCCACCAGGCGCTCGACATCACCCTGACCTCGATCGGAGCCGGGGGCGGCACTCCACCGCCGATCGGAGCCGCCGAGGTGTTCTTCAACCTGACCGGGTCCACGCCCGGCGGTCCGTTCAACCAGTACTTCACGCCGTCGAACCGGACGGTGGTCAATCTGACGGCGCCCATCGGGCCGTACGCCGGAGATACCCTCCACTTCCGGATCGTCGCCTGGTCGCTGTGGTCGGGCGGGGAGGTCGACCCGATCTGGAGCAGCGACTACGCGATCAACTGGACGTCCCAAGGCGGCTGGTGGTATCCGACGCGCGGGCTCGATGCGAACCTCGTGCTGTCGGCGAGCCCGAACGTGCTCACGGGCACGGCGACGCTCCCCACGAACGATCCCGTCAACGTGACGGTCCACTCCCCGCTCCCGAACGTGACGATCGCCTCGGCGGCGGTCGCGTTCGTCTACCACGACGCGGTCGGGACGCTCTCGGGCCTCCTCCCCATGACGGCGGCCGACGCCAACACCTCCTACTCGGTCCTGCCGGGCCTTCCGTCGGGCGGGGCGATCACCTTCTCCGTGGTCGCGAAGGACATCTTCGGAACGGCGGTCAGCTCGGGGAACTATTCGTACTCGGAGTCGGGGGGCCCGGCGACGTCGCCCCTGCCCGGCTACGGCCTCGTGTTCATCGAGGCGGTCGACCTCTCGACCGGTCAGCTCCTGCCGTCGCTCCACTTCACCATCCAGAACGGCAGCTGGTCGGAGACCGCCGTCGGGACCCCGCTCGGGTTCGCGACGGTCGTCTCGCCCGGCGGGGGAAGCGCTCCGTTCCCGCTCGCCTACGGGGCCTACTCGGTGACGATCTCGGCCTACGGCAACGACCCGTCCGGCGCGATCGTCGTGTCGAGCGCCGGACCGACCGTGCTGGTGTTCGACGTCGCGTCGTCGGCCCTTCCCTCGAACGTCTGGTCGGCCGTCCCGGGCCTCCAGGCCGGTGAGGTCGGGGGGCTCGTGGCGGTCGCCGTGGCGGCGCCGGCGATCGTGTTGTGGTTCCGGGAACGACGGGCGAAGGCCCAGGCCGAACAACGGAGGGTGACGCTCGGGTAACGGCGCGGACTCTCCGGGATCGACGAGAAGAACGATGAGCGAAGCAGCGAAGACCCAGAGCACCTCCCTACCGAACGATTCGGGGCCGCAGCCCTCGACGGGTCCGTCGACGGCCGGAACCTCCGCGCCCTCGGGGTCCGTCCCGTCGGCCACGTCCGGCGCGCCGACCGCCGCCGGCGCGGCGTCGACGGCCCCGGCCGCGGCTCCGGGAGCGGCCGTCACGCCGGCGGCTGCGAAGCCGGTCGCGAAGGCCCCGGCCCGACCGGCCGCGGCCCCGCGGCGTCCCCCCACGTCCCGTATCCCCAAGAAGGGCGAGGCGGGACGGCGGATGTTCTGGGCGCTCTTCCTCGCGGGGATCATCCTCGCCGGGACCGGGGTCGCCCTCATCGGGACGTTCTATCCGGACGTGGTCCACGCCCAGACCGCCGAGCAGTTCCTGACGAGCTCGGGCGCCAAGATGACGACCTCGAACGCGCTCTCGGTGGTCTACCTCACCTCCGGCGGGCTCGCCGCCGGGGACACCGTCGTGATCAAGGACACGGTGAGCCAGGTCCAGTACAGTGCGACCACAGGTACGACGAGCCTCACGTTCGCGTCGATCGCGTCGCTCGCGCCCGCCCAACGTACGCAGTACTCGACGCTCGCGGCGAACCTCTTCGCCACCATCCAGGGCGATCCCACCTGGATCACGGCGGGGCACGTGGCGGTGCTCACTTTCACGGTGGTCCAGCAGAAGTTGCCGGGCGGGCCGTACGCCGGCCAGACGTACCTCACGCTCGACGCCCAGGCCGACGCGACGAACAACGCGATCGCGACCGGGGCGAGCGGGCCGAGCGCGGTGGCGATCGGGCCCCAGTACATCCAGGCGTATCCGGCGCCGCTCTATGACGACCTCTTCTACTTCCTGACGGCGCTGGGAGCGCTCTGCATCGTCGGCGCGATCCTCTGGTCGCGACGGATCGAGAAGTGGATCCGGGCTCAGACGAAGGATCCGAAGCCTCTCGAGATCGGGGTCATGGGCGCGCTCGCGCTCTTCGGGGGTTTCTTCGAGCCGTTCTACCCGTGGCCCTACGTGATCTTCATCATCACCCCGGCGGTGATGCTGATCGCCTGGCGGTTCCCGCAGCTCTCGCTGCTCGCGCTGGTGCTCCTGGTCGTGCCCGAGGTCGGGTACCAGTCGGGCGCGATGGGTCTCGTCTTCCTCCTCGCGGCCCTGCCGATCCTCTTCGCCGCGATGATGGACTTCAAGTTCGGCGTCGGGGTCTTTCTGGCGCTCTTCCTGGCGCCGATCGGGATCTCGTTCGTCGTCCCCGTCATCGTCGCTTTGGTCTTCTCGCTGTACCTCGGGATCGCGATCGCCGTCGCCGGCGGGATCCTCATCTCGCTGTTCGTCACGTTGGGGAATCTCCCGGTCCTGGGGTACTTGGTCGGGCCCAGCGGCTCCGGTCGACCGAGCCTCATCGCCGGGCATTCCGCGGCGTTCCTCCCGACCCTGCCGATCCCGTACTTCTCGTTCACGAGCATCGGCTCGGCGTGGGCGAACGTCGTCAGCCCCGACTTCTCTTCGTTCGGAGCGGGGAGCAGCGGGCTCGGGGGCCTCGCGCTCCCGCTCATCGAGATCGGCGCTTGGTGCTTCGCCTGCTGGCTGGCGGTGACGCTGCTCAAGGACCGCACGTTCCAGACGAGCGACCGCGTGACCTCGGTGTCGGTGATCGGCGGCGGCACCGTGGCCGGCGTCACGCTCGTCGCCTTCGTGCTGCAGGGCTACACGAACTGGACGGCGCTGGTCGTGCTGCTGTTCATCCCGGCGATGTTCACGGCCGTCGCGGGTTCGCTCGTGATTCGGGACGCCTTCGAGTCGTACTTCACGAGCCGCATGGGCGCCTCGTCCGTCGGCACGCGCGTGGCCGAGATGAAGGGCCTGCAGAGCAACAAGGTGACGTTCGAGATGGTCGGCGGCCTTCACGATGTCAAGGCGGACATCAAGGAGTCGATGATCATCCCGCTCATGCGCAAGGACGTCACGACCCGCTTCAAGCTCGACCCGCCCAAGGGGATCCTGCTGTTCGGTCCCCCCGGGTGCGGCAAGACGATGCTGATGAAGGCGCTCGCGAGCGAGCTCGGCGTCGAGATGATCAGCGCGAAGTGTTCCGACCTGATGAGCAAGTGGTACGGGGAGAGCGAGAATCGGGTCGCCGAGATGCTGAGGACGGCCCGCGAGCGGGCGCCCACGATCCTCTTCCTCGACGAGATCGACTCGATCGCCAAGCGCCGCGACATGTACACGGCGGACGACGTGACGCCGCGCCTCCTCTCGATCCTGCTCTCCGAGATGGACGGTCTCGACAAGTCGTCGGGAGTGATCGTGGTCGGGTCCACCAACAAGCCCGACCTGATCGACCCGGCGCTGATGCGGCCGGGCCGCCTCGACAAGATCATCTACGTCCCGCCCCCCGACATCGTCGAGCGCGCCGAGATCCTCCAGGTGCACCTCGCGGGCCGGCCGGTCTCGAAGGACATCGACCTCAAGGAGCTCGCGAAGCGCACGGAGCGGTTCAGCGGCGCCGACCTCGCGAACATCGTCCGCGAGGCCGCGACGGTCGCCGTCCGGCGCCAGATCGAGAGCGGCAACGAGGGCGGCGCGACCACCCCGATCACCATGGCCGACTTCCTGACCGTGCTGCCGCGCGTCAAGCCGTCGATCTCGCTCCGCATGATCGCGGAGTACGAGACGATGAAGCTCGACTACGAGCGGAAGATGCACCAGTCGGTCCGGACCGAGCGCAAGGTCGTGGTCGGCTGGGACGATGTCGGCGGGCTCGAGGAGACGAAGCAGGCGATCCGGGAGTACGTGGAGCTCCCGCTGACCCAGCCGGACCTCATGGAGAGCTACCGCATCAAGACCGGCCGCGCGATCCTCCTGTTCGGCCCGCCCGGCTGCGGGAAGACGCACATCATGCGGGCCGCCGCGAACGAGCTCAACGTGCCGATGCAGATCGTGAACGGCCCCGAGCTCGTGAGCGCGCTCGCCGGCCAGTCCGAGGCCGCGGTGCGCGACGTCCTCTACCGGGCGCGCGAGAACGCCCCGTCCATCGTGTTCTTCGACGAGATCGATGCCCTCGCGGGCAAGGAGTCGATGCGCACGCCCGAGGTCTCGCGCGCGGTCAGCCAGTTCCTGACGGAGATGGACGGGCTGCGGCCGAAGGACAAGGTCATGATCATCGCGACGACCAACCGGCCGATGACCCTCGACCCCGCGCTGCTCCGGCCGGGCCGCTTCGACAAGATCTTCTACGTGCCTCCGCCGGACCTCGCCGCGCGGCGCGACATCTTCCGCATCCACCTGAAGGGCGTCCCGGTCGACGGGCC
>JASHSX010000109.1 GCA_030040865.1 Thermoplasmata archaeon | reverse complement strand
GCCGTCGTGGGGTTCGGGGTCGGGGTCGGCCTCGCCGACCTGCTCGCGCCCACGATCAGCGATCTCGTACTCGGTCAGGGCGGCGCGTTCGGGGGCGGACCCGGGGGCGGCGGCGGACGCTTCGGCCTGTTCGGCCGGGGCTTCCCCTTCAATCCCTCGCCGGAGCTGATCGTCGGGACGCTCGCGGTCGCGGTGGGACTGGGCCTCTTGGGCGCCCTGTACCCGATCGTTCGGGCGATCCGGCTCCGCCCGGCGGAGGCGCTGCGGTATGAGTGACGTTGCCGCGCCGGAACCGGCTGCGCCGGCGAACGGCTCGCCGATCATCTCCCTGATCGACGTGAAGAAGGAGTTCCGGATCCGGGGCAAGCCGCCCGTCGAGGCGCTGCGGGGCGCGAACCTCTCCGTCCCCCGCGGCTCGATGGTCGCGATCAAGGGGCCGAGCGGGAGCGGCAAGACGACGCTGCTCCACCTGATCGGCGCCCTCGACGTCCCGTCGTCCGGCGAGGTCCACGTCGACGGCGAGGAGCTCACGACCATGAGCGAGCTCGAGCTCACGGATTATCGGGCGCGGACGATCGGCTTCGTCTTCCAGGCCTACCACCTGATCCCGAACCTCTCGGCGCGCGAGAACGTGGCCCTGCCGATGGAGATCCTGAAGGTGCCGGCCGCCGACCGTCGAAAGCGCGCGCTCTCGCTCCTCGAGGACGTCGGGATGGACGAGCGGGCGGACTCGAAGCCGTCCAAGTTGAGCGGCGGCGAGGCGCAGCGGGTTGCGATCGCGCGCGCCCTCGCGAACGAGCCGTCGATCATCCTCGCGGACGAACCGACGGGCAACCTCGACACTCAGGCGGGGGGCACCGTGCTCAAGATCCTCGACCGCCTGAACAAGGAGAAGGGAGCCACCGTCGTCATCGTCACTCACTCCGGCCGTATCCCGCCGCTCTGCGACCTCACGTTCACCATTCGGGACGGCAAGGTCACGAGCGCGCAGGAGTCCAAGGAGATCGCGGCGATCGAGAACCAGAAGCGCACGCTCCGGGTCGCGCTATCGCTCTCGGAGAAGTTCGTCGACCGACTGGTGGCGGCCGGCTTCGTCGACGTGAGGGCGATCGCCGACGCGCCGCTCGATCGCCTCGCGGACGTCGTGGGCGACAAGAACAAGGCGGCCCGCGTCGCGAAGCGTGCCCGCGTGCTCGCCGAGAACGCGGACGTCATCGAGTAGGGCGGCTGGCGGACTTCAGAACCGACGTTCGGCGGCGCCCCGGGCCATGCGTTCGAGCAGGTGGCGCCACGGCGACGGCGCGATCGGCTCGAGCGCGCGGACGGCCCGGTCGGCCCACTGCTCGGCCTCCGACGCCACGATCGCGTCGGCGCCGGTCGAGTCGGTGAGCTCCTTGAGCCGAAGCAGGTGCTTCGCCCGCTTGCGGCGGAGCTGGAACAGCGACTCGAACTCGGCGGCCCGGCGCGGGTCGAGCCGCGCGTAGGCCTCGAGCGAGACGAGCGTCGGATTCCCCTCCCGGAAGTCGGTGAAGAGCGGCTTCCCGAGCAGGTCGGGGTCGCCGTAGACGTCGAGCAGGTCGTCGCGGATCTGGAACGCGATGCCGAGGGCGCGGCCGAACGTCTCGAGCGCGTCGCGCTGCGGCGGAGGGACCTCTCGGATCTCGGCGACGGAGGCGAGGGCGGCGGCGATGATCGCGGCCGTCTTCCGCTCGACGACCCGGAAATAATGCTCGCGGCCGCTCGAGAGGTCGAACCGGGAGACCTCCTGGAGGACCTCCCCCTCCACCACATCGGCGCACGCCTCGCCGCACCGCAGGATCACGGACTTCGGGTATTCCGCGGCGAGCTCGAAGGCCCGGACGAACAGGTAGTCCCCGCCGACGATCGCGAGGGGGACCCCGAACGCCCGGGGCATCGACGGGCGGCCCCGACGGGTCTCGGCGTGGTCGATGACGTCGTCGTGGACGAGCGTCGCCGTGTGGATGAGCTGGAACGCCGCGGCGAGCGAGGCGATCGGCCGGGTCTCGGTGGCCCCGAGGGCCCGGTCGGCGACCGCCATGAGGAGCGGGCGCACCCGCTTCCCGCCCATCGAGCAGGCGTACCGGGCGGCCTCGGTGAGCTGGGCGTACGTCGACCCCAAGACCTGGTGCATCCGCCAGTCGACGTCCGAGACGTCCCGGACGAGGACCGGGAGGAGCTCCGAGAGCTCGCTCGCGACGGCGCTCCCGAGCGTCTGGGAGACGAGCGCCTCGAGGGACGGCTCGACCGGGTCGCCGAGGGGCGACGCGCTCGTCACCGCTAGTTCCTCCCGAGGCGGGTCGGCCAGCGCAGCCGCATCATCGCGTCGAGACCGGAACCCCCGATATAGCGCATGCCCAGCGCCAGGAGGAGGTCGTGCGAGGTGTACGGATCGGCGAACCGCTGGATCCGCGCTGCCCGTTCGAGCGGCTCGAAGAGCGCCGCCCGCCAGGCGCGGTCGTAGTCGGCGAGCGGAGCTCCGTCGCGGACATGCCGCGCCGCCGCCGTGCCGGCGAGCCAGCCGCTCATCATCGCCGTCGGGATCCCGCCCCCGTTGGTCGCCATCACGAGGTTGGCCGCGTCGCCGGCGAGGACGACGTTCCCCCGGACGAGCGAGTCCGGGGGGTCGCCGATCGGCACCCACCAGCGGGTCCGCTCGCGCGGCCGGCCGAGGTGTTCGCGTTCGGCGAACCGGTCCAGCAGGGCATCGAGGTTGGTCCCTTCCGGCACCTCGGCCACGCCGAGGCCCACGTTCGCATCGGTGGCGCGCGGGAACAGCCAGGCGTATCCGCGGGGCGCACACCCGCCGAAATGGAGCTCGATCGCGTCGTCGAGGGGGCTCTCGACGGTCGCCGTGATCATCCGGAACATCGTTCGCGCGGGGACGAGCCCGATCGAGCGTCCGACCGTCGAGACCGGACCGTCGGCCCCGACGATCGCGCCGGCGGCGATGCGCCGACCGTCGGCGAGCTCGACGCCACCGTCCCGGACCCTCACCACGCCGATCGGGTATCGGAGCTCGGCCCCTGCGCCTTCGGCCCGTTGGGCGAGCGCCTTGTCGAAGGCCCGACGGGAGACCATGGTCCCGGCGAGCGGGAACCGGAAGCGATGACCGTACGGCGAGACGCAGTGCATCCAGCGCGTCGTCCTCAGGATCGTGTTCGAGGGGACCCCGCAGGCGGTCCTCACGAGCTCGGTCGCGTCGAACAGGTCGGAGATCTCGTCGGTCGTGGGCAGGAACTCGCCGCACTGGACGGGCTCGCCGAGCTCCGGACGGTGGTCGAGCACGAGGGTCGAGGCCCCGAGCTCCGCGGCCGCACGCGCCGCGAGGGCGCCGGCGGGTCCCGCTCCGACCACGACGACCTCGTAGCGCTCCATCGGCGACCTACGGACCGGTCAGCACGAAGTGTTGGGCCGCCGATTGGATGGCGCCCAGGACCGGCTGCGGATAGACGCCGATCCCGACGATGAGGGCGGCCGCGAGGGCGATCGCCGCCGCGCGCCCGTAGCCGAGGCCCCCGAACGCGAGCGACGCGGTCGCCGCGGGAGGGGAGAGGGAGGCCGAGGGGTCCGGGGTGTCGAAGAACATCACCTTGAGGACCCGGGCGTAGTAGAAGACGGACAGGGCGCTGTTGAGGAGTCCGGCGACGGCGAGCCACACGAAGTACCCCTGCGCCTCGACCGCCGAGCTGAACAGCACGAACTTCGACCAGAATCCGATCGTGAGCGGTACCCCGGCCAGGCCGAGCAGCATGAGCGCGAAGGCGACGCCGAGGAACGGCCGGCGCGTCCCGAGCCCCTTCCAGTCGGAGATGAGCGGCCCGACGCCGAGCCCGGCGACCGCCGCGACCACGAGGAACGCCCCGCCTTTCATGAGAACGTGAGCGAACACCTGGAGCGTCGCGCCCGCGAGCGCCGGGGCCGTGGCGACCGTGATCCCGATCAGCATGTACCCGGCCTGGCTGATCGAGGAGTAGGCGAGCATCCGCTTCATCTCCTTCTGGAGGAGCGCGAGCACGTTGCCCACGGTCATCGTCACGACGGCGAGGACGGCGAGGGCGATCTGGAGGACCGGACCCACGTTGTACGGACCGCCGCCGAACGGGAGGATCGCGCCGCCCGTCGCCTTGACGGCGAGGATCGGGCCCAGGAAGACGAGGAAGAACGCGAAGAAGGCGATCTTCTTCGTCCCGCCGGCGAGGAAGGCCGATACGTCGTTCGGCGCGCCGTCGTAGACGTCGACGGCCCAGGCGTGGAACGGCACCAGGGTCGCCTTGAACGCGAGGCCGGCGATCAGGAACGCGTAGCCCAGCAGGACGAGGGTCGGCACGCCGGCCGAGCCGAGCCCCGCGATCGCGGTGAGGTTCGTCGTGCCGTACGCACCGAAGAGCAGCGAGGCGCCGAAGAACGAGAGGGTCGTGGAGAGGGCCCCCACGATGTAGAACTTCATCGCCGCCTCGAGCGATCGTTCGTCCTTGCGCGTGTAGGCCACGAGCAGGTACGTCGGGATGGAGACGACCTCGATCGCGAGCAGGAGGAAGATGAGGTCCGAAGCGATCGCGACCAGCAGCATCCCGAGCGTGGCGAGCGTGAGCAGCCCGAAGAAGATCGGAGCCCCCTTCTCCCCCGAGGGACGGCTCACCGACGCGAGCCCGACGAGGAACGCGGCGGTCAGGAAGATCAGCTGGAAGACGAGGCCGAGCGAGGTGAACGCGTAGAGGCCGGTCGGCCCGCCGGCGTCGATCTGAGACGCGGGGATCGTGGCGAGCCCGGCGATCGGGGAGAACCCCAGATCGGCGGCGACGAGGACGAACGCGATCGCGACGCCGACGACGCCGATCGCTCCCGAGATCTCGATCCGGCGGACCTCAAGGACGTCGAGCAGGAAGACGGCGAGCGTCGCCGCGAGCAGGACGATCTCGGGGAGGAACGGGCCGACGAACGCGGTGTCGAACACGGCGCTACGTCCCCGGGAAGCTCTGGATCGGCGAGGCGAGGATCACGGTCACGAGGAGGCCGGGGAGGATGCCGAAGAGGACGGTGAACGCGACCAGGATGCCCATGCCGGCCCCCTCGTACCAGGGGACATCGTGGGCGTCGGGCGGGATGCCGCGGGGCGGCCCGAAGAACATCCGCTGGAGCATCCACAGGTAGAAGGCGGCCGTCACGACCAGGATCCCGAGCGGCAGGAACACCCAGTAGCCGAGCCGGTCCCACGTCGCGAGGAGGGCCGCGAACTCGGCCGGGAAGCTGATGAGCGCCGGCAGGCCCAGCGAGGCCAGCGATCCGATCATGGCGAAGGTGGTGAGCGCCGGGGTCGTCGGCGTCGCGCCGCCGACGGAGGCGATGTCCCGGGTCCCGAACGTGTGGTGGGCCGAGCCCGAGACCATGAAGAGAAGTCCGCTCACGATCCCGTGGGCGAACATGAGCAGGACCGCCGCGAGGAGGCCGAGCGACGAGCCGACCGCGATCGCGAGCAGCACGATGCCCATGTGGTTGATCGACGAGTACGCGACGAGCCGCTTCAGGTCCCGTTGGGCGAGAGAGAGGATCGATCCCCACGCGATCGACAGGAAGGCGATGAAGAACAGGATCGGCGTGTCGAGGTGGAATCCCGCGGGGAGCACGAAGACGGCCCATCGGATGAGCCCGTAGCCGCCGAGCTTCAGGAGGAGCCCGGCCAGCAGGACGGAGCCGCCGGTCGGCGCCTCGACGTGCGCGTCCGGAAGCCACGTGTGGAACGGAACGATCGGGAACTTGACGCCGAAGCCGAAGAAGAGAGCCAGGAACAGGAACGCCTGGGTCACGGCCGGGAGCGCGTGCCCGGCCGCATAGACGGCCGAGTAGTCGAACGAGGCCGCCCCGGAGTAGAAGACGAGGGCGAGCAGCCCGACGAGCATCACGATCGACGCGACGTGGGTATAGACGAAGAACTTGAGCGCGGCATACCGGCGGTTCGGCCCGCCCCAGTAGCCGATGATGAAGAACATCGGGATGAGGACGGCCTCCCAGAAGAGGAAGAACAGGAGGATGTCGAGCGCGACGAAGACACCGAAGCAGCCCAGGCACGTGAGCAGGACGAGCCCGAACCACGCCGCCGGGCGCTTCGTCTCGTTCCAGGAGTAGAGGACGGTCGCGATCTGGAGGATCGCCGTCAGCAGGATGAGGACGAGCGAGATCCCGTCGACGCCGACCGTGTAGTTGACGTTGAACCACGAGAGGTGGACCCACGCGTACGATTCGCTCTCGGCGAAGCCCGGGACGAGCGCGCTCGAGTAGCCCGGCCAGCCCGGGAACGCGAGGAAGAGCAGGCCGACCTCGACCGCGAACAGGGCCGAGACCCCGAGCGCGACCCACCGCGCGGAGCGACCGGCGAGGAACGTGACGACGGTGCCGGCGAGCAGGGTCGCCAGCATGAGGGAGATCAGCGGCAGCATCTACGACCCTCCGAGGCGCGAGACGAGGTACGGCCCGATGACCAGCAGGATCGCGAACAGCGCGACGAGCCCCGCGATCACGTACGCCGCGTAGTCGGAGACGACCCCCGATTGGATCCGGCGCATCCGGTCGGACAGGGTGGCGAAGATGCGCTCGAAGCCGCGGATCGTTCCGTCGATGACGTATCGGTCGAAGAAGTCCGCCGCGCGCGAGATCCCGTAGACGGCGCGCAGCCCGATCCAGTCGTACCCGACCTTGAAGTAGTACCGGTTCAGGAGGAGCCGCCGGACCGGCTGCGCGGCGCTCGTCTCAGGGAGCGCATAGACACGGCCGTTCCCCCACAGCACGTAGGCGAGTCCGATGCCGCCCGCGGCCAGGGCGACGCTGACCCCCGAGAGGAGGAGGTCGGTCGGCGTGTACGTGGGCGGGATCCCGGCGACGCCCGCGCCGCCGAGCAGGAGGTTCTGGAATCCGGGCAGGAAGACGAAGAGTCCCGCCCCGACCGCGAAGGCGGAGAGCACGAGGAGCGGGACCTGCATCACCCACGGCCCCTCGTGGGCGGCCGGGAGCGTCGGGTCCCGGGGCCGGTCCCCCGAGAAGACCAGGAACCACACCCGGAAGATGTAGTAGGCCGTGAGGAACACGGCCGCGAAGGCGAGGACGAAGAACGGCCAGTAGGCCGGGTGGGCCCCGAGCTGGGAGTACACGGAGCCCAAGATGTCGTCCTTGCTCCAGAACCCGGCGAACGGCGGGATCCCCGCGAGCGCTAATCCGCCGATCGCGAACGCCGCGGCGGTGACGCGCATCGACTTGCGGAGCCCGCCCATCTTGAACAGGTCCTGCGTGCCGACGGCGTGAATCACCGAGCCCGCCGCGAGGAACAGGAGCGCCTTGAAGAACGCGTGCGTGAACAGGTGGTACAGTCCCACCATCGCGAAGCCGGCGCCGACGGCGAGCACCATGTAGCCGAGCTGGCTGATCGTCGAGTAGGCGATCACCCGCTTGATGTCGGGGTGCACGACCGCCATCGTCGCGGCGAAGAACGCCGTGAAGCCGCCGATCGCGACGATGACGAGCGAGTCGGTCGCCGTGAAGCCGATGAACAGGCTCGTGACGGCGAGCAGGTAGACGCCGGCGGCGACCATCGTCGCCGCGTGAATGAGCGCGGAGACGGTCGTCGGACCTTCCATGGCGTCGGGGAGCCAGACGTGGAGCGGGAACTGCGCGCTCTTCCCCGCGGCGCCGCCGAGGATCAGGATGCCGGCGATCGTGAGGAGCGTGGAGCTCCCCCCCATCGCCCCGGCGAGGAACGGCGTCGAGCCCTGGACGAAGACGAACCCGTTCGCCGCCCAGCCGCCGTCCGGGCCGGCCGTCGCGTAGTTCGAGAAGTAGAGGAAGATCCCGAGCAGGAACATGATGTCCCCGACGCGCGTGACGAGGAACGCCTCCTTCGCCGCGCTCGCGGCGCTCGGCTTCTCGTAGTAGAAGCCGATGAG
>JASHSX010000108.1 GCA_030040865.1 Thermoplasmata archaeon | reverse complement strand
AAGCGGCTGCGTCGCTTTCGCACGATCCTCAACTCGATGACCCCGGCGGAGCTGGACGACGCGTCGCTCCTGAAGGCCGACCGGATCCACCGGATCGCCCGCGGCAGCGGGCAGCGACCGCAGGAGGTGCGGGCCCTCTTGAAGCACTACGAGACCACGCGCAAGGCTGCCCACGGGCTGGTCTCGAACCGCCGGCTGAGGCGCCAGCTCGAGAAGCAGCTGGGCTCTCCCGAGCCTCCCCCGGAGTGATCGGTCGTTCCGGGCATGTCGGTCGCGGGGGCGTTCGAGGCGGTCGCCGGACTGCTGCTCGTCTTCTTCGTTCCCGGCTACACGGTGACCAAGGCGATGTTCCCGGAGTGGCGGATCCGGGGCCCCTCGGGTCTCCTTCGCCTCCTCGAGATCGCTACGCTCTCCTTCGTGCTCAGCGTCGTGCTGACCGTGCTGGTGGGCTACGTGCTGCTCGTCGGGACGCCCTCCGGCTTCCAAGCGTATTGGACGTCGCCCGTGCTCGAGGGTGCGCTCGTGGTGGTCGCCCTCGCCGCGTTCCTCGTCGCGTACTTCCGGGGGGGATTCGCCCGAGTGCCGCCCGCGGTCGTTCCGCTCGAACCGTCGGGCGGCGAGGAAGGAGCGTGGGAGCTTACCCGCGGGCTCGACCGACTGGGCCGGGAGGAACGGAGGCTGGAGCACGAGCTGCGTGTGCGAACGGCCGGCGAGGGACCCGGGATCCAGGCGCGTCTCGACGAGGTCCGGGCTCGGAGCGCGGCCCTCCGCGCCGAACGGGAGGGGCAGTATGCCCAGTGACCGGCGGCGCGGTGCCGCGGCCGACTGGAAGGCCGTGGTGGTCGTGCGTGGGGAGCTCCGTCTCACGGCCGGCAAGGCGGCCGTCCAGGTCGCCCACGCCGCCGTTCTCCTCTACCAGCGCGCGGAGGCGCGGTCGCCCGCGGTCCTCGAGGATTGGCTGCGGGGCGGTCAGAAGAAGATCGCCCTCATCGTGCCGACGCTCGCCGATCTGGAGTCCCTCGAACGCGCAGCCCGGAGCCACGGGGTCCCTACCGTCTGGGTCGAGGATGCGGGACTGACCGAGGTCGCGCCGGGCACCCGCACGTGCCTCGGTCTCGGTCCGGCCCGGAGCGACGATATCGACCCGATCACGGGTTCGCTCGACCTCCTCTGAGAGAAACCCCTCCGACACGGAGGACTCCGGGGACCCTCGCGATCTCCGGGCCATACAGGAATAAATACTGCCGTCCGGATTGGTCGGTCGGCCCGTGTGACGGGCTCGCACGGTGGGTGGCTCGATGCGGATGTGGGTGTACGTCGTACGGCGTGCGGCCCTGATCGTCCCGGTCATCATCGGGGTCATGACGATTCTGTTCGTCATGATCAGTGCGCTTCCGGTCAACGACCGGACCTGTTCCTTCTATCGACCGACCGGTAAGAGCTCGGCCTGCAGTCCCGGCATCGCGTGCCCGACCAACCCGGCCCAGACCTGTCCCAACCCGGCCTACCAGGCCGCTCAGGACGCGTTGGGCCTGAACAAACCTATTTTCGTACAGTGGGCGATTTACATGGGCAACTCTCTCACTTTCAATTGGGGGTACGTAGCCCAGGGTAGCAGCCTCGGTTTAGGCCAAGATTCCGGGGGTTTGCCCGGGCTGGCGGGCCAATCGGTCTCGACCGTCATCTGGGACTTCCTCCCGTACACCATCGAGCTGGCCGCCGTCTCGCTGCTGTTCATCCTCATCATTGCGATCCCGCTCGGGAACCTTTCGGCCGTCTACCGGAACCGTCCGGTCGACCAAGGGTCCCGGATCATGTCGTTCTCCGGGTTCGCTATTCCGGCGTTCCTGCTCGGTACTCTCGTGCTCGCCGTGATGGCGATCGCCCTGGGAGGGCCGGCCGCCAAGTCGACCATCTGCGGCGGTACGAGCACGGTCTTCCTCGACTTCTACGGATCGTGGCCGACCCCGCCGTGTCCCCCATTATACGGTAGTACTTTCAACGTGATCAACGGAGGGTTCCCCTCGTGGCTGACCGAGGGGTACGTCAGCCACCCAACCGGATTCCCGACCGTCGATGCGTTGATCCACGGCCAGTACTGGCTCGCCGCCGACACCCTGCTTCGGATCGTGCTCCCCGCGCTCGTGATCGCGTACGGGACGATCGCCCTGCTGCTCCGGTTCGTGCGAAACAGCATGCTGGAGGTGATGGGCCAGGACTACATCCGGACGGCCCGGGCGAAGGGGTTGCCCGAATCAAAGGTCGTGAAGAAGCACGCGGGGAAGAACTCGCTGAACGTGACCATCACCGTCCTCGGGCTCACGTTCGCCGCGTTCATCACGGGTTTCCCCGTCATCGAGGTCGTCTTCAACCTCTGGGGCGTCGGGCGTCTCTACGCGTTCGCGATCACCGGTCCGGTGAGGAACTGGGACTTCGGGATCCTGTTCGGCACGACGATCTTATTCACCTATCTCGTGGTCGCGGCGAACATCATCGTCGACATCCTGTACGCGTACCTCGACCCGCGGGTCCGCTTGGGGTAGTCCGGTCGGGCGGGGAGGATCGAATCGATGGTGGCAGCGGGCTCTGAGGGTGAGAAGGAGAAGCGACCGTCCCACATGAGCCGGGCGATGCGCGCCCGCATCGACCAGTACACCCGGACGTGGTACTTCCTGCGCCGGAACACGCTCGCGATGGTCGGGCTCGCGATCCTGCTGATCTTCGCGGGGATCTTCGTCTACGGGCTCACGTACCCGGCGTCGTCGTCCCAGCCGCTCGAGTACTGCGCCTCGAACGGACAGTGGCCGGTCCAGGAGACGAACCCGTGCTACGACTTCTCCCCGGTCGTCTGCACGTACCCCCAGGGTACGGTCTCGCCGGCTGCCGGGTGCTATCAGACCCCCGTCGGGTATCCCAACTTCATCGGACCGACCTCATCGCCGATCGCTCCTCTGGGAGGAACCTTCCCGCTCGGTTCGTTCGTCTACCCGTACTCGGACGTCGGCACGACGACGCCGTTCTTCTACAACACGTACACGATGTTACTGAAGGGGACCGTCAACACCGTCTCCCTCTCCGTGTTCGTCGTCTTTATCGGCGCGGTCGT
>JASHSX010000107.1 GCA_030040865.1 Thermoplasmata archaeon | reverse complement strand
GGGGGCCGGCATCGGCCGGACGATCGTGTCGATGCCGATCGATCCCGTGGGGAAGTTCACGGCGCTCAACGGCACCCGGCTGGGTCGGTACGACCCCACCCTGAACCGCCCGGTGCTCGGAACGACGGCCAACCTGATCCAGGTCATGGGGCCGGCTCCGATCGACGATTTCGAGATCTGCGACCTCACGCTGCGGGGCGAGGCGAACACGGCGGCGGAGGACTGGTCCGGCTCGCTCCTCTTCGACAGCAGCGGAGGAACCCATCACGTCTTCACGGACCTCGCCGAGTCGGGGCTCTTCGGTCCGAGCACGGAGCCCAACGGGATCCATCTCGATGCGACCTCGGGCGGGACGCCCGCTACCGGGTACGTGCTGAACCACCTGACCGCCGACAACAACAGCCTCCCGTACGAGACGGACGGGGCGTTCCACACCGGCTCCAACTTCCTCAACATCGGCCAGATCAGAGGCGCTACCCTCGAGAACGTCACCGGCGAGGGGCAGGTGGCGTTCGAGGTGGCCCCGGCCCGGGGCTGCCTCGTCGAGAACTGGTTCGTCCGAGGCGAGATCACCATCGACCCGTCCACCGGCGGGAGCTGGGGGGGCACCGTCTTCGAGAACGTGACTTCGAACAGCACCGGAACCCCGGCGTCCTACACGCTGACGGTCCAGGTCTCCGGCGCGTCGTCGGGAAAGGCGGACCGGTTCTCGGACCTGAGCTGGGTCGACGACCGGTTCGTCGGCACGGTCACCTGGGCCGCGAACATGGTGCGCGTCGACGACTCGACGTTCGTGGGCACGTTGAACGAGACTCCCGCGACCCTCGTCGACTCCACGGTCACGATCACGCGGCATGGGGACCTCCCGATCCGGATCGAGGGAACTCCCACCGGTGGTTCCGCGTCCGCGCTGAGCGGCGATTCGTTCACGTTCACAGAAGGCACCGCGGAGAACAATCCGTTCCTCCTGACCGTCTCCACGAGTCGCTGGTCGAACGACCTCGTCGAGGTGAGCGGCCGGACGACCGGATACCTCCTCAGCGCCCCTCACCTGAAGTTGTCGAACGGGAGCGAATTCTCTCGGGTGACCTACCGGGGGCTCGGCGACAAGGCGCCGACGACGGTCGAGCTGTTCAATCTCTCGGCCTCTCCGGGGTTCTCGGACGCCGGGGCGAACGTCAGCCATCTCGTGAACATTCGGAACGATCTGCACCGCGATCCGAGTCCCGCGGGCAGTGCGCTGGCGCTCGCGGTGCTTGAGATCCGCGCCGCCCGCGTCATCGACTAGACGACCGGGCGGCTGCCGGACGAGGGGCCGAGCACCCCTGCGTTCCGACCCGGCCGCTTGTTCGGAGCGTCCCGCTCGTCGGGCGGCCTATCCGGTCGGCGGAGGAGGCGGCGGCGGTCGCGGGGTTCCGGCGCCGATGGACACGGAGGACCCGGTCGGAGCGGGCGGAGGGGAGGGCGCCGTCGATCGCTTCCGTCGGCGCGCCACGAGGAGGAGGATCACCAGCGCGGCGGCCGCCGCCGCCCCGGCGATCCAGATCCACGGCGGGAGCGTCGACGGCGTCGAGCTGCTGCCCGATGGGGCCGTGAGGTTCGTGAAGGTGACGTTCACGTCCACCGCATGGTCGGTGACCGGGACGTCGCCGGTCTGCGGCGATACGGAATAGCCCGACACGTTGCCGATCGTGAAATTGTACGACCCGGCCGGCTCCGTGAAGTTGTGGGCGCGGCCCGGACCTGCCGCCACGCCGGAGGTTCCGATCGAAACGCGCCACGAGGTCGAATCGCCGAGGCCGGTCTGGACGAAACTGACGGAGTACTGGGCCTCGGCCGAGGAGGTGAAGCGGACCTCCACGCTCACCGGCCCACCGTTCACGTGGATCGTGCCCGCCGTCACGTTGGGCTGATACCCCGAGGCCGGGGCGACGGAGAAGGAGTCGCTGCCGTTCGGTTCCTGGAACACGATCTGGGCGAAAGCGGAGCCTTGGCCGGTGCCGTTGACGACGACCGACCAGTCGGTGCCCGACGGCAGCCCGACTTCCGAGAACGTCACTGCGTATTCGGCGACCGGGGCTCCGATCACCGAGACGGAGCCCTGGTACTCGGTCGTCACGTACACGCGTTGATCGGCCGGATCGTACCCGATCCCGTGCGGGTACTGGACCGTCCCGAGCGGGATGGCCGACCCCGCAGAGAGGTAGGTGCTCGCGTTGATCACCTCGACGGAGCCTCCGTAGCCCTGGGCGATGTAGACGAGATTGTTGGCGGAATCGTAGACGAGAGGACCGCTGTATCCCGTCGACAACGTAGAGACGGTCGCGTCGTTGGCGACGTCGACCACGGAGATGTTGTCCGATCCCTCGTTCGCCAGGAACGCCGTCCCGTTCTCGGTGTCGAACGCGAAGACTGTGGGTCCGAATCCCGGGTGGAGCCAGCCCACGAACGCCTCGGTCGCCGGATCGATCACTCCGACCGTGTCGTTGGTGAGGTCCCCGACGAACACGTCGCCGTTCTGCGGGTCAACCCCGACCGAGTCGAGGTTGGCGGACGGCGCCGCGATGATCTCGGCGACAATCCGGTTCGTCGAACCGTTGAGGACTGTCACGTTGCCGGAGAGATCGTCCGGGACGTAGAAGTCGCCGTTCGTCGCGTCGAAGGCGATGCCGGTCGGACTGAATCCGGTCGTGATCGTCGTCACGACCGAGAAGTCCGCGCTAAGGACGGTGACCGTCCCGTTGTAGGGGAACGTCACGTTGTCGTCGACGACGTACACCTCTCCGTTGGTCGGATCGACCGCGGCCCACTTCGGCAGAAGGCCCACCGGGACCTCGCCCGCGATCCGGTCGGTCGCCGGGTTCACCAGGTACGTGTCGTTCCCCGCCGGGTCGGGAACCACGAGCAGGCCGGCCCCCGGGTCGTAGCTGACGCTCCAGGGATCGACGTCGAGCGGGATCGACGCGATCGCTCGGTTCGACGCGGCGCTGATCACCGTCGCGTTCGGCTGGGCGTGTGGGGGTGGACCGGGCTCGAGGTACGAGCCTTCGCTCACGGCGTAGAGGTCGGAGCTCGCAGTGTCCACAGCGAGTCCGTACGCGTAGTAGTTGTCGAGGTCGACCGAGCCGATCTGGGAGTCCGAAGCGACGCTGAAGATCGACACGTTGTACGCGTCCGAGTTGAGCACGTAGACGTCGTTGCTCACGGCGTCGAAGGCGACCGCCTCCGGTGCGGACGGGTAACTCGAGTTCCCCGTGGCCCGATTGACGACCACCGTCGCGGTCTTCTGGTCGATGATCGAGACGTTGTTCGACGCTCCGTTGGCGACGAACAGCTGGTCCGCGCTCTCGGCGTAGCCGAGGGCGTCGGGGAAGAGCCCCACGCTGACGTTGTAGGCGGAGGCCGGCGAGGCTGCCGGGATTACCGTCACCGTTCCGGGATCGCTCTCCGAGTTCGCCACGTCGATCAGATCGTCGACCGTGTCGACCGCGAACGCATTGGGGTAGGAGCCCGTCACCACGTTGGCCACGACGGCCTCCGCCGAGGGGTTGATCACGGAGACGTTGTCCGAGAAGAAGTTCGCGACGAACAGGCGATCGCTCGCGGAGTCGTAGACGATGGCCCCCGGCTCCTCGCCGACCGGGATCGTCGTGACGAGCTCATTCGTGGCCCCGTTAACGACCGCGACGACGGGAAGGCTCCACTCCGTGACGTAGAGGTAGCCGTTGGCGGGATCGAATGCCATCCCGTTCGGCTCGCCGCCGACGCTCACGGTCCCGGTGACCGAGTTCGTCGACCCGTTGATGATCGAGAGATTGCCCTCCTGCGCGTTGCTCGTGTAGATCGCCCCGGTGGACGTATCGACCGCCATCGTGAGGGCCAGGCTGTAGGCGTTCTGGGAGGCCGGGACCCCGATCTCGTCGATCGCCGTGCGCGTGCTCCCATCGAGCACCGTGATCGAGGTCCCGATGTAGCCCCGGACATACAGGTCGCCGTTCACCGGATCGTAGAGGATGCTCTCCGGAGTGTTCTGGGACGCGGGCTGCGCGTCCCCCGGTAGGGTCTGGTTGGTGACGAGGTCGATCGTCGAGAGGACCGAGCCCTCGCCCGCGGCGGACGGCGCTGCATCGACCCGGGGGAGTGCGTGAGGAGGGCGAACCGTCGCCGCCGGAGTGTTCGATCCATCGCCGGCCCCGAGGGGAACCGAGGTCCGGTACGAGAGCCCGAGGCCGACGGTGGACGACACGAGGAGGAGGGCGACGGCCGCTATGAGCACCGAACGAGCGAGACGAGGGTGGCCGGCCACCCGGCCGGAGCCGAGTGCCGGTAGAAATAACCCGTGGCTCGCGCGGTTTCGGGAGCGGGGCGCGTCTTCGCGCGCGGCGGCAGGAGCACTCCGGCAGGGCTCCCCAGAGACTTAATCGGTCGCGGGGGGTCCCGACCGCGTGGTCCGTCGAACGACCCGAACGCCTCGTCGCATTCTGGTGCTGGATGTGGGTGGGAGTCACGTCAAGATCGCCTTCTCCGGCCAGCGGACCGAAATCAAGGTCCCCACCGGGCCCCGGACGACGCCCGAGCGGATGATGCGCGGAGTGCTCGGACAGATCCGGGACCGTCCGTTCGACGCGGCGACGGTCGGATATCCCGGATTCGTCGTCCATGGGCGGATCGCCCGGGAGCCGGCCCACCTCGGGTCGGGCTGGATCGGCTACGACTTCCAGCGGCGGCTCGGGCGTCCCACCCGGGTCGTCAACGACGCAGCGATGCAGGCGATGGGCAGCTACCGCGGTGGCCGGATGCTCTACCTCGGCCTTGGTACCGGACTCGGCTCCGCGATGATCGCGGACGGCCGGCTCCTGCCCATGGAACTCGCCCACCTGCCGTACAAGAAGGAGCGGGAGTACGAGGAGTACGTGGGAGAGGCCGCTCTCGAACGACTGGGGCGGCGAAAGTGGCAACGGGAAGTGTACGCGGTCGTGGACCTGCTCTACCGCGCCCTTGAACCCGACTACGTGACCCTGGGGGGCGGGAACACCCGCAAGCTGAAGGAGCTCCCGCCGTACTGCCAGCGGGGCGACAACCGGGACGCGATCGTCGGGGGGGCGCGTATCTGGGAATTCCCGGTCGACGAGAGCGCCCCGGCCCTACGCGCTCGGCGCTCGGCCACCCGACCGAACTGAGGCCGGGACGCCTCGGGCGGCGGCCGCGTCGAGGAACCACTCACTCGGGGTCGAAGGCTGGACGAGGGCCGCGGGCACGTCGAACCGCGAACCGCTCGTCCGCCCGAAGATCTTCGCGAGCGCCGGTCGCTTGTCTTCGCCGGCGACCAGGAACCAGACCGACTTCGCGCTCGAGAGCGCCGGCACGGTGAGGGTGAGCCGGGGGACGAAAGGAGGCTGACCGGCCCGGTGTACCGCCACGACGGTCGACCGGCGCGCACGCACTGCCGGTGAACCGGGAAAGAGCGAGGCGGTATGCCCGTCCGGTCCGATCCCGAGCAGGACGGTGTCGAACAGCGACGGCTGCCCCCGGGCCGGGATCGGGCCGACCTCGGTGGCGTAGCGGCGAACGGCCTCCCCGATCGGTCGCACCTCGCCTCTCATGCGGTGGACCCGATCGCGGGCGATCGGGACCCGGGCGAGGAACGTGCGTCGGGCCGCTCCGAAGTTGCTGAGCGCGTTGCGCGGCGACACGCACCGTTCGTCCGCGAAGAACAGCTCCGTGTCGCGCCACGGCATCCGCTCGCGATACCGCCCGGCGAGGGACGTGTACAGCCCGAGGGGGGTCGAGCCCCCGGAGATCACCAGTCGGAAGGAACCGCGCTCGGCG
>JASHSX010000106.1 GCA_030040865.1 Thermoplasmata archaeon | reverse complement strand
GTTCTGGTGGGCGTTCACCCTCTTCCTGAGCGGGTTGACCGGGGACTCGGCGCTCGGCCCGACCGCCCCCTACGACATCGCGTGGTTCATGGTGGTGTGGGCGCTGTTCACGCTCACCTTCGCGATCAATGCTCACTATCACGGCGTCGGCATCTCCTTCGTCTTCTGGACCCTGGTCCTCGCGTTCGTGCTCTTGGCCATCGACTTCGGGATGCTCGGCGCCGGGAACACCCCGTCGAACGGACTCTGGGAGGCGACCGGTATCGACACGTTCATCTGCGGCTTCGCGGCGTGGTACGTGGCGACGGGCATCATCACGGCCCAGCACCACCACGGGAAGAAGGTCCTCCCGTTCTGAGCCCGGCCGAGTCGTGCGTCCGACAACCCCTTCCCGCGGGCTGGGATCTGCGGCCTCAGCGCCCCGATCGGGTCGCTCGCCGGACCGGCGCCGGCCCATCGAGGTCCGGGGCGACGGGGTCCCTCACCGCCGTCTCAAATACTCCGAGGGATTTCACCGAACGGCTGAGGGGTCAGCCACCGACCGCATCACCGCGGTTGGGAACCGCAGATCGCTGCCAATGACCCCTGAGAGGCAGCGAACGTGCTGGGCTACGTGATCCGTCCCCAAAGGCGAACGCCGCGAGAGGACGAGAAGTTCGACATCCCTCCGGATATCGAGCGCCGACTGACGACGTGGATCGACCTCGAGGAGGTCGGGGCGGACGGGTTCTGGTTGTGGTTCCGGGCCGTCCTGCCGCTCCTCCCCAATCCGACCGATCGATCCGAGAGCGGGTTCCGCACCACGGATCCGCAGGCCGAGCATCGGCGGCTCGTGGAGTACGCCCGCGACCGGGCCCGCCTGTCGGTGATCTGCGAGCAGTACGCTCGGGAGAACCACATCCTGGCCCGCCGGGTCCGAGTCCTCGACGGAGCGCTGCGAACGCTCGAGCTCGCGGGCCAGAAGGTCGAGATCGCCACCGATCTCGAGGCGGAGGAGATGGCGGACCGGTACGTGCCGCGCTCCCGCCGCCGGACGGCCGCGGCCCGACCCCGGGAATCGGACGGTCACGAGGGAGAATCCCGGCCCGTCGACCGGAAGCCGGGGCGACGCGGAGGCGCCGCGTGACCCCGGCGGAGTCGGTCCGCCCTTCGCCGTCGGTCCCCTCGGGAGTTTCTGCCGAGGGAGCGACGGACGTCCCGCTGCCGATCGCGCGCCGACGCCCGGATCCGCGCGATACGAACGTGGGGCTGCTCTGTGTCTCGGTCGTGCACCGCGCCGGCCGTGTCTTGCTCATCCGGGAGCAGGACGAACCGTACCGCGGGGAGTGGGTCCTTCCCGGCGGGTACCCCCACCCAGGGGAGCCGCTGGACCGGGCCGCCCGGCGGGAAGTGGCGGAGGAGCTCGACCTCGACGTCGAGATCGAGCGGCCGCTGGGGGTGTTCGAGGAGCTGGTCCCGGGGCGCGACGAGGTTCCGTTCCGCCGCCTGATCTTCGCCTACCTCGCACGGCCGGTCTCTGGCTCCGCTCCTCGAGCGAGCCTCGAGGCGATCGATTTCGCGTGGATCGACCCTCGGGCCCCGCCGGCCCCGCTGCCCGCGCCCGTCCGCGCGATCCTGGAGACCGCGGCCGAGGCCACCCGATCGCGCCGGGCGCAGACGCGTTGACCCGCTCGCTCCTCAGGGGAGCTGGAGGCCGGCCGTGGAGCCACCCGTCGGTCTTTATCTCGGGCCGGGACCTCGACCCGGTCCCAATGGCCGTCTTCGATGCCATCGGCATCACCTTGGTCATCGCGGGGATCGCCCTCCTCGCCTTCGAGCTCATCCATCCGGGGGCCCTCCTCCTGATCCCCGGATCGATCGTCCTGGTCGCCGGTTTCCTGTACCTGTTCGCGCCGAACGATCTCCTGGACAGCTACATCGGGCCGGTGGCGATCGTCATCGCCGCGATCCTGGGCGCGCTGATCGAGATCCCGTACTACCGGTGGGTAGCTCCGGTGCATCGGCCGCTCAGCACGACGAGCGCCGGGCTCGTGGGCGATGAGGCCGTCGTGATCACCGCCGTCGAGCCCGAGACCCTCAAGGGCAAGGTCCGGATCCGCTCGGAGACCTGGTCGGCCCGCGCGTCGCAGCCGATCCCGGCGGGAACCCGGGTGCGCGTCATCCACGGAGAAGGCGTCTCGCTGACCGTCGAACCGATCGAGACCCCGGCGGCGAAGTGAGGAGACGATCGGGGAACCGGGAGAAGAGGTAGGAGGGTACCCCCATGGACTACACGGGCGTCATCGTCGGGATCGTTCTCGTCTTCATCGTGCTCTTGGTGCTGCTCACGCGGATGATCTACACGATCAATCCGTACCAGCAGGGGATCGTCATTCTCCTCGGGTCGTACAAGCGGCTCATCAATCCGGGGTTCAACATCGTGAGCCCGCTCGCGACCGTCCAGAAGATCGACCTGCGGACGCAGGTCCTGGAAGTCCCCCGGCAGGAAGTGATCACGAAGGACAACTCGCCGACGAACGTCGACGCGATCATCTACATCAAGGTCGTGGACGCGCCGAAGGCGATCTTCCAGGTCCAGGACTACCACGTCGCCACGGTCGCGCTCGCGCAGACGACCCTCCGGTCGATCATCGGCGACATGGAGCTCGACGAGGTCCTCTACAACCGCGAGCGGATCAACACGCGGCTCCGCGACATCCTCGACGAAGCGACCGACAAGTGGGGCGTGCGCGTCGACGCGGTCGAGATCAAGGAGGTCGATCCGGTGGGCCCCGTCAAGGCCGCGATGGAGGAACAGACCTCCGCGGAACGGCAGCGGCGGGCCGCGGTGCTTCGGGCCGACGGCGAGAAGCGGAGTGCGATCCTGGTCTCCGAGGGCCAGAAGCGTTCGCGCATCCTGCAGGCCGAAGGAGTGCGGCAGTCGCAGATCCTCGAGGCCGAGGGGGCGCGGGTCGCCACGATCCTGCAGGCGCAGGGCGAGTCGCAGCGCCTGCGCATCCTCGCGCTCGGCGCCGGAACGCTCGACTCGAAGGCGCTCACCGTCCTCTCGCTCGACACCCTCACGAGCGTCGGCAACGGTCAGGCCACGAAGATCCTCTTCCCGTTCGAGTTCTCGAAGTTGATGGAGGGCGCGTCCGAGTACGTGGGAACGAGCCGGTCGGTCCCGGACCGGCCGCTCAACTCGCTCGAGGACCTCGAGCAGCGGATCGGCACGATGGACAGCATCCTGGGACCGATCCCGAAGCAGGACGAGCTGATGACCGAGATCAAGTCGATCGAGGACGAGATCAAGGCCGAGTCCGACGAGTCGACGTCGATGCTCACCCCGTATCGGGGCGCGAAGGCGGTCGCCGAGCCCGATCTCCCGGATGCCGACGACATCGCCCCGCCCCCGCCCGGCGCGCGGCACGTCACGCCGGCGACCCCGGCGCCACCGGCGCACGGGGCGCCCCCGCCCCCGTCGGCGCCGCCCGACACGAGCGGCGACCCGAACGCGGCGAGTCGGGACCCCCGCCGGCGTCCCCCGCCTCCGTCGTCCTGAACGGGGACCGACCCGGACGAGGGCGATGACCGGCCCCATCGTCACGACGCGCCGCGGTGCGATCGTCGAGATCCGTATCCACCGTCCCGAACGCCTGAACGCGCTCGACGTCCCGTCGTTCCTGGACTTTCGCCGGGAGCTCGAGACCGTGGCGCTCGACCCCGCGGTCCGCGCGGTCATCCTGACGGGCGAGGGCCGCGCGTTCTGCGCCGGCGGCGACGTGGCCGCGATGGACGCGCACCGCGAGCGGGGCGAGCTTCCGCTTCTCTTCCACGACCTGACCGCCGGCCAGGAGCTCGCGATCCGCGAGATCGTCGGCATGCCGAAACCGGTGCTCGCGGCGCTCCCCGGGGTCGCCGCCGGCGGCGGCCTCTCCCTCGCGCTGGCCGCGGACTGGCGGATCGCGGCCGAGAGCGCGCTCCTCGTGCCGGCGTTCCCCGCGCTCGGCGCGGTCCCCGACGGCGGACTCACCTACTTCCTTCCGCACTACCTCGGGATCGGCCTCGCGCAGGAGCTTCTGTTCACCAACGCCCGGGTCCCGGCGGCCCGGGCGCGCGAGCTGGGGCTCGTCCACGAGGTCGTGGCGGACGCCGACCTGGGAGCTCGGGCGTGGGAGCGGGCGGAGGAGCTCGCGATCGGGCCCACGCTCGCCTACGGGCGGATCAAGCGGCTGCTCGTCTCCGCGTTCGGCGAGAGCCTCGAGACCCAGATGATGCTCGAGCGCCGCGGTATGGTCGAGGCCGCGCAGGGCTCCGAGCTGCCGGAGGGGATCCGCGCGTTCCTCGAGAAGCGGCGACCGAACTTCCCGCCGCCGGGCTAGAGGTCCGGCGCCAGCGGGCCGTCGGGCCACGGCCGCTCGAGCTTCGAGGCGAGCGCCGCCCGGACCCGGGGCCACTCCGACGCCAGGATGCTGAACTCGATCGACGACGAATATCGGCCGTCCGGCATTCGGATGTGCTCCCGGATTGTTCCCTCGCGTACGGCGCCGAGCCGTTCGATCGCGACGGCCGACCGGGCGTTCTCCGCGTGCGTCTTCAGGACGATCCGGTGCGCGCCTTCGCCCTCGAAGGCGTAGCGGAGGGCGAGGAACTTCGCCTGCGTGTTCACCGGGGTCCTCCAGACCGCGGGAGTGAGCCAGGTACCGACCTCGGCGTTCCGGTTCTCGCGATCGATGCGGAAGAACCGCAGGATCCCGACGACCCGGTCCTCGCGCACGAGACGGACCACGAACGGGAGCGTGTCTCCCGCCGCCTGGCCGGCGAACAGGAACTCCACGAGCGCGGTCATCTCGGCCTCGTTGCGTCCGGGTCCGATCCGGAGGTACCGCCAGACCTCGGGGTACCGGCCGGCACGCACGAGGGCCGGGACGTGGCTCACGTCGAGCGGAAGGAGCTCGAGTCGCGGGCTCGGGAGCGTCACCGGGGGCCGGAAGTCGGTTCGGGGCACCGCCGTCCCCGACGACGCTTCGTTCACCGGCGGTCCCCGGAGCCGGGCGACGGCTCCGTCCACGGCCGCTCGAGGGCCGCGGACAGTCGACCCCGGACGGCCGGCCACTCGCTCGCGAGGATGCTGTAGATCACGGACGTCCGGAAGTAGCCGTCCCGGAGCAGGACGTTCTCCCGGAGCGCGGCCTCGCGGACCGCTCCCAATCGTTCGATCGCACGCTGGGACCGCACGTTCCGCAGGTCGGTCTGAAGCTGGACGCGTCGGACCTCCTCGTCCTCGAAGGCGTGGCGGAGCAGGAGAAATTTCGATTCCGTGTTGACCGGCGTCCTCCAGTACGCCGAGTCGATCCACGTCCCTCCGACCTCGACGTTCCGGTTCGGCCGGTCGATGTTGAGGTAGCGCGTCATCCCGATCACCGGGCCGTCGGGGAGCTTGCGCGTCGCAAAGGCGAGGGCGCTGCCGTCCCGCTGGTGGCCGAGCACGAGGGCGATCAGCGCCTCGACCGTCGCGCTCGATGTCCCCGGAGGGTCCCGAAGGAACCGCCCGATCTCGGGGTCGCGGGCGGCGCGGTGGAGCTCGTCGCGATGGGCCGGCGTGAGCGGGACGAGTTCCACGTACCGGCCCCGGAGCGCGACCGGCGTGCGGAACCCGTCGGGGGCCATCGGGACGGGCGGGCGACGCGCTCCCATAACGGCTCGCGCCCTCCGACCGGCGCCAATTCTCGAGGGGCGCGTCGGCCGCTCCCCCTTGGCGTTAAATAACGTGGAGCGGTCCAATCGGTCGTCAACTGCCGGGCGCGAGGAGGGTTCGATGGAAGCCGGGGTCACCACGTTCCTTGTGTTCGTCGTCATCGCCACGGCGTTCGGCATCGGCTCGATCGTCGCGAACCGCGTCCTCGGGGCGAAGCGTCGGAAGTCGTACCTCCAGCTCACGACCTACGAGTGCGGCGAGGAGGCAGAGGGCGAGGCCCAGATCGACTTCCCGACCCAGCACTACACGTTCGCGATCGTCTTCGTGGCCGTCGACGTGCTCGGGTTCCTGCTCGCGCTCTGGGGCCTCACCTTCCGGGGGTCGAACTCGAGCTGGTACCCCGTCTTCATCGCCGTCGGGTTCACGGGCCTCGCGATCACCGGGATCTACTACGCGCTCAGCGGCGAGAAGAAGTGGGTCGTATGACGACGCCGTCCGCCCAGGTCGCACCGGCCAAACCGGCCCCCTCGGCCGACGCGCTCGGCCTCGGCGCCGAGCTCCCGATGGCGACGGCCCCCGCAGTGCCGTTCGTGGAGATCGAGGCGCTCCGTGCCAAGGAGTTCATCCCCGCCGCGAAGGAGGCGCTCGGCGCCCTGATCGCGGAACAGGGCCAGGCGAAGGTGATCCGCCCGGTCTTCAACTGGGCCGGGCGCAACTCGCTCTTCCCGCTCCACTGGGGCCTCGCCTGCTGCGCGATCGAGTTCGCCGCGGCGTTCGGGGCGCGATGGGACGCCGAACGGTTCGGGGTCGTCCCCCGTTCCTCGCCGCGCCAATGCGATCTTCTAATCGTGAACGGGACGGTGACGTGGAAGGTGGCGCACAAGCTGATCACGCTCTACGAGCAGATGCCCGAGCCGAAGTGGGTGATCGCCATGGGCAACTGCGCTACCGGCGGGGGCCCGTTCCGGACCGCCTACTCGGTCGTCCCGGGCGTCGATAAGCTCGTGCCGGTGGACGTCTACATCGCCGGATGCCCGCCCCGGCCCGAGGCGATGCTGGACGGGATCCTGAAGCTCGAGGAACTGATCCGGGAGCGGAAGGAATAGGCGCCCTGGCCGAAGGTCCGGGTCGGAGAGGAGCGATGCAACCGGACGAGCTCTCCCGACGTCTCGCTCCGCTGCTCGGCGAGCGCCTGATCGGCGTCGAGCCGTACCCGGACACCGCCGGGCGGGTCCGCTTCCGTCGCGAGGGCGCCCTCGACCTGTTCCGGGCCCTGAGGGACGACCTCGGCTTCGGCCAGTTCTCGACCGTCGCCGGGATCGACTGGGTCGATCATCGGGAGGTCGTCTACGTCCTCTGGTCCGACGCGGCGAAGCAGTACGTACTCCTCTCGGCCGACCTGCCGGCCGACTCGCCCCGGATCGAATCGGCGAGCGGGATCTGGCCGAGCGCGAACTGGCACGAGCGCGAGACGTGGGAGTTCCTCGACATCACGTTCGATCACCACCCCGACCTCCGGCACCTCCTGATGCCGGACGGATACGCCTTCCACCCGCTCCTGCGGTCGTTCAAGCTCCACGAGCCCGAGGAGCTGGAGGTGAAGTCGCGCCATGTCTGAGATGTGGATCAACATGGGGCCGCAGCACCCCATGACGCACGGGCTGTGGAACCTGCGCGTGAAGATCGACGGGGAGATGATCCTCGACGTCGACCCGGAGATGGGCTACCTCCACCGCGGGATCGAGAAGATCAGCGAGGACCGGCACTACAACGAGGTCATCACGCTCATGGACCGGTGCTGCTACGTCGCCGGGTTCTCCTGGGAGCACCTCTACATCCTCGCGGCCGAGGAGGCGCTCCGCATCGCGCCGCCCGAGCGCGCCGAGTACCTGCGCGTGCTCTGCGACGAGTTCCAGCGGATCGGCTCCCACCTCATGTGGTACGCCGCGTTCGTCCAGGACCTGGGCCTCATGAGCCCCTTCCTCTACGGCATGCGCGACCGGGACCTCGTGCTGGACCTCTTCCAGAGCTACACGGGGGCCCGCATGACCTACGAGTACATGCGGGTCGGCGGGGTCCGCAGCGATCTCCCGCCGGGGTTCACCGACCGGGCCCGCCAGGTCATCGACTGGCTCGAGGCCCGGTTCAACGAGTACGACCAGCTGACGCTCGGCTCCGACATCTTCCGCAAGCGGTGCGACAATCTCGGGCTCCTCAGGGCGAGAGACTGCATCGCGCACGGCGTGACCGGGCCGATGCTCCGCTCCGCCGGGGTGAAGCGCGATCTCCGCAAGGACCGGCCGTACTCCGCCTACGACCGCGTCGAGTTCGACGTCGCCGTCGCGGACGGCGCCGACGTGACCGCCCGATACCTGGTGCGCCTCGAGGAGATGCGCCAGTCCCTCCGGATCCTCCGTCAGGTCCTCGACTGGCTGGACCGGCACCCGGGGCCGGTGATCGCGGAGCAGCTCCCCCGGTGGCTCGGCGCGCCGTACGCCCCGATCGGCCGCGAGGGGTATCTCCTCAAGCGGAACTTCCCGAAGGGGACCGGATTCTCGGCGATCGAGGAGCCGCACGGGGAAGCGCTCGCCTACGTGGTGAACGAGGGCGGGGAGCACCCGTACCGGGTGAAGTTCAAGTCCCCCGTCTTCTCGAACATCAGCGCCGCGCGCCAGTACCTCGTGGGGTACCACGTCGCCGACATCCCGCCGATCATGGGCAGTGTCGACGTCTGCGTCGGCGAGGTCGACCGATAGGGAGGTAGGGACGGCGGGTCATGTCGGGAGCCACGCTCTTCTCCGTCGCCTACGACCTCTCCTCCGTGCTCCTCAACGGCCTCGGCTCTCTCTTCCCGCAACCGGTGCACGGCTGGCTCACGAACGGCGACGTGATCCTCGGCCTCGGGGCGTTGATCTTCGGCGCCATCCTGCTCGCCGCGAGCATGCTCAACACGATCCTGCTCATCTGGTGGGAGCGGAAGCTGCTCGGTCGGTTCATGGACCGTCGCGGCGCGATGCACGTCGGCTACGCCGGGCTCCTTCAGAACTTCGCGGACGG
>JASHSX010000105.1 GCA_030040865.1 Thermoplasmata archaeon | reverse complement strand
AGTCGAGCAACGTTCGACGCATGATCACGTCGAGCCCGACCGTCGGTTCGTCCAAGAACAGGATGTCCATGTCGTGCATGAACTCCCGTGCGACCTGCACCCGGCGCTTCTGACCGCCCGACAGGTCGAAGGCGCGGCGCTTCCGCACGTCGCCGATCCCGAATCGCTCGATGAGCTCGTCGCGGCGGCGGATCCGTTCGGCCTTTGGGAGGCCCCAGAGGACGCCGTACACTTCGAAGTTCCCTTGAACCGTGGTGAAATCGAACGACTCGGCCTGCTGGACCACTCCGACCCGGGACCGGATCTTCTGCCCGTCGCGGGCGGTGTCCATGCCCAGGACCCGGAGCGTGCCCGAACTGGGCTGGATCAGCGTGGTCATGGCCTTGATGAGCGTGGATTTCCCGGCGCCGTTCTTTCCCAGGAGCCCGAACACTTCTCCGCGATGGACGGTGAAGCTCACCCCGTCCAGGGCGAATTTCTTCCGGTCGTACGTGTGTCGAAGATTCTCGGCGTAGACGACGGCGTCGGTGGGTATCGCTCCCACGAGGGGTGCGGCCGTCGCTCCGCTCGCCATAGGCACGGCCCCCTGAGCCAGGGGTGCTTTAGGTTTTGGCGAGGCCAACATCGTGCGCACCGGACCCGGGTATCGTTTCCCTGCCCGGAGGCGGACGACCGACGCGCCGCCGATAAAGCCGACTCACCCGGGATGCGCTCACATCGTGAGCTTCGGACACTTTATCGTTCCCAAAGGTAGCACCCGAAGCGCTGCCGATGTCGAGCGTTCCTGCCACCGCGGGTAATCCGGCCGAGCCCTCGACGACGCCGGCTGATCAGACGCCTCTGAGCCCCCGGACTCGTCTCGGGCTTTCTATGGCCGTCGTTGGAATCGCGGTGTACATCGTGCTGGATGTGATCGCCCAGCTACTGCCACCGCACTACAGTCCGATCTCCCAGGCGGAGAGCGACCTCGCCGTGGGGCCGTACGGCTACGTCATGACGGTGAACTTCGTCGTCCGGGGGCTGCTCACCTTCGCGTTCCTGTTCGGCGCCGTCGGCGCCACTCGATGGGGAAAGACCGCCCGCGTCGGACTGGCCCTGCTCGCGATCTGGGGGGCCGGCGCCTTCATCCTCGCCGCGTCCCCCACGGACGTCGGCTCCGTCGTGACCGTCCACGGCACCATCCATAACCTCACCGCGGCCGTGGCGTTCCTCGGCGGAGCTTTCGGCACGCTCCTGCTCTCCTTTCACCTCGCCGGGGAAGAGCGGTTGCGCCGGATCGATCTCGCCGCACGCGTGATCGCCGGGCTCAGTGTCGTGATGGTCTTCGTGACGCTCGGTACGTCGGTGATCCACCGGCTGGCCCATGTTTTCGGCCTGGTCGAACGCATCTTCATCGGGTTGGTGCTTCTCTGGATCCTCCTCGTCGCACTGCAGCTGCTCCTGACCGACCGCTCCCGCGGATCGGTGATCCGGGGCTGAGCGCGGGGATTCAGGGAACGAGCTTCCCACCCAGGGTCCATGCCGGCGGAGGCAGGTTCAGGAGCTCCGATAGGCTTCGGGCGTTGACGGCCGCATCACCTCGGAAGTGGTTGTTGAAGAAGCCATAGATCGTGTCGGTCTGCGCCGCGAGTTCCCCAAGGCGTGGGAGCCACGCGCGCAGTTCGTCGGGCCGGTACGTGTAGTCGTACCAGATTTCCTTGCCGTGCCCGTGCCACCGCACGTAGCTGAACGAAGCGGTCACGGCCAGATCGATCGGCAACAACGGCTCGTCGACGACCACGTACGCGAAGCCGAATTCCCGGAGGAGCGCCTTCGATTCGGGCCGGAGCCAGGATCGCTCCCGAGGTTCCACGGCCACCGGGATCCCCTCGGGAATGCTCTCGTAGAAGCGCCGGACCGTCGCGGGCTCGAAGCGCAATGACGGCGGCAGCTGCACCAGCGCCGCGGCCAGCTTGTGCGACTCCTCGAGCGGCTTCAGGAACCGCGCGAACTGGTCGATCTCCGGCTCCGCCGCGACGAGCTTCTTGTCGTGGGTGATCGTCTGCGGGAATTTGAGGGCGAAGCGGAACCCCTTCGGCGTGCGGCGGACCCACGACTGGGCCACGGACACGGGCGGGAGCCGATAGAACGTCGAGTTGACCTCGACGATCGGGAACTGCCCGGTGTAGAAGCGGAGCTGGTCGCTCACGCCGCGCTTCGGATAGAACCGACCCACCCATTCCGGGTAATCCCATCCGCTGGTGCCGAGGTAGATCTCCGACACGGACCGTCAGGCGGACCCACCCTGTTCGAGGGGAAATAGGGGCGGGGAGGGTGGCGAAACAGGCCCGGGATTTATGTCGCTTCCACGGTCGGGTAAAGCCCAAATAGGCACGCCGGGGTGAGTTGCGTGGCTACGCCCCGAAGGAAACGAGGATGGTTCAGGTCGACGTAGAGTTGGGGAAGTGCACCGGCTGCGCCCACTGCCGGGATGTCTGTCCGGTCAACGTCTTCGAGATGAAGCCGCGGGACCAGTTCCCGGACGTCGTCGACGATGCCGGCATCGCCGCGAAGTTCCAGTTCCGAGGCGAGAAATCCGCCGTCATCAATGGCCCCGAGTGCATCGTCTGCGAGGCTTGCCTCTTCGAGTGCGAAGGGGAGTGCATCACGATCAAGGACGACGAGGGGAAGGTCCACCTCTCTACGTACAAGTAGCGCGACCGCTACCCCTTCGCGGGACGGCCCGCCCGGTAGCGGCTCTCGAGCGCTCCGATGTACCGGTCCCATCCGCGAGAGAGCCGCTCGGCAAGCTCGGCGGACGTCGGATGGTCGGGCGTCAGCCACCGTTCGGTGACGAGGAGCGTGAGCCGGGTCCGTTTCGGTCCGAGGGCGGAGAGCCGGTAGTCGACGGACTCGCGATCGGTCTCGTCGATCTGGTCGGTATGCCACCGGGAAGGCGGGTCGAGGCGGACGACGTCGACCGCGACGTCCGGGTCGGGGGTCCCGTTCGGTGTGGTACGGATGCGGAGCACGCGGTTCTTCGAGAGTCGGAGCACGCGGAACCGAGGCCGGGGTCGGCGCGCCGACAGGCCGCCGTCGTCGGGCCGGTAATCGGTGCTCCAGTCGTAGACGTATCGGAGAGGAGCGTTCACGGTCTTGGTGACCCGGACCCGGGTCGTCCCGAAGAACCGATGTCCCCGCTCCGCCATCGGGCCGACCGAGGCGCGGTCGAAGATAAGCGGTCGTTCCCCGGCACTTCCCGGCCGACCCTACGCTAATCCGTCCCTGCCGTTTCTCCGGGCCGGAAGGGCATGGACCGGGCGGACACGATCGTGGTCGGGCTCGGCGGCGCCGGCGCGTCGGCCGCGTTCCACCTGGCGAGGCGAGGGCGGTCGGTGCTCGGGCTCGAACGGTTCGGCCCGACCCACGAGCAGGGCTCGTCGCACGGCCGCAGCCGCATCTATCGGACCGCGTACTTCGAGGGGGCCGCCTACGTCCCCCTGGTCCAGCGCGCCCAGGTGTTGTGGCGCGAGCTGCAGTCGGAAAGCCGGGCGCCGATCCTCCGGCCGACCGGAGGTCTGGTGCTCGGAACGCCGGAGTCGCCCAGCGTCGCGGGGGCGCTCCGGGTCGCGAAAGCGTGCCGGCTCGAGCACGAGCTCCTCGACGCCGAGGAGGTCGGGCGCCGGTACCCCCAGTTCCGTCTCGCCAGCGGCGAGGTCGCGGTCTGGGACCCGAACGCGGGGGCTCTCTTCCCCGAAAACTGCGTCCGGGCGCACGCGGACGGGGCGCGGGCGGCCGGGGCCGCGCTCCGCTACGACGAACCGCTCGTGAGCTGGTCGGCTTCGTCCGACGGAGTCGAGGTGCGCACGGCCCGCGCGCTGTACCGGGCGGCCCACCTCGTGCTGAGCGTCGGGGCTTGGACCCGGGAGACCGTGACCGACCTTCGCCTTCCCCTCGAGATCGAGCGACAGTTCATGCTCTGGTTTCCCCCGACCGATCCTGCGACGGCGCGACCCGAGCGGATGCCGGTGTTCCTCTGGGACCGCGGTCCGGAGGAACATACCTACGGGCTCCCGGACTTCGGAGACGGGGTGAAGCTCGGGACGTGGTCGGGCCGGATCTCGACCTCCCCCGGCGCGGTCGACCGGACCTTCACCGCGGCGGAGGCCGAGCCGGTCCGACGGTTCGTCGCGGAGCGGCTCCGCGGCGTTCGCTCGACGGAGACGGATCACACGTCCTGCCTCTACACGAACACACCGGACCATCACTTCGTGCTCGGTCGGCATCCCCGCCACGACCGCGTCGTCGTCGTGAGCGCGTGCTCCGGCCACGGATTCAAGTTCACGAGCGTGATCGGCGAGGTGGTCGATCGGCTGGTGGGCGGAGAGGATCCCGGTTTCGACCTCTCGCTCTTCGACCCGGGTCGATTCGAGGACCCTGCGGGCCAGTCGCCCGCGGGGGCGGACGGAAGGAGCCCCCGGTAGGTCTACGGCGAAGTAGGCTTCGAAGCCGGCGCCCCGGTCGTCAGGACGCTCTCCCGGAAGGCCTTCGCCCCGTTGAGGAGGAGTCGGACATCCGAGGCGAGCGAGATGAAGGTGAAGCCGAGCTCGACCGCGGTCCTCGCTTCGTCCGCGTCGAGCACGAGCGTGCCGGCGATCCGGTGGTGGCGCCGGCAGGCCTCCACCACGCGCCGCATCGCCTCCCGCACCTTCGGATTCGTCCGATCATCGAGCAGGCCCAGGCTGAGCGTCAGGTCGGTCGGTCCGACGAAGAGCATATCGACCCCTTCGACCCCGGCGATCCCCTCGAGGTGCTGGAGCGCCTCTCGCGTCTCGATCTGGACGCCGACGAACGTCTCGGCGTTGGCGGTGCGGAGGTACGTGGCGAGGTCCTTCCCGTAGCGGGAGGCCGCGGAGGCGGCGGCTCCCCGGACGCCGTCGGGCGGGTACTTCGCATAGGCGACCGCCGCCCGGGCCTGGTCGATCGTGCTCACGAGCGGGACGAGGACCCCGCGCGCCCCGGCGTCGAGCGCCTGCTTGATCAGGTATTGGTTCACATCGCCCACCCGGACGAGCGGCGTGGGGCCGCCCTCGCCGCAGACCGCGATCATCGAGGCGATCGTCTCCGGATCGATCGCGGAGTGCTCGGTATCGATCATCAGCCACTCGAAGCCCGCGCCCCGCAGCGCGTCCAGCGCGACGAACGAGGACGAGGAGATCCACGTCCCGAAGCTCGGCCCCGCCGCCGAGCTGAGTCGGTGCTTGAGCGGGTTCTGCATCGGCCGGTCGGGAGGGAGGCCTCCGCGCGATAAGCCTTCCGAGGCGGCCCCACGGAACGACGGTCGGATGGGAGCCTCCGAACTCCGTTTGATAAAGTGCCGCCGGTTGGCTGGCCGCGTCCCCGCGGGGCGCGATGCCGAGCATGCCCGACCGAGACCGCTACGATGTCGTGGTCGTCGGGGCCGGGCCGTTCGGCCTCGCGTCGGCCTACCATCTGATCGAACGCGATCCCCGCCGTTCGATCCTCGTGGTGGAGGCCCGCTCCGGACCCGGAGAGGGATCGATGGGGGCGAGCAGTTCGATGGTGCGGGACGTCTTCAGTTCGTGGGACAACCACCTGCTCGCGAAGAACTCCATCGCGTTCTACCGGCGGCTCATGGAGGAGGACGACCGCCTCCGGGCTCCGGTCCCTTTGCTCGACCTCTTCGGGTACCTGTGGCTCCTTCCCGAGCGGCGTCGCGCCGAGTACCTCGCCTTCGCAGCGCGCAGCGAGGGCATCATCGACGCCCAGGCCGTCGACGTCGAGGCGTTGCGCACCTGCCCCGGTCTCGAGCTGGCCCCCTCCCGGTGGTACGAGGGCGACGGGGCTCCGCCTCCCGAACCGATCACCGGTGGTCTGTTCGGTCGGAGCTGCGGCGCGATCGCGCCCGAGGTGCTCGCGCGGTACTACTGCGACGCGGCGAAACGGCAGGGCGTCGAGTTCGCGTTCGACACGTGCGTCCAGCGCCTCTCCTTCGAGGGACGGGACGAGATCCTGCTCCATGACGACTCCAAGCGCCCGTTCGCCTTCCAGGACCACATGGCCGGTCGTCTCCGGATATCCCGGGTCGATTTCGGCAACGGGCGGTCGGTCCGGGCGGACCGCGTGGTCGTCGCGGCCGGTGCCTGGTCGAGCCGGATCCTCGATCCGCTCGGGATGGCCACCGCCTGCAGCCCCCGGCTCCAGCTGCTGAACGCCGTCTCGGGACCGGCGGTCGAGGAGCTCCTCCAATGGGAGGCGCCGGTCGACGCGATCGACGCGCCGGGAGGCCGGAGCCGGTGCCCGTTCGTGATCCTCCCCTCGGGGGCTACCCTCAAGCCGATCTTCCGCCAGCGGCACCTCTGGATCGGGGGCGTCGACACGGTCGCTCATCCGATCGGTACCCGCGAGGACCCGGGCCGGGACGGCCGGCTCGACTACAACATGGCCCAACTCGGGGATCGGGAGGCGTTCGCGACCGACCTTCTGCCCGCTGTCACCCCGTACCTGCCCCGGTTCGAGACGTCGGCGGCCCGCCTCGAGAACTGCTGGGGCGGCTACTACAACTTCAGTCCGGACGGGCTCCC
>JASHSX010000104.1 GCA_030040865.1 Thermoplasmata archaeon | reverse complement strand
GGTCTCAAGGTGAAGGGCGCGAGCATCGCGGTCCAGGGGTTCGGCAACGCCGGTAGCGTGGCCGCGAACCTCCTCTACGACGAGCAGGGCGCGAAGATCGTCGCGGCGTCGGACTCGAAGGGCGGGATCTACAAGGCCGACGGCTTCAACCCGCACGCGGTCGAGGCGCACAAGAAGAAGACCGGCTCGGTGGTCGGGTTCCCGGGCACCAAGGCGATCTCGAACGAGGAGGTCCTGCAGACGAAGGCGGACGTCCTCATCCCGGCGGCGCTCGAGAACCAGATCACCACCAAGAACGCCGACAAGATCCAGGCGAAGATCGTCGCCGAGGCGGCGAACGGTCCGACCCTCCCCAAGGCGGACACGATCCTCTTCGAGAAGGGCGTGACCGTGCTCCCCGACGTCCTCGCCAACGCGGGCGGCGTCACCGTGAGCTACTTCGAGTGGGCCCAGGACATCCAGGGGTACTTCTGGGCGCTCGAGGAGGTCAACCAGCGCCTGGAGCGGGTGATGGTGAAGTCGTACTCCGACGTCCACCAGGTCGCGACGGAGCGCAAGGTCCACAACCGCACGGCCGCCTACGTCCTCGCGATCCAGCGGGTCGTCGACGCGATCAAGATCCGGGGGATCTACCCGTAGTCGGGTCCCGCCGGCCGCCCCCGATGGACGAGCTCCCGCGCTGCCGCCGGGCGACGTGGGACGACATCGACCGGTGGGCGGAGACGCTCGCGGAGCGAATCCGCGCCGCCGACCGGGTCCCCGACACGATCGTCGGCCTCACGCGCGGCGGCTGGGTGCCGAGCCGGCTCCTCTCGGACCGCCTTGGGGTGCGGAGGATCGTCTCGCTGCGGGCCCAGCACTGGGGGGTCACCGCGACCCCGACCGGGGCCGCCCAGGTGACGGAAGGACTGAGCGGTCCGGTCGCCGGACAGCGCGTCCTGATCGTCGACGACATCACGGACACGGGCGAGAGCCTCCGGCTCGCGGTCGAGCACGTGACGGACGGCGGTGCCGCACGGATCACGACCGCGACCCTCCTCCACATCGCCCACTCGAAGTTCGTCCCCGACTTCTTCGCGGAGGAGATCCCGCGCGATGCGTGGGTGTGGGTCGTCTTCCCGTGGAACTACTGGGAGGACCTTCGGGCGCTCGCCGAGAAGGCGGCGGGAGACTCGCCGGATCCCGAGGCCGCCCGGCGGAAGCTTAGGGAGCGCTGCGGCCTCGACGTGCCCCGCGCGGACCTGGAGCGGGTCCTGGGGTCCCGCCCGCTCGGCTGAATCGGCCCCGCCCTACGTCGAGGTCGTCGGCTCGGGCGCATCCCGGCGAGCGACCGCCTTGAAGTACTGCTGCAGCACGCCCGCGCCGATCACGAACCCGAAGCCGGTCGCGATGAGGCCGACCAGGAGCGGGATCTCCGTCGCCGCGACGATCCCCTCCAGGTACTGGACCAGGAAGACGATCCCGTAGGAGACGAAGCCGATCCCGATGATCGACGTCGTCGCCACCGCGAACGAGCGCGGGAACCGGCCCCGCGAGAACGTGCGGCGGATCGCGCGCCCGGTCTCCCAGGTGACGGCGCCGGCGATCCACCAGAGGAGGCCGGCCTGCAGGAAGAGGAGGCTGCGGGCGATCGGCGAGCGCGCCAGGTTGCCGGCGATGTCGTTGTAGCCGAGCAGGAAGCCGACGCCGACGAGGGCGACCGCGAACAGCCCGAAGCCGAACGCCACCGATCCGATCCGGATGTCGGCGGACGCGGAGCGGACCGAGTCGATGATCGCCTCGTCGATGTCGAACGTCCAGAAGATGAGGTAGACGCCGAGCAGGATCGCGAGCCCGATCACGCCCCAGAGGAGGACGCCGCCGGCCGCGGCGATCCCGAGGATCAGGAGGACCAGCGCGAACGGCAGCACCGTCTTGGCGCGGAGCTTGGGGTCCTTGAGCGCACGGACGACGGTGTAGTACGTCGACTCGATGCTGGCGCTCTGGCGGATGTAGACGCGGCGGACGCCGTCGACCTTGACCCGCGACGCGAGGATCGGGAACAGGAACTCGTCCTCCGCCCCGTCGCTCACGAGGTAGGCGCTCGTCGTCGGCACGCGGGCGAGCACGTGGTCGAACTGGTCGGCGACCTTGCGGTCGGAGAGGACCCCGACCTTCGGCGAGCCCGTGAGGACGCACACCTCGCACTCCTCACCGGCCCCGCGCAGCTCGTCGAGCAGCGCGACCGCGGCGAACAGCGCGTTCGTGTCCGAATCCTCGGGGTCGACCGTCCCGAGCCGGACCGCCGCGTCCAGCACCTCGGCCCGCCCGACCACCGGACCGGCCACCGCGGCCTTCCGTCCGAGGTCGTCGTCCCGGTCGATGCAGACGACGAGCCGCATGGCCCGCGTTGTATGCGCTCGGGAGGGCTTAACAACTTGTGTCGTCCGTTCCGCGACAAGCCGCCGTTCCGAGACTCCGGCGTTCGCCGGACCCTCGGCGGGCCCGCGCGCGGATACGCTTATACTCCCGGCGCTCCCCTCGCTCCGCCCGACATCCCATGGCGGATCTCCCCGACAAGACGGCGGCCCTCATCGACTGGTATCTCGCCGCCGTCGACGCGGCCGAGCTCACCGACAAGCGCTACCCGGTGAAGGGGATGAACGTCTGGACGGCGTACGGCCTCTCCGCGCGCCGGAACCTGGACGCGGTGATGATCCGGGAGATCGAGGCGACCGGCTCGCGCGCCGTCGAGTTCCCGGCGCTCATCCCGCGCACGGAGTTCGTGAAGGAGTCCGAGCACATCAAGGGGTTCGAGGACGAGGTGTTCTGGGTGACCCGCGGCGGCGGGTCCGACCTCGACATCCCGCTCGCGCTGCGGCCGACGTCGGAGACCGCGATCTATCCGATCTTCGCGCTGTGGGTGCGCTCGCACCGGGACCTGCCCCTCAACGTCTACCAGATCGTGAACACGTTCCGTTCCGACACGAAGACCACCCGCCCGTTCCTCAGGGTCCGGGAGATCCACTTCTTCGAGGAGCACACCTGCCAGGTCGACGAGTCGGCGGCCACCGAGCGGGTCCGCTCGAACCTCGCCGCGTTCCGCAAGATGGCGGAGGCCCTCTGCCTCCCGTACCTCACCATCCGGCGGCCGGAGTGGGACAAGTTCCCGGGGGCGTTCTACTCCCTCGCCTTCGACACGCCCGTGGGGGGCGCCCAGACGATCCAGTCCGGTACGGTCCACCACTACCGGGAGAACTTCTCCCGGCCCTACGAGATCCGGTACGAGGCCGCGGACGGGAGCCAACGGTTCGTGCACCAGACGACGTTCGGCCTCTCGGAGCGCTTGCTCGGCGCCGTGGTCGCGATCCACGGCGACGCCAAGGGGGCGGTCCTCCCCGCCGCGATCGCCCCGTACGAGGTCGTGATCGTGCCGATCCTCGCGGCCGGAGCGGGAGAGGCGGTGCTCGCGGCGGCCCGGGGGTACGCCGACCGCCTGCGTCGCCACGGGCGACGCGTGCACGTGGACGAGCGCGACGACCGCCCCGGCGCGAAGTACTACCACTGGGAGACGCGCGGGGTCCCGCTCCGACTCGACGTGGGCCCGCGCGAGGCGCAGACTGGGACGGCGACGGCGGTCGACCGGCTTGGCCGCCGCTCGACCGTCTCCTCCGCGTCCCTCGAGTCCGAGGTGCACGGGATCCTCCTCGACTTCGACCGCACGCTCCGGGAGCGGGCCCGGGCCGCCTTCACCGAGCGGTTCTCCGTCGCCACGACGCTCCCGGAGCTCACGGGGTCGAAGACCGTCCGCGTGCTCGCGTGGTGCGGGAAGGAGGAGTGCGGACACGCGATCGAGACCGCGATCGCGGGCGGTCTGCTCGGAACCCCCGAGGAGGAGCTCCCGATCCCCTTGGGCGACCCCGGACCGTGCATCGCCTGCGGTTCGACCGAGACCCCGAAGTGGGCCATCGCGGCACAGCCGCTGTAGCGCGACGCCCTTACGGCTCGGCCGTCGAGGGGGCGGGCGGGTTCGGCAGCACGAGCCACATGCCGGCGAGCCCGAACAGGAGCAGCGTGATGAACACGGCGTAGACGCCGTTGTCGAACCAGACGTGGAACGACGTCCCCCACCACACGTAGAAGGTGACCGCGAGGACGACCAGCGACGCGAACCCCCAGAACGAGATCCGCCGGACGAGCGACATGGAGGGCGGGGAGGATGGAGGTGCGGCGGAGGGAGCGCTCGAAGCCATGCGGCGCGGCGACCCGGGCCGCGGTAATTAACACTTCCGAGGCGAGGAGTTAACCCGTAGCGACGGCTAGAACGGTCCCGATGGACGAGGCCCCGCCCGCCGCCGTCGAGGAGGGCCGTACGGCGGCCTCGTCGATCGACCAGCTCTCCTCCGAGCAGCACCGGATCCTGGCCTACGCGAGCGCCATCGGATCCGAGTTCGACTTTCCGATCCTCGTCGCGGCGATGGGCATCGACGAGGAGACGCTCGCCGAGCAGCTGGAGCGGCTCGTCCACCTCGGCATCCTGCGCGAGCGGCCCGGCGGCGATCGGTTCGCCTTCGCCGAGGAGGAGTTCCGGGGCCGCATCTATCGATCGCTCACCGAGAGCCGCCTGAGGGTCCTCCACCGCAAGATCGCCGAGGTGCTCGAGCGGTCCCATCCGAACCCTTCCCCCGAGGTGCTCGGCGAGCTCGGCCGCCACTACTTCCTGGGCAAGGTGCCCGAGAAGTCGTACCGGTACAACCGGGAGGCGGCCGAGGCCGCGCGGGCGTCGGGCGAGCCGGAGGTCGCCGCCCACCACCTCCAGCGCGTGCTGGTCGATCTCGGGTCGTTCGGCGGGGAGCGGCGCCGGGAGGAAGCCGCCGTCGCGGAGAACCTGGGGGACCTGTACTACTCGATCGGCGACTTCGCCTCGGCGGACCGGTACTACTCCGAATCGCTCGAACGGCTCGCGAACGAGGAGCCCCGGGTCCGCGCCCGGCTCCTCCTCGCGCGCGCCGAGGTCGCCCGCGAGAACCTGAGCGTCCAGGACGCGACCCAGGGAGCCCTCGAGGCGCGCCGCCTCTTCGAACAGGCGAACGACCCGATCGGCGTCGCCCACACCCACCGGCTGTCGGGACGGATCGCCTTCCAGCGCGGCGCGTACCGCGACGCGCTCGACGAGAGCATGCGGGCCCTCGAGCTGTTCGGCCCCCAGGCCGACCCGCGGCTCTCGGGGCGGCTCGCGATCGACATCGGCAACTCGTTCGCCCTCCTGGGCCCCGAGGTCCACTCGGTGGCGATCGAGTGGTACGAGCGGGCCGTCGAACGGCTCACGCAGGCCGGTGACTGGGCCGAGCTGTCGCGGGCGTACCACAACCTCGGCGTCGCGGTCGGCGAGGACCGGCCCGAGGACGGCCTCGAGTACCTGGAACGCGCGCGCGACGCCGGGGAGCGGGCGCACGACCCCCGCTCGGCCGGGCGGGCCCTCCTCTCGGGCGTCGAGATGCGCCTCGCCCTGGGACAGCTCGAAGAAGCGGAGCGCGACAACGAGCAGGCGGGCCGTCTCCTGGACCGGCTCACGGACGAGCTCGGACTCGAGCTCGTCGAGGTGAACCGGGGCCAGATCGACGAGCGGCGGGGCCAGTGGGAGGACGCGGAGCGGGCGTACGAGCGGGCCGCGGAGATCTGCCGGAGGTTCCACCTTCCGGCGGACGAGTCGGAGGTGGAGTTCCACCTGGCGCGCCTCCGCTTCAAGACCCGGGACTTCGACGGCGCCCGTCGGGCGCTCCGGCTCGCCGCCAATCTCGGCCTCACCGAGCTGCGTCCGGCGCTCGCCGACGCCTTCGACACGCTCAAGCGCCAGCTCGAGCGTGCCGGCGCGGACGAGGCGGGTGTCGGGCCGGAGTCGCCCCGGAGCAGCGACGCCCGCGCCGGAAGAGAGTTATAACCCGGGCCCGAGCTCTAAGAGCGCGTGGCGACCGGTCGGGAGGCCCGCCGCGGCGCGCTCCCGCCGCTCATCGGACGGGACGAGATCGCGCGCGACCTGCGCCGCGTGCTCGAGCGGGCCGGCGATCGGATCGGCGCCGCGGTCGTGCTGAGCGGACCGGCGGGTATCGGCAAGAGCGAGATGCTGCGCTGGACGGCGGCCCTCGCGCGCCGTCGCGGGTTCCACGTCCTGCTCGGTCGGGCGCTTCCCGACGAGCTGCCCGCACCGTTCTCGCTCCTCCGCGACCTGGCGCGGTCCGAGGACGACCGGATCCCGCGAGACGCGCCGGATCCCGCGGGCGAGGAGCTGGTGTCGCTCGCCCTCGCCCCGTTCGGCACCGACGCCACGGCCTCCGCGCGCGACGAGCCGCGCGCTCCGGACGACGGAGCGGGAGGATCGACGGAGACGCTGCTGGCGTCGTGGCTGAGCGAACCGGCCGAGGGCGGCCCTGCGAGCGGCGACGAGCTGTACGCTCGCCTCGCCGACTCCCTCCTGCGGGCTGCGCGCTCCCGTCCGCTCCTGATCGGCGTCGACGACCTCCAGTTCGCCGACGACCCCTCGCTCGAGTTCTGGCGCCGGTTCGCCCCCGAGCTCGCCCGCGCCGCGATCGTCCTCGTCGCGACCGTGAGCCCCCCTTCCGAGCACCCGGCCCGGACCCGCGAGGCGATCGAGTCGCTGATGCGGCAGCCGACGGTGCGCGCCGTTCCGCTCCGGCCGATGACCGTACCCGAGGTCGGGGAGTTCGTGCGGTGGATCTCGGGCGGCCAGGACCCCGACCGGTCGGACGTGCTCCGCTGGCATGCGCAGACCGAGGGGAACCCCCTCTTCGTGGAGCAGCTCGTCCGCACGTCGATCGGCGGGTCCGCTCCGACCGCGTCCCGGGACCCGGCGCCGGGCCGGGACGTGACCGAGGTCCTGATCGCGCGGACCCGGGCGCTCGGCGAGGCCGAACAGCGCCTCCTCACCTACGCCGCCCTGCTCGGGAAGGAGTTCGACTTCTCGAAGCTCGTCGCCGCCGCCGGTCAGAGCGAGGAGCGCGTCACCGAGAGCCTGGACCGGCTCGTCCAGGACGGGCTCCTGCGCGAGAAGGGCGGAGAGGTCTACGAGTTCGTGACGGAGGCCGTCCGCCTCCATGTCTACGGCCAGCTCACCGAGACCCGGCGCCGGCTCCTCCACCGCAAGGTCGGCCGCGCGCTCGAGGCGGCGGCGGCCGCGAACGACTCCGAGCTCGCCCGGCAGTTCTACCTCGGTCGCGACGACGAGAAGGCGGTCGAGTACAACGACCGGGCGGCCCAGGCCGCGACCCGCGCGTTCGCCTACGAGACCGCGGTCGCGCATCGGGCCCGGGCGCTCGAGGCGTATCGGCGCTCGGGCCGGACCGACCCCCGGTTCGTGCTCCAGAACCTCATCGAGGCGGGCCGCCTCTGGGAAGAGCTCGGGAACCTCCCGCGCGCCGACGAGGCGTTCCTCGAGGCGGTCGAGCTCGCCCGGAGCCACTCCGGGCTCGACCTGGAGCTCGGCCGGGCGCTGATCGGGCTCGCCCAGATCCGCTCCGATCGGGCCGAGTACCCGTCCTCGGGGGCGCTCGCGAGCGAGGCGGCTCAGATCTTGGAACGGATCGGCACACCCCGCGACGTGATGGAGGCGCACCGCGTCCAGGGGACTGTCGCCTGGCGGCTCGGCGATTTCCCCGCCGCGGAGCAGCACCGACGCCTGGCGCTGTCGATCGCGGAGACCGACGGGAACGCGCACGAGCAGGGGCAGGCGCTCATCGATCTCGCGAACACGATGGTCCCGCTCGGTTCGGAAGGGTTCGACCGGGCCCTCGCGCTGTACACGCGCGCCGCCGACCTGTTCGCGACGATCGAGTACCACGGGGCGCAGGCCCGGGTCCTGATGAACCGGGCGGTCCTCGAGTACGGCGCCGAGCGCGTCGACGACGCGTTCGCCGACCTCCAGCGGGCGATCGTCGCGGCTGAGCGGTCGCACTCTCCAATCTGGATCGGCTACTGTCACATCAACCTCGCGCAGTGGAACGCCGAGCTGGGCCGCACGGCCGCCGCGCGCGCCGCCCTCGACCGGGCCGTCCAGGTCGTGACCCCGCTCGGGGACCGGCTGGGAGCCCAGCAGCTGGCGATGACTCGCGGGATGGTCGCCGAGGCAGAGCGGGCGTACGACGCCGCGGAGTCGAGCTACCAGGACGCCCTGGCCCAGGCCCGGACCATCGGGATGCCGGTCGAGGTCTCCGAAATGCTGTACCGTCTCGCCCACCTCGCGTTCGCTCGGGGCGATGCGAACGCCGCCCGCGAACGACTGCTCGCCGCGACCGCGGCCGGCATCCGGCAGAACCGCCCGGACCTGGGCGTCCGGGTCGACGCGCTCGAGCGATCTCTCGCCGTCGCCGACCTCCCACGTTAAGCCGCCGCCCTCGCTCCCCGGACCGTGACGGCGGCGGTCCCCGGTCGGATCGCTCCGGACGGCTCGCCGTACCCGGACCGGGCATCGCCCGGCTTCGAACGGGACGTCCGGCGCATGTTCACGCACATCGCCGAGCGGTACGACTGGTTCGACCACGTCGCCTCGATGGGGAACGATTTCCTCTGGCGGCCCCGGGCCTTCTGGGACCTCGACCGGTTCCGCGCGGGCGTACCGGTGCGCTCCGTCCTGGACGTCGGCTGCGGGACCGGGGACCTCGCCGTGCTCGCGGCCCACCGGTATGCGGACGCCCGGGTCCTCGCGACCGACTTCACGTCCGCCATGCTCGCCAAGGTCGACCGGCGTCTCCACGACCGGCCGGAGCGCGACCGTCTGTCGGTCGCCCGGGCCACCGCGCGCCGGCTGCCGTTCGCGGACGCGACGTTCGACCTCGTCACGAACGCGTTCGTCGCGCGGAACCTGGCCGACCTCCCGGGCGCCCTCCAAGAGATGCGACGCGTGCTGCGGCCCGGCGGCACCCTGCTCACGCTCGAGATCACCGAGCCCGTCTCTCCCGCCTTCGGCGCCGTGTTCCACGCCTACTTCGACCGCGTCGTCCCGTGGCTCGGCGCCGCCGTCGCGAGCGCGGGCCCGTACCGGTACCTGCCCGAGTCGCTCCGGGCGCTCCCTCCGCGCCCCGAGCTCCTCCGCCTCCTGCGGGCCGCCGGCTTCTCCCGGACCGAGGCCCGGCCGCAGTCGCTCGGCATCGTCACGACGTTCCTCGGTGAGGCCGGGCCCGCCGCCGACCAAAGCCGTTAACCGCGCTTTCCGCTCCCGGCGCGCGTGGCCGCCCCGGCTCCGTTCGACGCGTTCCGCTACGCGCACGCCCACCGGAACGAGGTCGTCTGGCTGTCGCAGAACACGAACCACCTGGTGCCGCCCGACGTGATCCGCCCGGCGGTCGAGGCCGCGCTGCGCGAGCGACGCTACGAGGGCTACCCGCTGGGGAGCGGTGAGCCCGAACTGTTGGAGCTCGTCGCCCGGGACCTGGGCCGCCCCGGGCTCGTCCCGTTCCTCACGTCGGGCGGGACCGAGTCGCTCTACATGATCACGCGGGCCCTGCTCTCGGCGGGCGACGAGGTCGTCGCCTCGGACCCGAGCTACCTCATCATCCACCGGTTCGTCGAGCTGTGCGGCGCCCGCACCCGGAACCTCGACATCTACGCCCCGCCGTACCGCCTCACGGCCGATCGGGTCCAGGAGGCGATCGGGCCCGCGACGAAGATGATCCTCCTCATCGATCCGTTGAACCCGCTCGGCTCGGGCTACCCGCGCGAGGAGGTGCGGGCGATCGCCGAGATCGCGCACGACCGGCACCTGACGCTGCTCAACGACGTCACGTACCGCGACTTCTCCGAGGGGCATACCCTCGCCGCCGAGTTCGCTCCCGAGGAGACGATCACGGTCTGGTCGGTCTCGAAAAACTGCGGTCTCGCCGGGCTGCGCCTGGGGGGACTCCTGGCGCCGCCCGAGCGCGTGAAGGAGCTCGCCCGGTTCAACACGAACGACCTCGGCGTCAACATCCTCGCGCAGGTCGCCGCCATCGAGGGGCTCCGGACGAAGGCCCGCTGGATCGGCGGGGTCGTCGCGCAGACCCGGGCGAACGGGGCGCGGATCCGCGACGTCGTCGCCTCCGTTCCGGGGACCCGCCTCCTCGTCTTCCCGTCGCGGGCGAACATGATGGCGATCGACGTCGCGGCGACCGGGGTCGGGCCCGAGGCGATCCAGCGGGAGATGCTGGAACGCCACGGCGTCTTTCTTCGGGCCGGCAACTACCTCTCGAAGGCCCACGGGACGCAGTTCGTGCGGGTCTCCTTCTCGAACCCGCCCGGGGACATCGAACGGTTCGCGGAGGCGTTCCCGGCCGCGCTCGCGTCCCTGCGTCCCGTCACCGCGGCGGCGTGATCGACGGGGTCGCCGCGAGACGGACGTCCACCACGACGTGCGCCCGCCCGGGCCCGTACGGCTTCACGATACGCGCGTGCGGGGGTCCGTCGACCGACGCCCCCGCGGCGTCGATCGCGCGCACGACCTCCGCGATCGCCCGCCCGGGCGCACCCCGCACGTCGTCGACGAGGTGGACGTGGAGCCAGGCACCGGGCCGCGCCAGGTCGACCGCGCGCGGGATCCAGGGAACCGCGGACGGAAGGTACCCGAGGAAGATCCGATCGGCGCTGACGACCGGCAGGGCGACCGTACGGTTGTCGCCGAGGACCGCCGTGAGCCGCTCGGCGACCCCGTTGCGGCGCGCGTTCTCGCTGAGGTAGCGGAACGCGAGCGGGTTCTTCTCGACCGCCACCACCCGCCGCGCGCGGCCGGGGCCGGCGGCCGGGATCGCGAAGTATCCGATCCCGGCGAACAGATCGACGACGGTCTCTCC
>JASHSX010000103.1 GCA_030040865.1 Thermoplasmata archaeon | reverse complement strand
GCATCGTCGGGCGCAGGACCACAAAGTCGAGGGAGCTCGAGGCCAGTGCCCGATCGACCTCGCGCTTCCGCGCGAGATACGGGAGGCTGACTTCGAGGTTCGGCGGGGCCTCCGGAACGCTCACCTGGACGAAGCGGCGGACCTCGGCCCGTTCGCTCGCCGCGATCAGTCGACCGAGGCCGGCCGCCAGTCGCCGGAACTTTCGGTCCCGGCCCTGGCGGTACCACGCGAGGTTGAGCACGACGTCGACCCCCCGCAAGACCGGTGCCCAGTCCCCGATCGACGCGACGTCCGAGGGCACCCACTCGACGTCGGGCGCCCTCTCCGCGGGGACGGGGTGTCGGTGCACCGAACGTAGGACGAAGTCCCGTTGGAACTCGTTCCGTACGGCTTGGCCGACGAATCCGCCGGTACCGCCGACCACGAGCAGCCGGGGCCGTTCGGGGCGGCCTGCGCTCATACCGGCGACCGGACGACCCCGTGCGCGAGGGAGGGGTTTTCGGTCGGGGGCGGAACGGCGAATCGGGTCGTCCAGGCATCGACAACGAACGGCCGCACCTCGCTCAGCCGGACCGGCCGATCCAGCTCCCGGGCGAGCGAGGTCATGACCGACGGGGAGAAGCCGCAGGGGCGGATCGTCGCGAACGCGCTGAGGTCTGGGTCCACGTTGAGCGCGAATCCATGGAACGTGACCCAGTGGTCGATCGCGATCCCGACGGACGCGATCTTTCGACGTCCGTCGACCCAGACGCCGCGCTGCCCAGGAACCCGGCCCGCGTTCACACCGAGCGTGGCCACACCTTGAGCGACGATCTCCTCCACCTCGTGGACGAACCTCCGGACGTCCCGGCCCCGGGCTTCGAGGTCGACGATCGGATAGCCGACCAGCTGCCCCGGTCCGTGGTACGTGGCCTTGCCGCCGCGCTCGACCGCAAAGACCGGAAGTCCCGACCCAGCGGCCCCTCCGTCGTCTCCCTCAACGCCGACCGTGACGACCGCCGGGTGCTCGACCAGCACGAGGGTGTCCTCGATCCGGCCGTCCCTCCGCTCGCGGACCATCGCGCGCATCGCCGAGAGCGACTCGCCGTACTCGCGCCGGCCCCAGTCAACGACCGCTGGCACCGACCTTCCTCCGGGCCACGTGCATCGGCTCCCCCAACCAGAGGAGCGCCGCTTCCTGGAGCGCCTCCGAGAAGGTCGGGTGGGGATGGATCGTCAGGGCGACGTCCCGGACCGTCGCTCCCATCTCGATCGCGTGCGCGGCTTCCGCGATGTACTCTCCGACCGACTCCCCCACCCCGTGGACGCCGAGCAACTGTCCCGACGCCTCGTCGCCCACCACCTTGACCCACCCGGCGAGCGCGTGGCTTGCGTGGGCCCGGCCCAGCGCCGCGTACGGGAACCGGACCTCCCGAGCCGTCGGGAACCGGGCGGTCGCCTCGGGGAGCGTGAGCCCCACGCTCGCCAGCTCGGGGGTCGTGAAGACGACCGACGGCATCGCCCGAAAGTCGAAGCGGGTCGATCGGCCGCACGCCGCCTCCGCCGCCACCACGCCCTCCCGGTACGACTTGTGGGCGAGCATCGGAGGCCGGGCGACGTCCCCCGCGGCGAAGATGTGGGGCTGGTTGGTCCGCATCTGGGCGTCGACCGGGATGAAACCGGTCTTGGCGTCGACGTTCACTCCGGCCTCGGCGAGATCGAGCGTCGGAGACGCGGGGCGCTTCCCGACCGTGACGAACAGCCGTTCCCCGGAGAGTTCCGCGGGCCCCGACGGCCCGTCCACGGCCATCACGAGCTGCGGACCGTCCCGTCGCAGTCCCGTCGCCCGCGTCGACACGCGGACCTCGACCCCGAGACGCTCGAGCGTGCCGGTGATCTCGCGGGAGAGGTCGGCCTCCATTCCCGGAAGGAGCTGGGCGAGCAGCTCGACGATCGTGACCTTCACCCCCGCCATCGCGAGGAACTCTCCGAGCTCGCAGCCGCTCACCCCGCCGCCGAGGATTAGCATGGAGCGGGGGAGCGTGGTCTGCGAGAGCAGGTCCCAGGCGTTGACGACGCGCTGCCCGTCCGTCTCGAATCCCGGGAGCGTAAACGGAACGGCGCCCGTCGCGATGACGGCTTGCTCGAAATCGATCCGTTCGTGCCCGCCATCGGGGGCGGCGAGGTCGACGGACCGGGGGCCGGTGAACCGGGCCTCGCCCGGGAGCACGGAGACGCCCGCGGCCTTCAGCAGCACGCCGACGCCCTGCTGCTCCTTGGCGACGACCCCTTCCTTCCACCGGATCGTGGTGGCGAGGTCGAACGCCGGGTCCTTGGCCGTCACGCCGATCTCCGAACCCTCCGTCCGGATCGCGTAGTACAGCCGGGCGGCATGGATGAGGGCCTTCGAGGGGATGCATCCGCGGTTGAGGCACTCGCCGCCCAGATCCCGCTTCTCGACGAGGAGGACCTTCTTGCCGAGCTGGCCCGCTCGGATGGCGCACATGTACCCCGCGGGACCGCCACCCACGACCAGCAGTTCGGCGGACCGAGCGTACGTTCCGGCCATCGGATTCGTCCTACGGTACCCCCGACGAGGCAGCGGAGACGTGCGGTGAATAGACGTCTTCGGTCAGCGATCCGGGGTTCGGCGGCGGCGTGCCCTCCGCGGCTTCGATCGCGGCCCGCACCGACGCCTCGGCCTCGGTGAAGACGCGCGCCCGCTCGTCGGCCGGGAGAAGGTGATTCGTGACGAGCCAGCTCTCGAGGCGGGTGACCGGGTCGTGCGCGGCTGCTTCGTCGTTCCAGGTGGGGGGTTGGTACCGCTTGGGGTCGTCCGAGCTCGAATGCGGGGTCATCCGGTAGACCACGAACTCGAGGAGAAACGGCCCGTGGCCGGCGCGGATCTCAGCGAGCGCGGAACGAAGGTGCCCGTAGACGGCCACGAAGTCGGTCCCGTCGACCCGGGTGCCGGCGAACCCGTAGGCGGTCGCCTTCGACGCCAGAGATGGGGCGGCGGTCTGACGAGAGACGGGGACGGAGATCGCCCACTGGTTGTTGGCGCAGCAGAAGAGCACCGGGAGCCGGAGGTCTCCGGCGAAGTTCAGCGCCGCGTGGAAGTCGTTCGCGCTCGTCGCCCCGTCCCCGAAGAAGGCGAGGGCCACGCCGGCATCGGAGCGCGACCGTAAGGCGAACGCCAGCCCGACGGCGTGCGGGATCTGGGTGCCGATGACGGACGACATCGAGACGTAGTGGACCTCGCGGGCGGTGGGGTGGCAGGGCATGTTCCGGCCGCGGGCCGGATCCCGGTCGTCCGCGAACAGGTGGTGGGTGTACGTTTCCAGCGAGTGGCCGCGGACGAGGGCGGAGAGCTGCTCGCGCAGTCCCGGAACGATCCAATCCTCCGGACGCGTCGCGAGCCCGGCGGCGACGTTGACCGCCTCGTGGCCGGTCGCGGCCCCGTAGAACCCGACGCGCCCCTGTCGCTGCAGCGCCTGCATCCGGGCGTCGAGGGTCCGCCCCAGGACCATCCAACGGTACGCCGAAAGCATCACCGACGACCAGTCGGCGCCGAGGTGCTGCTCGACCTGGTCCGGAGAGTACGGGAGGGGAACGACCGACGGCCCCGGGCTCATGAGAGTTCCGCGAAAAGCTGGTGCGGGTCCTCGAGGTACCCTTTCACGGTCGCGAGGAACTGCGCGCCCTCGAAACCGTCGATGACCCGGTGGTCGAGCGACACCGAGAGGTTCATGAGGTCCGCCGGTCCGACGGAGCCGTCCGCGCGGTAGACCGGGCGTCGCGAGATGCGGTGCACGCCAAGGATCCCGACCTCCGGGTAGTTGAGGATCGGAGTCGCGAGCACCCCGCCGAGTGCACCGAGGCTCGTGATGGTGAACGAACTACCGGACAGTTCGCCGCGCGCGAGCTTCCCGTTCCGTCCACGTTCGGCGAGGTCCTGGATCTCGCGGGCGATCTGGGTGAGGCTCTTCTTGTCCGCGTCCCGGAGCACCGGAACGAGGAGTCCGTCCGAGGTCTGGGTCGCTATCCCGAGATGGAAGGTGGATCGCAGGACGAGCTCCTGACGGGCGTCGTCCATCGTCGCGTTGAGGTGCGGGTGCGCGCGCAGTCCCGCGACGACCCCCTTGACGATGAACGGCAGGAAGCTCAGGCGTACCCCCTGCTTCTCGACGTGCTTCGCCATCCGTTCCCGGACGCGAACGAGCTCGGAGACGTCGACCTCCTCGACATACGTGAAGTGGGCGGCCCGGTGCGTGGCCTCAGTCATATGCTCGGAGATCACGCGCCGGATCCCCCGTATCGGTATCCGGTCGGAGACTCCCTCCGTCGGGGAGGCCACGGCGGTGGCCGGACCTGCGGGCGTTGGAGGCGAGCCGGGCGGAGCCGGCGCGGGCGAAGCCGCCGTCGACGCGGCCCTCGAGGTCGCTGTGCCCAAGTCGGCCTCGGTGATCCGTCCCCCCGGACCACTCCCTCGGATCGAGCGAAGGTCGATCCCGCGTTCGGCCGCCAGACGCCTAACGTACGGGGAAGCTTGGGCGGTTCCGGACCCGGACGATGGGGCGGAGGGGGTCGGGGGCGGACCCGGACCTTTCCGGCTGGGGACCACTGGCCCGGCGGCCGCCGGCGGGCCGCTTGGCGAGGGGGTGGCCGGGGTATCACCGCCGGTCTCGATCGAGACCAGCAATCCCCCGACCTTGACCTTCGCCCCGACGCCGGCGTGGATCTTCGCGATCCGTCCCGACTTCGGGGAGGGAATCTCGACGTTGGCCTTGTCCGTGAGCACGCTCACGAGGGGCGCGTCCTCCTGGATCGTGTCGCCCTCCTTCACGAACCACTGGACGACCTCGCCTTCGGCGACCCCCTCTCCGATGTCCGGCAGCTTGAAGTCGTAGGTCACAGGATTCCTCCTAGGTGGCTCGGGCCGTGGCCCGAGCCGCGTGGGCGATCGTCTGAGCGTTCGGGAGATAGAGATTCTCGAGCGCGTACGGGAACGGCGTGTCGTACCCGGTGACCCGGGCGATCGGCGCCTTGAGCGAGTAGAACGCCTTCTCCGCGAGCAACGCGGCGATCTCTCCTCCGTACCCGCAGAACCGGGCCGCCTCGTGTACCACGACCGCCCGACCGGTCTTCTCCACGGAGGCGATCACCGCGGCCTCGTCGAGCGGCACGAGGCTGCGCAGATCGATCACCTCGGCGGAGATCCCGTCGGCGGCGAGGGTCTCGGCGGCCTCGACCGTCGGTGGAACCATGGCCCCGTAGGCGTACAAGCTCACGTCGGTTCCTTCCCGGACCGTGCGCGCGACGCCGAACGGGACGCGCACGTCCCCCTCGGGGACCTCTCCGGTCACCGACCGGTAGATCCGTTTCGGCTCGAGGAACAGCACCGGGTCCTCGTCGTGGACCGCCGTCAGAAGGAGCCCTTTCGCGTCCGCCGGCGTCGAAGGGACCACGACCTTGAGCCCCGGGGTGTGGCAGAAGTACGCCTCCGTGCTCTGAGAGTGGTAGAGTCCGCCTCGGATCCCGCCGCCGTACGGGGTCCGGATCACGACATGACAGGGGTACTGGCCTCCCGAGCGGTAGCGGAACTTCGCGAGCTCGCTCACGATCTGGTCGAACGCTGGATAGATGAAGTCGAGGAACTGGATCTCGGCGATCGGCTTGAGCCCGTAGAGCGCCATCCCAATGGCGGTACCCACGATGCCGGTCTCCGACAGCGGGGTGTCGATGACCCGCTCCGCCCCGAACTCTTTGAACAGTCCTTCCGTGGCCCGGAAGACCCCACCGTTGACGCCCACGTCCTCGCCGAGCACCAGGACGTCGGAGTCGGCACGCATCGCCTCTTGGAGTCCGCGGTTCACAGCCTGGACGAGCGTGAGCTCGGTCATGGTTTCACCACTCCGTCCCGCAGGAGCTCCTCGAAACGGACGCGCTCATCGACCAGACGCGGCGTGGGCGAGGCGAAGACGTCGTCGAGGAAGGAGTGGGGGTCGACCGGCGCGGTCTTCTCCGCCGCGGTGAGGGCGGCCGCAACCTCGGCCTTCGCGGCCTCCCAGATCGCCCGGTCGGCGGTTTCGTCGAGGAGGTGCTCGGCCATGAGTTCCTTCTGCAGCCGGACGACCGGGTCCTTCTGCTTGGCGGCCTCGAGCTCGGCGTCCGCGCGGTAGCGACGGGGGTCGTCGGAGGTCGAGTGGGGGCCGAACCGATAGACTTGGGCCTCGATCATCGTGGGACCCTCGCCGGAGAGGGCGCGCGCACGGGCCGCACGGACCGCCCGGTAGACGGCGGTGAGATCGTTCCCGTCGACCACCTCGCCCGGGAACCCGTACGCGAGCGCCTTCTCGGCGAGCGTGGGGCTCTGGGTCTGCTTCGCCCGGGGCAGGCTGATCGCCCAGCCGTTGTTCTGGCAGAAGAAGATCGTAGGCGCCTTGAACACCCCGGCGAAATTGAGCGCTGCGTGGAAATCGTTCGAGCTCGTCGCCCCGTCCCCGAAGAACGCGATCGAGACGATCGCGTCGCCGCGTCGCTGGGCGGCCATCGCCGCACCCACGGCCTGGGTGATCTGCGTGCCGATCGGGCTCGAGGCGACGACGAAATTGTGCGATCGGAATCCGAAGTGGTTCGGCATCTGCCGGCCCTTAGTCACATCGCCGGAGTTCGCGAACAGCTGATCGAGGATCGATCCCAGGGGAACCCCGATCGTTAGCGCGACGCCCAGCTCGCGGTAGGCCGGAAATGCCCAGTCGCCCGGCTCGAGGGCGAGTCCCGCCCCGACCTGCGCCGCCTCCTGCCCCTGCAACGGAACGTAGAATCCGATGCGCCCCTGCCGCTGAAGGACGAGGCACCGTTCGTCGGTGAGGCGGGCGAGCACCATGAGTCGATACGCCGCGACCCGGCGCTCGGGAGTCAGGGATCCCTCGGACGCGCCTTCAGCGGTCGGGCTGGACTTCGGCGCCGTGCTCTTCGCCATGAGGGCATCCTCGTTGACCGTGCGCGCGATATAACGGTACACCCCGAACTCGCCGGCCGGTCGCCGGTCTCGCGAGGTCCGGAGGGAGATCGCAGCCCGGTTCGGATTCGCCGCCCCACTTCGGGTTTATTATCCGGGAGGCGATGGGAAGGTTCCGTGCGACGAGCCCCTTCGATCCACCTTACCCCGGAGGACGCGGAACTGCTCGATCGATGGGCGTCCTCCACGTCTGCGCGGGACCGACGGGCCCGCCGCGCCCGGATCGTCCTCGCCGCCTCCCGGGGAGGTTCGAACGGACAGATCGCACGGGCCCTCGGGGTCCACCCGGAGACGGTCGCCCTGTGGCGCGGGCGATTCGCGGCCCACGGGCTGGAGGGGGTCCGGCAAGAGGCGCCGAGATCCGGGACGGGCCGGCGCTCGCCCGCGGGGATCGTGGACCGGATCATCCGCACGACCCTCGAGGTCGAACCGCCCGACGGCCGGTGGTCGACGCGAAGTCTGGCCTCGGCGTTGAACGTCAATCACATGCTCGTCTATCGGGTGTGGAAGAGCCGGGGTCTGGTGCCGACCCACGGCCGGGGCATCGGTCCCGTGCTGACGATCAGAACAGCGGAACGCACGGACGGGTGAAAAGTCGCCAATCTCCCGTGGCTGGGTCGTAGACCGAATTGACGAAGCAGTGCCACTGCGCGTCGTCGACCGTCGGGTAGTCGGCCCGATAGTAGTACCCCGGCCACCGGGTCTCCGTCCGGAACCGGGTATGCCGAAGGACGGCCTCGGCCGTCCAAACGCGATGGTCGAGCTCCCAGACGCGTTGGAGCTCGTGGAGCGTCGACGCGGCCGACGCCGAGAGGTCCTGCCGCAGGAGCGAAAGATGCTGGAGCCCCCG
>JASHSX010000102.1 GCA_030040865.1 Thermoplasmata archaeon | reverse complement strand
GCGCCGCCCGGTGCTTCCGACGTTGCGCGAGTACCTCGAAGGGATCGAGATCCTCCAGGAGGCGGCGACGGGATTCGTCGCTCCGATCGACCATCGCTACGAGACGCTGCTCCCTCCCGAGCCTGCGGCAGCGCCGGCCGCGAAGCACTGATATCTCGAGGGCCGTCGGGGGTCCGGGCGCGTAGCCTAGCCTGGATAGGGCACCGGGTTCCTAACCCGGTGGTCGAGGGTTCAAATCCCTCCGCGCCCGATCGAACTTCTGGAAGCACCCGGGGGGCCCCGCGGTACGGACCGTGGCTCCGCGACCCCAGCGGTTCAGCGCGGACGCGCTTGCACGATCCCCACGGGCGGATGATCCTCGCCGTACTGCTCGAGGGCAGCGTTCGCGGCATCCCATTGCGCGACGAGGCGCGCTCGATCCGCAGGGTCGACGATCCGCTCGGCCACGTCGCGCGGGAAGTAGGCGAGCGCGTGGGGCAGGTCTACGTCGACCGCGATCGGTGACTCCGCGACCCCGCCGGCCCGGTCGACGAGCGAGGCGATCTCATCGAGGCTTCGGTACCCTACGTCGTCCCGACGGCCCGTCGCGGCGAGGAAGACCTCCTCGCGCAAACCGTACATCGCGAGGTGGGCCCGCTGCGCGTCGGTCCGCGAGATGGGAAGGGTCTCGGCGAGCACGATGCGACCGGAGACCCTCAACATCTCCCGGAGGACGGCAACAGCCGTCGCGTCGTCCGGGAGAGAGCGAAGACCGTGAAGACAGACCGCGAGATCCACCGCCCCGCTCCGGAGAGGAAGTCGACGGGCGTCGCACGCCAGCGGTCGAATCCGGTCCATCATCCCTCCCGCGGAGGCGATCTCGCGGAACTTCCCCCATCGTCGTCGCTCCACCGCCACTACGCGCCCCCGCGGGCCGACGACGAAAGCCAGCGGAACCGTCGAGATCGCATGCGGCCCTGCGCCTACCTCAAGCACCGTGGCACCCGGCGTCGGGAGCGCTCGGCGCAGCACGACGTAGCGCTCGAGCATCTCGCACCGCAGCCAGTACTCGGGCAGAGGCGGGCTGGATTGGAGCGGCACGCTTCGGACCAGCTTCTGGAACTCCGGGCTGGTGCGTTCTAGCTCGCTCTCGAAGCGACGGTCCATCTCCGGGGGATAGGAGTCCCTCCTTGAGGAGTCAGCGCCCCTAGCGCCCCGGCGCGTCGGACGCCTAGGAGAACGCTCGCGGGGGTCGGGCCGACCCACGGTCCGAACCGGCGCGGCAGCCCCCCGACGCGTTCGGCCCGGCCGGGGGGACGCGTGCGACCCCATCGCACTCGCACCCGCGAAGGCTTTAGCACGCGCGAAGGTCTCCAAAGGGAACACGGGCACGTACGGAGGTGCCGGACGGCGATGGATCGTTACGAGCGGGTGCCGATCGAGGAGGCCAATCGCGAGGAGCGCATCGAGAAGTTCGCGCTCATCGACGAGCCGTACACCCTCGAGCAGGCCGTTCTCGAGGGACAACGGTGCCTCCAGTGTGCCATGCCCTACTGCATCCAGGGCTGTCCCATCATGCAGGACTGCCGCGGGTACAACATCCTGATCGGTGAGCGCGACTTTGACGGCGCCGCCCGACTGACGCTCCGGGAGAATCCGCTCTCCACGGTCCTCTGCAAGACGTGCTACCACTTCTGCGAGGACGACTGCATCATGGCCGGTCGCGGCGTTCCGATCGCGATCCGCCACTTAAAGCGGGCGGCGATGGACTTCGGCAAGTCGGACCTGCTCTACGTGCCGTCCAAGCGGAAGAACGAACGCGTCGCCGTGATCGGCGCCGGCCCGGCCGGCCTGATGGCCGCCTGGGACCTCGCGGTCCGGGGCCACCCCGTCACGGTGTTCGAGACGGAACCGTTCCTCGGCGGCCAGATCAACACCATCCCGCGCTACCACCTGGACCCGGACGACCTCGAGGTCGATCTTGCCCGGTGGAAGAACCTCGAGATCACGTTCGTCGCCGGCCGGAAGTGTGGCACGGACTACACTCCGAAGACCCTGCTCGACGAGGGATACGAGGCGGTGCTCGTGACGATCGGCGCCTCCAAGGCGCGCGAGCTCGGGATCCCCGGAGAGGGGCTCCCCGGCGTCTACCACGCCCTCCCGTTCCTCCTGGCGATGAACAAGCGGCCCGAGGGCCTCTTCGGTCGGACCGGCCGCAAGGTCGTGGTGATCGGTGCCGGGGACGTCGCGCTCGACGCCGCCCGCTCGGCGCGCCGCCTCACCGACGGGGGCGAGGTGCTCCTCGTCTACCGACGGGGCCCCGAGGACATGAAGGCGACCGAGGAGGAAAAGACGGGCGGTCAGTACGAGGGCGTCCAGTACGTGTTCTATCGGTCGCCGAAGGCGATCGTCGGCACCGACCACGTCGAGGGTCTAGTGGTCGAACGCACCGAGCACGGCCCGCCGGACGCGAAGGGGCGCCGGACGCTCGTGGTCGTACCGAACTCCGAGGAGACGATCGAGTGCGATATGGTCATCGTCGCCGTGGGCGAGGTCGCCGACGTCGCGGGCTTCGACCCCGACTACGGCTTCAAGTTCGCCTCCATGGGCTGGCCGCAGGGCGCCCGCGAGGACTGGATGACCGACGTGGAGGGAGTCTTCGCGACGGGCGGCCGCTCGGTCGTCCACGCGATGGCCGCCGGCGAGCGGGCCGCGACCGCGATCGACGCGTACCTCGCGAAGAAGCACGGTCGCGCGGCCGAACCTCGGCCGGACCCGTTCGGGGGTCCCGAGCCCCCGCGCCTGCCCAGCGGGTACGGGGCACCCACCTGGACCCCCTAGGCCGCCCGATCCCGCGATCGGGCGTCCGACTCCCGCCCAGCGGACGGTCCCGAGACCTCCGCGTCCCGCGCTCGGCGTGAGCCCGTCCCCCTCGCGGGTCGGGCCGTTCCCCGCGACCCTCGCCGTTCGGACCCGTGACGACCGGCGAGCTCGGGCGATCGAGTTATATCGAATTCGATACATTGTTCGGTATCATGGCGCCCCCTCCTCCTCGCGGGCCGTTGCCCGCCCGGGTCCTCCGGCTGTATGCGCTCGCGACGCTCGACCGGGAGGGATCGATCTACGGGTACTCGCTCGCGCAGCGGATCGCGGCGAAGACGGACGGGGCGTGGCGCCCGGGACCGGGCGCGATCTACCCCGCGCTCCGGTCGCTCGTGGAACGGAAGTGGGCGCGGTCCGACGTCCGCGGCGCGCGGCGGATCTACTCGGTCACCCCGGCCGGTCGCGCGATGCTCCGACGGATCCGTGCTCGGATGGCCGACGCGGGGCCGGGCGCCCCCGACCTGAGCCTCCTCTGGGCCGAGATCGCCGGCTCCGCCGACCCGGGAGAGCACATGCTCCGTCACCTGCGTCGGCACCTCGACGCGCTCGACGCGTATCTGGCCCGGCGGCCGGACGCCCGGGTGGGCTCGCGCAGCCTGCGGGCAGAGGCGATCGCGGAGCTTACCGAGTCGATGCGCCGGCTCGGCGGGCCGAGAGCCCGACCGCGGCGCCGCTCGGGGGGTCCGTAGCGTGGCCGAGGACGCGATCGTCGTCGATCACCTGTCGAAGACGTACGGGTCGGGCGACCGCGCGATCCGTGCGCTCGTCGACGTCGATCTCTCGATCCGGTCCGGGACCGTCTTCGGCCTGCTGGGCCCGAACGGCGCGGGGAAGACGACGCTCATCAAGGCGCTCACCGGGATCACCGAAATCACCGCCGGCGATGCCCGGGTCGCGGGGTACAACATCCGCACCCAGCCGATGGAGGCGAAGGCGCGGATCGGTTGGGTCGCCGCCGAGGTGATCCTCGACGACGACTTCACCGCCCGGGAGAACCTCTGGCTGCAGGCGAAGCTCCAGAGCCTCAAGGGCTGGGAGTCGCGGGCCGACGACCTGCTCGCGTACTTCTCGCTCGCCGATCGCGCCGACGACAAGGTGAGCCACTTCTCGACCGGGATGCGCAAGAAGCTCGAGATCGCCCTCGCGCTCCTCCACCAGCCCCGGGTGATCTTCATGGACGAGCCGACGATGGGGCTCGACGTCAGCACCCGTCGGATGCTCTGGGACATCGTGACCCAGGTCCGCAAGGAGTTCGACGTCACCGTCCTGCTGACGACCCACTATATCGAAGAGGCCGACGCCCTCTGCGAGCGGATCGCCATCATCGACCACGGGCGTATCCTCGCCGAGGGCACTCCGTCCGAGCTCAAGGCCCGGGTGAGCGGCGACATCGTCCAGCTCGAGACCGCCGAGGCCGTCGACCCCACGCTGTTCGCGTCGATCGCGGGCGTGCAGGAGGCGCGCCCTCAGGGGAACGACTGGATGATCCGCGTGGGCTCCTCGGAGGCGTTCCTGCCGCAGCTGTTCCGGAGGATCCAGTCGGACCAGATCCGGAAGATCAGTGTCGAGAAGCCGAGCCTCGAGACCGTGTTCCTCGACATCACCGGCCGCCGGATCGGGGACGACGAGCCGATCCGCGACGTCCGCCGCTTCTACGCCCAGATGCAGAGGGCCCGGCGATGAGGGTGCCGCTGAGCCCGTTCTGGGGGCTCTACGCGCGCGAACTCCTGCGGACGTTCCGCAATCCGTTCGTCCTCATCCTCACGATCGTGCAGCCGTTCATGTGGCTCGCATTCTTCGGCAGCAGCTTCGCCCTCCTCCCGGCCTCCGCCCTGGAGAGCGTCACCGGTACGACCGCGACGTCCTACATCCAGTTCCTGCTGCCGGGGGTCCTTTCCACGTCGATGCTCACGGTCGGGATGTTCGGCTCGATGAGCACGATCCAGGACAAGCGGTTCGGTTTCATGAAGCGCATCCTGATCACGCCCACCTCGAAGGGGACCGTCTTCGTGACGAAGGCGCTCGGGTCGGCGAGCCGGGGGCTCGTGCAGTTCCCGATCATGATCGCCGCGGCGCTCCTCTTCGGGGTCTCGCTCCGTCTCTCGCCGCTCGAGTGGGCGGCGTGGATCGGCGGTCTCATGCTGCTCGCGATCGGCTTCTGCAGCCTCTTCCTGGCGATCACCGCCCGATCGACGGACTGGCAAACGCCGGGCGTCGTCTCGAACTTCATCACGATGCCGCTCATGTTCTCGAGCGGGGCCCTGTTCTCGAGCGCGCATTTCCCGGCGTGGATGCAGGCGATCTCCGACTACAACCCGATCACCTTCTCGGCGCTCCTCGGGCGCAGCTTCGTGCTCGGCACCGCGACCGACTGGTGGTACCTCGGCTACCTCGCGCTGTTCGCGGGCGTGATGCTCTCGATCGGCTACTTCGTCTCGAGCCGGTTCCTTCGGGTCGAGTGACGCCGCGTCGTCCGGGCGCCGGAGCCGCCGACGGAGGTCCCCCGGTCCCCGCGGATCAGGGGTCGGCGGCCGGTAGCAGGACGTCCGGTTCGCGAAGGATCGCCGCGACCTCGGGACGGAGCAGCTCCGGCGGGATCGGACCGCCGCTCGCGAGCGCGGCCCGGATCCGGGTCTGGCTCGTGTCGACCCGGTCGGAGGCGGGATGCGGGCAGGTCTTGGCCGTCGCGGTCGAGCCGCACGCCCGACAGTAGAACGCCTCCTCGTACCGGAGGGGCAGGATTCCCACGTCGAACCGGTCGAAGATCCGGTGGCATGCGTAGGGGTCGTAGAACTTCCCGACCCCGGCCTGATCGCGACCCACGATGTACCGGCTGCAGCCGAAATTCTTCCGGACGATCGCGAGGAACAGCGCCGCCTTGGGGCCGGCATAACGCATCGCGATCGTGAAGGGGCTCAGCACGACCCGATCGGGGGCGCAGTAGCCGCGCGCGAGCGCCTCGTACGCCCGGACGATCACCTCGGGGCGGTAGTCGCCGGCCTTGAGGCGTCCCACGACCGGATGGATGAACAGCGCGTCGACGTCCTCGCGCTCCAGCGTGACGCGCTGGAGGTACTCGTGGGCGGTGTGCGGAGGGTTCCGGCACTGGTACGCGGAGACGTTCGACCACCCGCGGGACCGGAACAGCTCGCGACTCTCGCGGGGCGTGAGCTCGGGCGGTCCCCGGGTCGCCGGGCGAGGAGCTACGGACTCGACCTTCCCCGCGAGGGCGACGTCGGGACCGCTGAGGAGTTCCTTCACGTTCGGGTGCGCCGGGTCTACGGTGCCGTAGGCGGACTCCGCGACCCGGGCGCGATCGAACCGGAAGCGGGCCTCGAGGTGGAGGACGCCCCGGAACCCCCCCGCGGCGTCGAGGAGCGCGACGTCGTCGCCGGCCCGGAGGGTCTCGGCGACCTTCTGGTCCTCGGGGCGAGGGACCGGCAGAAGGATCGGCAGGCTCCAGGGAAGGCCGCCGGGAAGTCGCCCGGTCTCGAGGACCGAATCGAGCGTCGTTGCGTCCATGAACCCCTCGAGGGGCGAGTACGCGCCGACGGCGATCTTCTCCAGATCGTAGAGCTGGTCGATCGCGGGCCGGATCGACGGGAGATGCCCCCGTTCTCCTTCGCGGCGTGCGCGCTCCGTCTCCGAGAGGACCCGGTCGACGAGCCGGCCCCCGTGGGCTTCGGGGATCACGGGGGGCCCCCGCGGGTCCCCGGCGTCCGCTCCCACGATCGTGGCCCCTCGCTCCGGCTCAACGGCTCAGGCTCCCCGATCGGACCGTGCCGACCGGGTCTATAAGTCGATGGCGACCGCGGTCCGGACCTCCCGTCGGGATCGTACGGCCGTTCGACGAGGTCGCGCGGCAGGGCCCTAGGCGCCCGTAGGACGGGACGCTCCGCCGCTTCGAACTCCCCGACGCGACGCGGGGGGGTCGACCGCGGTCACGGCGTAGTCCCGACCCTCCCAGCGGTCGACGTTCACCCACCGGAACGTGAACGTCCATCGGTCACCCGCATGCGCGAGCGGCGCGAGGTCGGCGAAGTGGAGTCCGAAGACGGTCGAGCTCGACTCGCCGTCCGAGACGGTCGCCCAGCCGTCGCGGCTGGCGTGGAGCACGAACGGCTGGTCCGCGATCACCCGAAGGGTCTCCCCCACGTCGAACGTCGCCGGCTGCCGGTTGAACTTCCAGACCTCGAAGCGGCGGTGGGAGGCCCGGCCCTTCACATACCGCTGCTCGACGGAGGGCAGCATGTCGTAGACGCGCCCGTCGGCCGCCGAGCGCAGCAACTTCACGTACTCCGCGTGGGCCCAGGCGAGCGGCACCGCGGACTCGGTAGGACGCCCCAGCTCCAAGTGCAACGTCGGGCGGTCCGCCTCGTCCCATACCTGTTCGGGCAAGAGGCCGACCGAGTTCGCGAACCGCTCCATCGCCCGCAGGTACGGGGCGGGATTCCGGCCCGCCGCCAGCTCGTAGTGGCCCCGCTCCCCGGTGAGGAGCGGCCACGCGCGGCCGGTGCCCCAGCCGTCGTAAGGCCCACCGTCGTCGCGGGTTCCGTACCCGTCGTGATTGTACCGACGCCACACCGGTCCGAACGGGGTGTCGACGCGGAGGACCCGATCCATCACCCGGATCGAGTCGAGCACGAGCGGGTCGTCCGGGGCCCGGATGCCGTAGCGGACGAGGTCGAGGAATCCTCCGTCGACGACCTCCGCCGCCGGCACGAGGTCCGGAACGCCGGGCGGAAGGTTCGGCAGGCGGACCATCCCCAGATCCGGGCCCTCGTCGGGGTGGGGGTCGTGGACCGCGACGGGGCGGATCCGGACGTAGTGCCGGGGGATGCCCGGGACGAGCGTCCCGGACTCCGTCACCGTCCATCGGTCGACGTGCTGTTCCAGGAAGTCCGCGTACTCCTGGACGAACCGGCCGTCGGACCGCAGGCCGCGCTCCGTCGCCAGCTCGGCGGCGAGCGTGAGGGCGGCGATCGACGCCGCGATCGTCGACGGCGAGTACCCTCCGACCTCCTCCCAACGGTCCTGCTCGGTCGCCGGTCCCCGCTCGATGAGGAACCGCACGGCGGACCGGAGCATCGGGATCGGGTCGAAGTTGGCGAGGGCCCCGGTCTCCCGGAGCCGGCCGGCGAGAAGGATCGGGTACGCGACCTCGTCCAGCTGAACCCCGGTCCAGTACGGTGCCCCGTCGACCCAGAAGTTCTGCGGAAATCCGCCGTCCGCCTGCTGCCGCGTCGCGAGGTAGATGAGGGCCCGGGCGGGCGCCTCGGTGTTCCCGGACGCCATGAGGGCGCCCGCGGTCTGGGCCATGTCGCGGGTCCAGACGAGATGGTAGCCGCCCCGGTCCTCATCGCCCTTCGCGGCCCCCCACGGGATCGATAGGGATGCGATGAACGCGCCGGGGTAGGTCTTGTCCTCGTGAGCGAGGAGGATCGACCGAGAGAGGCGGTAGAGGCGACCGCCGTCGTGCGACGGGCCGGCGATCGGGAGCTCGTGGGCGGCGATCCGGGCCCACTGGTCGTAGAACCGTTTCAGGTGGACCTCGAAGGGGGTGCCGAGCGACTGGAAGAGCGCGGTCACCGCGGCGGAGATCGACTCGCCGAAGGCGAGCCCGAGGGTGAATTCGGTCCGCTCGTGGAACAGCGGGATCTCGCCGGTGAGCGCGACGTTACCGTCCGGCGCGCGATCGAACGACCAGGTGAGGTCGAGGTGCTGGGAGAGGTCCGTCCATCCGTCGCTGGCGCCGACGTACCCCACGCTCGCCCGCGAGAACGGCGTCGTGCAGCCCACGGCGAGCGCGACGCCGTTCTTCTCGGCGGTCAGGATCGGCTGGTCGAGGACGCGGTAGACGGTGGCGGAGTTGCCCCAGCCGCCGACGTCCAGGTGCGGCGAGGCCAGGGCGAAGAGTCGGAGCCGGCCGGTGAGGCTCGGCCGCAGCAGCTCGATGCGGCTCTGGACCAGCAGGGTCGGCAGGTGCGGGTCGGCGAGCACCTGCTTGTGGATCCGATAGTTCGCCTCCGGGTCCTCGCCCCGGACCCGGTAGGCCAGGGCGTGCTCTCCCGAGCGCTCGGTCACGGACCTCACGTGACGCTTCTCCTCGTGGAAGAAGCTCGTGCCGTCCGTGAGCAGGAACTCGAGGTCCCGCAGCTGGGGCCGGTCGATCGTCGGGAAGTAGACCTCGGTCACGATGCCGCGCCACATCGTGAACCAGAGGCGCGAGTCGGCCGAGTACGCCGTGCCCACGCCGTCCTTGTTGCTGTGGGACCAGCGCGGCGCCATCCCGGGAGCGCCGAACGCCGTCCGATCTCCCCACGGCTCCACGGCGTGCCTCGGCGCGAACGAGACCCCCGGAGGCCCTTCAAGCTTCGCGGCGCGTCCGAGAGGCGCGCACGGTCCGCGGTGCTTTTCCCGCGGCACGGATGGGGATGTCCGTGGACCTCTGGACCCTCCTGCTCCTCCTCGCGGTAACGGGGGTGGCGGCGGGCCTGGTGGGCTCCCTCACCGGTCTCGGCGGGGCCGTCGTCGTGATCCCGATCCTCGTGGGGGGCTTCGACACATCGTTCGCGTTCGCCGCCGGCACGGGGATGGTGACGATCCTCGCCACGTCCTCGACGACCGGCGCGGCGTACGTCCGGGACCGGCTGACCGACCTGCGGATCGGCATGTTCCTCGAGATCGCGACCGTCCCGGGCGCGCTGCTCGGGGCGACGTTCACGATCTTCCTCGTCCACGCGGACCTCGAGAACGCGCTGCTCATCGCGCTGGGCGGGGTGCTGCTGACGATCATCCCCCTCACGCTCACCCGCCGGGCGAACGAGCTACCGGAGCCCCGTTCCCCCGACGCCCGCTCCCGCCGGCTCGGGTTGCGCGGCCACTACCACGACGCGGCGCTCGGCCGTGACGTCTCCTACGAGGCCGCCGACACGACCCCGGCGCTCGGCGTGATGTTCGGTGCCGGGATCGTCTCGGGGATGTTCGGGATCGGCGCCGGCGTGTTCAAGGTCCTCGCCCTCGACCGGTTCCTCAACCTGCCGATGAAGATCGCCACCGCGACCAGCAACTTCATGATCGGCGTCACCGCCGCCGCCGGGGCGGGCGTGATGCTGGCGGCGGGGTACGTCAACCCGGTCCTCGCGGCGCCGGTGGCGATCGGCACGGCCGCGGGCGCCTACCTCGGGAGCCAGATCCTTCCGGGGCTGAGGAACCGCACGGTACGGTACCTGTTCGTCCCGGTCGTCCTCGCGCTCGCGATCGAGGTGATCCTGCGGGGGTTCGGGCTCGCATGAGCGACTCCGGCGCCGCCCCCGCTCCCGCCGACCCCGCCCCGGTCCGGGAGCTCCCGACCGAAGCGTACGTCCGGATGGTCGTCGTGCTGCGGGTCGGGCTCGCGGCGGCGGTCGCCGTCCTGCTGGGAGCGATCCTCGCCTACGCCCTCCAGAATCCGGGCGCTTCGCTCGGATCGATCCTCGCGGCCAACCCGATCCTCCGCTACCTCGGCGTGAGCGAGCTCGCGGCCGGTCTCGCCGCCGGTTCGGTCCCCGCGTACCTCACGCTCGGGGTGCTGCTGCTGATCGCCACCCCCCTATTGCGCGTTCTCTCGGGGATGTACTACTTCTCCCGGGGCGGCGAGCGCACGCTCACCGCCATCACCCTCACGGTGTTCGTTCTTCTCCTGCTCGGCCTTCTCGTGATCGGGCCGTTGGTCCGATAACGGATCCGCCGGTCGCGATCGCACCGCGAGCCTTGGGGTCGCCCGCACCGCCGTGAGAGTCCCCCGTTCCGCGCGGGACCCCCGTGCGGACGGGGGCGCGCGGGCGAATCTCCCGACGGACTACGGGGCCGCGGTGAACTGCTCGATCGCAGCCCGTACCGAACGGAGCCCTTCGTCGGCGATCGCACGGGCCCGGGCCGGCTCCTTCGCCTCCGCGAAGACGCGGAAGAGCGGCTCGGTCCCCGACGGTCGCAGCAGCACCCATCCCCCGGGGAAGTAGGCCTTCACCCCGTCGATCGTCTCGATCCGTTCCGCGCGACCGCGGAGCTCCTCGGTCACCCGGACCATCACCCGATCCCGCAGCTCGGACGGGCAGCCGATCTTCTCCTTCAACATCGTGTAGCGCGGGATCTCTCGCAAGAGCTCCCCGAGGCTCTTCTTCCGTCGGGCCAGGAGGTCGAGGACCGCCGCGAGGGTCATGCCGCCGTCGCGCGCCAGCTGGAACGCGGGAAAGATGAGACCGCCGTTCTCCTCGCCCCCGAAGACGGCCCGGTGCTCCTGCATGGCGTGGGTCACGCTGGGAGAGCCCACCCGAGTGTAGACGACGCGGCCGCCCAGCGGGCGGATCGCGTCCTCGACGCTCTGCGACGCCGAGACCGGGCTGACGACGATCCCCCCGCGGTTCCGCTCGACCGCGTCGAGCGCGAGCAGGGTCAGCGTCTCCTCCCCGGGGACGTACCGGCCGTCGGCCTCGACGAACACCGCCCGGTCGGCGTCCCCGTCGTGGGCCACGCCCAGATCGGCGTGGAACGATGGCACGACGCGCACGAGGTCCTTCAGGTTCGCCTCGGTCGGTTCGGAAAGATGCCCGGGGAAGGTGCCGTCCACGTGACCGTTCAGCGTGATCACGCGGCACCCGAGCCGCTGCAGGAGCATCGGGCTCGTGGGGACCGAGGCCCCGTTGCCGCAATCGAGGACCACGGTGAAGTGTCGCTTCGCGATCCGCTCGACATCGACCTGCGCAACGATCCCGTCGACGTAGCCGGTCGCGCCGTGCGTATCGAGCGCCACCGACCCCACGCGGTCGTACGGCGCCACAGCGGTGACGCGCTCCGCGACACCCGTCTCGATCGCCTCCTCCGACGTCCGGGTCTCCTCGAGCCCGTCGGCGGCGATGCACTTCACTCCGTTGAACTCGGGCGGGTTGTGGGACGCCGTGACGATCACGCCGAGCTGCGCCCCGAGCCGTCGCACGCTGTACTGGATCGCGGGGGTCGGGAGCAGCCCGACCTCGATCACCCGGTGTCCCGCGAGGACGAGCACGGATCCGACGATCCGGGCGAACGCGACGCTCGACGTCCGACCGTCCCACCCCACGACGATGGGGGCGCCGGGCGCGTAGTTCGCGGCGATCGCCTCGGCGATCGACGTCACGAACGGCGCGGTGAGCTTCTCCCCGACGACCTCGCGGATGCCGTTGGTCCCGAAGAGACGGGGCGCCGTCGGCATCGCATCCGCCGTCACCCGTCCGGCGCTATATCGGACGCGGTGCTGGCGCGCGGGAGGGCCGTCGAACCGTGGCGACTCCCCGATGGCTCGCGGACGAGATGGTGGGCCGGCTCGCCCGGTACCTGCGGTTCACCGGCTGCGACACGGCCTATGCCCGCGGGAGGACCGACGAGGAGATCGTCGTGTGGGCGCGGGAGGAGGATCGGGTGGTCCTGACGCGCGACCGCGCCCTCGCGCGACGCGCCGTCCGGTCCCTACTCCTAAACAGTCCGTCGGTCCGAGAACAGTGGCTCGCGGTCGCTCGCGCGTTCCCCGGGATCCCCTACGAGGTGGCCTTCACCCGCTGCACCCTATGCAACGGGCCGCTCGTGCCGTGGCGGCCGACCGAGGCCCAGGCACGCGCCGCGCCGCTCCCCGCCGGGGTGCTGAGCGCGGGCCGGCCGACGTTCCGGTGCGCCGCCTGCGCCCACGTCTACTGGGACGGCTCCCACACCGCGGGGATCCGGAGGCGTCTCACGGAGTGGTCCCGGGAGCTGTCTCCGTGATCCGGGCGTACGTCGAGCGGTCCGGCGAAAGCCTCCCCCTCGCGACCGCCGAAGCGATCGCCGCCGCGGAGGCGCTTGGCGGAGGGTCCAGCGGTGCTTCCTTCGGCGCGGATCCGGCCCTCCTGATCGTCGAGCTTCCCTCCCGGGACACCGTGCGGGAGCTCGCGGGCCGGCTCGCGCTCGCTCGCCGGTGCCTCGAACTCCTCGGCACTGGGAACGACATCGAAGCGGCGCTCCGCATGGCCGGCGGTGCGGGGAAGAGCGCCGCGATCCGCCGTATCGGACGCCCGACCGGGGGCGGACGCGATCCGGCGATCGCCCGCGCGGGGGACGCCTACACGGGCGGCGGGGGCCGCATCGACCTCGATGCTCCCGAGCGTCGTTTCTGGCTCGCACGGGCCTCCGACGGAGCGGACTCCCTGTTCGAGGAGGTCGCCCCGGTCGACCGGCGGGCGTACACCGGCCGCCGCATGCCCCGCCTCCCGTTCCAACGGCCGGTCAGTCTCGCGCCCCGGCTCGCCCGGGCGGCGGTAAACCTCGCCCGCATCCGACCCGGGGACCTCGTGCTCGACCCGTTCATCGGAACCGGTGCCCTCCTTGCGGAGGCCGCCCTTCTCGGGGCCCGTACGGTCGGGATCGACCGCGACCCCGAGATGGCCAAGGGAGCGCTGCGGAACTTTGCGCACCTCGGCCTCGCCCCCGAAGCGATCGTCGTCGGCGATGCCGGTGAGGTTGCCGCGGAGGGGGCCGCGTTCGACGCGATCGTGACCGATCCGCCGTACGGCCGGGCGTCGGGAACGGGCGGCGAGGACGCCGCGGCGGTCGTGGCGCGGGTACTCCCCCGCTGGGCGGACCGGGTACGCGACGGCGGCCGGATCGTCCTCGTGCTCCCCGGCGGTGACGATCCGCTCCCCGCCCCGTGGGTCCGCCAAGCCCTCGTTCCCGTCCGGGTCCACCGGAGCCTGACGCGCGAGTTCCGGGTCTACGCGCGGGGCGCGGACCGGTCGGCCGCGCCTACGTCCACTGCGGCGTGAACAGTACGCTCGCCGCGCCGGAGCCGGACTCCGCGCAGTACTCGGTCGTCGCGAGCGACACGCCGGCGCCGAGGAGCGGGGAGACGCTCGAGAAGCCGACGGTCACGTTCGTCTGCGTCGTCGCGTTGACCGTGAGGAAGTCCGCGCCCGGGAGGCTCGCGGAGACCCCGGAGGCGGTGTACGTCCGGCCGTTCGTGAGGTAGAACGTCCAGGTGACGTTGCCGGCGGCCCAGGCGCTGAGCGCGGCCCCCGTGAGGTTGGTCGTCGCGTTCCCCGGCCCCGGGAGGGTCGCGTTCGCGAGCGAGATCGAGAGCGTGAAGCCGTGCGGCACCGGGTCCTGGTTGTCGAGCGTCGCGGTCAGGTTGGCGTACGTCGCGGACGGCGAACCGCCGGCGTAGTCGATCGCGTGCGTCGGGAAGCTCACCGCGCCGGGCGGCTCGGCGAGCGGGGTCAGCACGAAGCCGGTGAGGAGCACCGCGACGGTGAGCACCCCGACGGCGACCCGCTTCGTGTCGAGCGGAGTGATGTCGTTGAGCGGCGGGGGATGCCGCATCCCGAGGACAAGGATCAGGAGGGCGAAGAAGAGCCACCCGGCGTAGAACAGGATACCGATGGAGAAGAGGATCACCACGCCGGCGTAGCTCACGTACCGGACGCGCTCCCCGAAGAGCGCGCGCCAGACGTGGCCGCCGTCGAGCTGGCCCACCGGCAGAAGGTTGATCGCCGTGATGAGGATCCCGACCCAGCCCGCGAGCGCGAGCGGGCTCAGCGCTACCGCCGCCGGGAAGAACAGCTTGAGCGCGTACCAGAACAGGGGGATCCCGACCAGGAGGTTGCCGTAGTCGACCCCGAGGATCGTCGGACCGCAGTAGTTCGCGGGGATCACCGGGGCGTGGATCGACAGGTACAGACCGGCGAGGGCGATCGGGATCGACGCCGCGAACCCGGTGAGGGGGCCGGCGACCCCGATGTCGAACAGGGTCTTCTTGTCCGGGAACGGCTCTCGGATTGAGATGAACGCCCCGAGCGTGCCGAACAGGAGGGGGGGCGGCACGGGCATGAAGTACGGTAGCGACGCCTCCACGTGGTGGCGGCGGGCCATCCAGTAGTGCGCGAGCTCGTGGAGGCCGAGGATGAGCAGCACCGGGGCCGCGAAGTAGAGCGCGCCGTACGCGAAGTCGCCGGCGGTGAACGTCGCCCCCCCGACGTACGCGATCCAGATGAGGGCGCCGGCGAAGCTCGTCGTGAGGACCGTCCCCGCCAGCAAAAGGACGTTGATCCACTGCCGCGTCGGGCGCTGCGTCGGCCGGCGGACCACTTCGACGAAATCCTCGCCCATCTGCCGGCGGAGGAGGGGCACGTACTGGAGGGGCCACAGCTCGCGGCGAAGCGCGTCGAACTTCCCCTCGAGCGTCGCGGGATCGAGATGGACGGCGAGGAGGACCGACTGCGGGCCGACCCGGGTCTCGTAGACGGGGAAGTACGCGGCGACGATCGAACGAAGACGGTCGAGCTCCGTACCGCCCGCGCCGGTCGGGAGAGGGCCGGGAGGGCCCGAGGGCACGGAGCTACTCTCCCGCGGCGGTCGCGGACTTGCGGAGGCGGCGGGCGCGCTCCTTCGAGGAGTAGCCGGTCGCTTCTTCGAGGAAGCGGTTGTACCGCTGGATCGTCTCGGCCGCGATGTCGGCCGGAACTTTCGGGTCCATCGTCATCTCGACCGCGAGCTCCCGGCCGTTGGCGCCGACCGAGATCCGCACGATCGCGCCGAACGCGCCCGTGGCCCGGTCCCCCGACACCTCCACCCGGTCGAAGTGGGCCGACAGGATCCGGCCGAGGTTCCCGACCTCGAGTCCCTTCCGGTGGGTCGTCCGGACGGGGTAGCTCTGCATCGCCGCCGTCGATGACGGTCGCTCGTTAAAAGGCCTACCGGGCCGGGATAATCAGACGGTCTCGATCTCGAAGAGAACGCGGTAGCCGCGCAGCTGCCGGGTGAGCTCGTCCGAGAGGTCGAGGATCTGGTCCCGACTCGCGGTCCCCCGCCAGTCGTAGACGAAGTCGTAGTTCCCCTGGGTGGGCACGAACCCGCACGAGCGCAGCCGGTCCGCGATCTCGGACGGCTTCGCCCCCTCGCTGTCGAACGTCACCCGCAGGTACGTCTCCATCGGGAGGTCGAGGGCGGGCGGCGTCAAAAGCCCTCCCGCCCGAGGGACGGCGTGAGAAGTCGCCGCAACCCGGTCCCGAGGTCCCCCGCAACGCGTCGGGGGACGAGTTCGACCCGGGGCGTGCGGACCGCGACGAGCCACCGCCCGGGACCGGTGGCGACCACCCCGACGCCGAGCGCCCGACCCCGCTGGGCGGCGGCCGCAGCTCGACGCGCGTGGAGCCCCGGCGGCAGGCGCTGTCGGCTCGGCGACTCCGGCAGCAGCGTGAGGCGCACTCGCGGAAAGACCGCCCGTAGGGCACCCCGCGCGCCCGCGCGGTCCGGCGCGCCGGCCGCGAGGCCCACCGCGATCGGGGCGATCCGCCGTCCCGACCGGTCGATCTCCCGGGCGCGGATCCGCCGAGAGCTCACCGGCTCTAAGTCGTCCGCGAGCACGAGCGGAACGACGACGATCGGGACCCGGGGCCGACCCCGGCGCGTCCGCTCCTCGTTCACCGCGCGGCCGCCGGCGATCGTGTCGGCGGAGACGACGAGCACATCCACGCCGTCCTCCACCGACCGCCCGAACGTGTCGCGGAGCGGCGCGAGCCGGTACCTCCGCGCGGGGTAGTGGGCGGAGAGCCACCGGGCGAGCGCGCGGCGTCGCGTGGCGTACGATTGGATCGCGCGACGACCCGGCTTCGGGTGGCGCGCGAGGTACGCGGGCGTCGTCACCCCGATCGCGACCGTCCGACCCACGCGAAACGCCGTGGCGAGCAGCGCCGCGTGGCCGACGTGGAGCCGGTCGAACGTCCCTCCCAGGACCGCGACGCGGTAGCGGGCCACGGTGGCGCCCCTAGTGGAACGTCGCCGCGAGCACGATCACGAGGAACAGGGCGAGGCCGACCATGAGGTAGGTGTACATCTGTCGCGAGCGCACGCGGGCGGCGAGCTGACGGGCGCACGTCTTGCTGCACGTCTCCTCGTCCGGGCCGCAGACCCGGCGGCAGACCTTGCAGTGGCTGTGCTCGGTCGCCGTCGTGCCCATCGCCGGAAGAGGTCGCCCGGTCCCTTAGCGTCTCGGCCTAGGCGCGCCGGCTGCGGCGTCGGGTCTCGGGGGCGGCCGGCGGGTCGTCGACGGGCTCGGGGTCCATCGGGTTGGGGGGGTCGTTCGCGAACGCACCCACCCCGGCCGCTTCCCGGAGCTCCTCGGGGATCGAATTCGGCGGCTCCGGCTCGTCGGGGAGGGGGCGCGGCGGCATGCGTCGGGTCGGCCGGCTCTCGGCGCCCACGCTCCCCGGGAGGAGCGTCGAGCCCGCTTCCGCAAGCTGCCGGACGAAGTTGAGCCAGATGCGGCCCTGGGCCGAGATGGTCGTCTCGAGGCGGTCCCGGAGCTCCGTCGTCTGCTCGAGCAGCTCTCCCTCCAGACGCCGGATCTCGCGGGTCACCTCCCGGCGCATCTCGTTGAACCGGGCCTCGCCCTCGGGGCCGGCGCCGCCGGCCTTCTCGAGCTCGGAGACCTTGAGCCAGGTCCGCCGTACGAGGGGAAGCATCCGGTCGGTGAGGACCTGCACGCGCCGGTCGAGTTCCTCGGCGTCGTGCCGCAACGTCCGCTCGACGCGCGCGAGGTCCGTCGCGCTCGCCTGGAGCTTCGTCTCGACCCGCTCGAGACGGAGGGTCGCCTCCTCCGCCGCGGACCGCAGCTTCACCTCCGCGTCCGCGACCTTCGAGGCGATCGCCTTCTGATCCTCGGCCCGGGCCGTCTCGAGCATCCGGTTGACGCGCTCGCGAACGGCGGCGTCGAACTTGGTGGAGTCGATCGTGCGCGCGAGGGCCGTGTCGACCTCGCCCTTGAAGCGCGCGAGCAGCTCCACGTACTTGTCGCGCTCGCGCTCCTGGTTCTCGCGCAGCTTCTGCTCGAAGAACGACTGGACCCTCACCTGGAACCCCGCGAGGGTCTGGCTCTGCGACTCGCCGAGCTCGGAGACCCGGGCCTCGATCTCGACCTGCAGCCGACGCTCGGCGGCCTGCACGCGCTCGTCGAAGACGGCCTGGGACCTCTCCCGTTCCGACTGGGAGCCGACCGTGAGCTTCGTCTCGAGATCGCGGGTCCGACCGTCCAGGAGGATCCCGACCCGCTGGTCCTGGTCCCGGAGCTCCTTGGCCCGACGCTGGTCGAGGTCGGTCAACCGTTCGTTCAGGATGTCCCGTACCCGGGCCTCGAGCTCCTCACGGAGCGTGGTCGACTGCTCCCGGGTCTCACGGACCTCGAGCTCGAGCTGCGCCACGAGCGCGGCCCGAAGCTCCTCCTCCGACTTCGCCGACCGGGCCGCCAGTTCGTCGATCGAGCGCTTCAGCTCGAGGCGGACGTCGTTGGCCCACCGTTCCTGCTCCCCCTTCGCCGAATCGCGGAGCGACTCCGCGAGGACGGAGGCGCGGGCCTCGACCGCGGTGCGGACCCGCTGATCGACGTCCGCGCCGACCGCGCCCGGGTCGAAGATCGGCCGGGCGTCCACCGCCGCTAGGCGGGAACGGAGGTCGGACTGCAACGAGAGGATCGCCCGCGCCTCGACCTCGGCGACCTCGCGGATCCGGGTCTCGAGAGCGCGGGTCCATCGGGATTCCAGGTCGTGGCTCACGTCCGCGAGGCGCTGGTCGATCGCCGGACCGACCGCCGTGGTCGGCGCGGTCCGGGCGAGCTCGCGGAACCGCTCGTCGACCTGGTGCTTCAGCCACTCCTCGAGCTCCGGCTCCGCGACGGCAACCCCCGCGACCGGCGGTGCCGCTCCGACGGCCCCGGGGACGAGCGGGGGCGGAGGCGGCGGGAGCTTCTGCAGCGACGGATCGTCGCTCACGGACACCGGCACCGCGACCGGTCCGGGCGGCGGTACGGTGACCTCGGCCGGGCGCTGGAGCCACGGGGGCAATTGGGAGGCCACGGACGCGCTCGCGCCGGCGGGTTCGTCGACGGCGAGCGCCTCGGGCGCCGCCGCGGCCGTCGGCCGGGCCTGGAGATACTCGTTCGCCCGCTTCGTCGCCTCCCCGCTCACCCCGACGGCGCGGCCTTTGGGACGGGAGAGCAGGAGGGCCGCGGTCTCCATCGCGGTGCCGATCCGCCACATCTCCTTGCGGCGGTCGCGGCCTCCCTGGCGCTCCGGGTCGTCGACGGCGGCGCGGCTGCGGGCGAGCTCGACGAGATCGACGCGCCGGGCGATCTCGGCGACCTTCTCCTCGTTGTGGTCGCGTACGTACTGGAGGACGAGCGGGACGGTCTCCTTCGTCCGGCCGGTGGGCGCCTTCGTCAAGTCCCGAACGGCAACGGGTCCCGACTCCCAGCTCGCGATCCGCTTGGTGTGACGTTCGCCCTGGGCCTCGGCCCGGGGCACGCGCATCATCGCGAGCGCGAGCGGGAGCTGCTCGGTGAACTCGTGCATGTTCACCTTCGCCTCGGGGAGGAAGTACGGGAACGACAGGAACGCGCCGAGCGCGACGAGCGAGGTCGGGAGCAGCCGGACCAGGTCCTCGAGCACGCGGCCCGCGGCCTCCCACTGGTCGGCCGCGACGACGACGACCGGTTCGGTCGTCCCGCGGTGGAAGAGGAATCCCTCCCCGACCGCCGTGTAGACCGCGGCGTCGGGCTCGGCGGCGGGCCGCTTCACGACCGACCGGCCGCCCATCGACGCGTGGGCCCGCAGGATCGCGCCGCCGAAGTCGCCTGTGGCGACCAGCTGGGCCGTCTCGAAGACGAGGGTCTTCATACCGAGCCGCGGCCGGTCCTCGGTGGAGAGGAACATCCGGCCGACGCAGGTGTGCTTGCCGCCCGCCGCCGGGTACAGGAACAGGTTGGGGTAGTAGGAGAGCGTCTGGCCGGGCTCCGGGTCCCAGTAGTCGTGGGTGTCGGCGACGTTGATCGTGAAGTTGCCGACGAGCCGGATCGTGTCGAGCGTCTCCCGTCGCCCCGCGAACGCCTCGGGGATCGTCGTGTAGCCGGGGCTCTCCGCCTCGTTGTCGACCTGGCGGCACCAGACGACGGCGACCGGACTCACGGCGCCCGCGCTCCGGGCCTCCGCGGCGGCCATCACGTCTCCTTCGTCTCGCGCTTCGTCAGGATCCGCTCGCACGCGCGGGCGAGCGGCAGGGTCGTGTTGACCATCACGGGGACCCCGAGCGTCGTCGCGCCGGCCGTCGGGGCCTCCTGCCCCCCCTCGCCGACGAACAGCGGGTGGCCTTCTCCGGTCGACACCGCGCTCGAGATCAGGAAGACGTCCTCGCGGGTCGAGATCCCGCGCCCCTCCTGGGCGACCAGGATCGTGCCCATGCCGGTGCCGTCCCGCCGCAGGAGGAAGTCGACGGTGTCGAAGGTGCTCCTAAACGTCCGGTCTCGGACGGACTGCTCGACCTCCGTGTAGAACTCTTTGAGCTTGTCCGCCTTGGAGATCGCGATCACGAGCGGGATGTTGCGGGCGCGCACGTAGCGGAAGACCCCGCGCGCCAGGTTCACCTGCTGGGCCTGGTCGCGGAGGGAGGGGAGCGACGGGGAGAGGAGCAGGATGATGGCGTCGGCCTCCTGGACGAACCGGCCCAGCAGCGTGAGGCCCCGGCGCCAGAGGTCGCGCCGGTCGGGCCGCCAGGAGTCGAAGTGCGGGATCACCTTGCACGACTTCTCGGAGACCTCGCCCTCGGCCGACTCGAGCCAGAGCCGATCGTAGGTGAAGTAGTCCGAGATGATCCCCCCGGCCTCGTCGATCGTCTGGAGCTCGATCGGGCGCGAGCCGGCGTCCGCGTTCTTCTCGCCATAGCGGAAGCGGAGCTTCATCTCGACGAACTGGTTGAACTTCGTCGGGAGGGGGTACTTCGTGAGGATCCCCTGGTCCTCGCGACCCGCGGAGAGCTCGACCCATAGCTTGCGGCGGTCCTCCATCGGCCGGTTCACGTAGTAGCGCGTCGTCGTCTCGAGGCTGCCCTCGGGGTCGGTCGGGTCGGTCGTCTCGTACGTCGTCTCCTCGAGCGCGACGTCGTTCTCGAGGTCGCCGTACAGAGGAAGGGTCCCGTTGTCGGACCGGGCCGGCACGTAGAGGATCGGAAGGTTGAGGCCGAAATGGCCGGAGAGGAACCGGAAATACGTGGTCTTGCCCGACGCGGGGATCCCGACGACGGCGATGCGCGCGGTGTCCGGACCTCGCTTCGTCTCCCGCTTGGCGCCCGCCGGACGACGGGTGCGCGTGGTGACCTTGACCGCCGGCATCGTGTTTCCTACCGCATCTCCGCGAGACAGATCTCAATGAAATCGAGAGCGCCCTCGACGACCGGGCCGGAGGAGGCGAGCTCGAGCCGGGCGTCCTGGAGCTGCCCGAACACCTCCTCGACAGCGGCCTCGTGCTTCAGGGCGGCGTCCTGCAGGTCCCCCTCGGCGGCCAGCTGGGTCAGCTGGTAGGTGCCGCGGAGCTCCATCAGCTTCGTGAACAGTCCCATCAGGCG
>JASHSX010000101.1 GCA_030040865.1 Thermoplasmata archaeon | reverse complement strand
GGATCTCCGCGGCTAGGTAGCGGCCGGCTCTGAGAGAACCGTTCCGCGACCCTCCCGTTGGCTTATTCTCGTAGGAGAGGTCGCGGGGGCATGGAACCGGCAATGACGCCGAAATTGGCCCCGTATCTCTTGTCGCGTGACGCGTCGGGTCTCGCCCTCTTCATTGAGAAGGGAATCGGTGGGACGGTCGGATTCCGGATGGCGGACGACAAGGGAAGGGTCGCCCATCTGGAAATGCGGATCGCGGACTCCGTCGTGATGCTCGCTGACGCACCCGAAGGGCGAGAGGGGTTCCCGGCCATGCTCCACCTCTACGTCGACGACGCCGACGCAGCCTACGCACGGGCGCTCAAGGCGGGAGCGACGAAGGTTCGCGCGCCGGCGGACGCAGAGGACGGGCGCCGAGGGGGCGTGCGCGACAAGTGGGGGAACGAGTGGTGGTTCACCTGCCCCGCCAAGTGAGCCAGGACCGAGAGGGAGCGGCCGACCGATCGGTTCGGGCCGGACACCTCGACGGGCGCGATGGGTTCCGACCACGGGAGCGGATCGAGGTCCGTGGAACTCATTCAGGTCGACCTGCAATGCGCATGGGATCCTCGATCGGGCTCGAATGCAGTCGGCCGACAGGGCCTGCCGGGCGGTAGATATCGGTGACGCAACCCACAATACGCCGGGCCCGGTGACCTCCGCATGAAGGCAGCCGTGGTGATCGAGGCAGGCAAGCCGCCTCGGTACTCCGACTTCGCGGACCCAACCACCGAACAAGGTGAAGTCCTCGTCACCGTACGTGCGGCGGCGCTCAGCCAGCTGGTCAAGAGTCGAGCCTCCGGCACCCACTACAGCTCCACAGGACCTCTCCCGTTCGTCGTGGGCGTCGACGGGGTCGGCCATCTCGATGACGGCCGTCGAGTTTACTTCGTCCTGCCACGATCTCCGTTCGGGAGCATGTCGGAGAGGACGGTCGTCGCGTCCTCTCAGTGCGTTCCCGTGCCGGACGACCTGGACGACGTGACCGCCGCCGCCATCGCAAATCCGGGCATGTCCAGCTGGGTCGCCCTCTCCGAGCGCGCCCAACTGTCCGCGGGGGAAACGGTGCTCATCAACGGGGCGACCGGTACGGCGGGCCGTCTCGCCGTCCAAATCGCGAAACACCTCGGAGCCGGGAGGGTTGTCGCGACCGGGAGAAGTCCGGAGGCGCTCAAAGGGCTCGGGTCTTTGGGGGCGGACCTCACGATCCCTCTCGGCGACGAAGGGGACGCGTTCGAGCAGGCCCTGAGGGCAGAGTTCGCAGGCATGGGCGTGAATGTGGTCCTGGACTACCTCTGGGGACGCTCCGCCGAACAGATCCTCACGACGGGGGCGAGGACCGGAAAGGATACGGTGCCGATCCGATTCGTCAATGTCGCTTCGCTCAGCGCCTCCACGATCACCCTTCCCAGTGCGGCACTCCGTTCTTCGGCCATCTCGCTCTTAGGGAGCGGCATCGGCAGCGTTCCGCTGGACAGGATCGCGAGGTCGATCGAACAGCTCCTAAAGGTCACTCGTTCGGCGGGTTTTGGGATTGAGACGAAGAGCTTCCCGCTCTCGGAGGTGGCCGATGTTTGGCCAACGGCGGAGAACCGGCCCCGCATCGTCTTCCGAATCCCATAGGCCGCAGGCTCTGGGCTGCCCCTGGCGTCCCATCCGGATCGACGACGGACCAGAACCGGCGGAGCTCACATGCAAGCGCGCCGCGGAGCGGATCGCCGCCAAATCTCCCACTCCTCGGCCTACGGAACGGGAGCCGAGGGCCGGGCCCTGCCTCGTGCGCAATCGTCCGCGTGACCGTGTAGCGCTGGTCGCGCTCAGAATCGATTGGTCCGGTGGAGGTCTACCCGGGGAGGGGCGACGTTCATCTGCCAGAGGAGTGCGTTGAGCTCCCCCTTGTGCTGGAGATCACCTTGGATCATCTGTAGCAGCATGGCCCGGATCGTAATCGACCTCCTATCCACGCGAATGTAGAATTTCCGGCGGAGATCCTCGGAGCGCAGTTTGCTGAGAACGTTCATCACCAGCCGCTCGACGTCTCGTGTGGCCCGTTCCGCCTGCGCACGGGTAAGGTGGATCCCCAACGGGAAGTCCTGGAACGTCTTACCCGTGTACGCTTGGACGAACCAGAACCGATAGTCGTCCAGAATGTGCAGGTAGATGTCGACCAATGAGGGGAACGTGGACCGCCGGTCCCGGTACCTCTCCTTCACGGGAAGATCCCATATCGTTCGACAGTACGCCCGCAACCGTCGGAAATGATACCGGTACAGCTCCCGGAGCGTCTGGAGTTCGGTCGTCATGTCATCGGTCCGGAGGAGGATTCTGGGCTAAGGTCTTGTGCTGTACACGCTCGGCGGGCGGCGTACGGCGGCGCGCCCGAATCCGAGCTGTAAGCGTACTTGCAACCACGGTCTGCCCCCGACGGCCGCTTCACACCGAGCCGTCGCAGCCTAGGGCCACGCCTTCGCGCCGGGGTGTGGGACACGGGTCGGTAGATCTCGAGGACGCCGAACCCTTCAGGAGTCCAGCGAGGAGAGCGCGAAGCGTAGAGTTTGTCGGAGAGGTTTGCGGGCATCGTGGAATCGGGGCTCCCATCCGGTTTCGACCAAGAGATCGCTGACCACGAAGAGAGCGGCCGCCTTGACCCGGAGGCGACGGGCCACAGCAAACACGGCGGCGGCTTCCATTTCGACGGTGAGGACTCCCGCCGTTCGGTAGCGTCGGATTTCCTGTCGGGTCTCCCGATAGATCGCATCGGTGGTCCAGGAGGGCCCTCGAACGTACGAAGTGCCGGAACGCCGAAGTCGATCCTGAAGGAGCTGCGTCAACTGGCGGTCCGGATGAGCGAAGAGAGCCGGCCGGTGATAGTGATGCGAGGTACCTTCGTCGCGGATGGCCTTGCTGCAAAGGACGAGCGAGCCGGGCGCGAGCCTCTGCTGAAGTGAACCAGCTAATCCGACGATCACGAACCGCTTGACCCCCAGCGCCGCGAGCTCCTCCACAACGATGGACGCGAACGGCGCGCCGGGCCCATCGACGAGTACGACCCCTACATTCCGCCGAGGTCTGTAGATTCCGATTCGCGGGTCGAACGTCCCGCGGTATGCCCTCGGAAGGTAGGCCCTCCAGCGGCTCCCAAAGACCATCACCACACTGTCCGGCGCCTTGGGCACCGAGCGCCCCCGACGGGTGGCGACGTACCGTTGAAAGTCCGAGGCCGTGAAGAGGGGCTTCCACCGATGCTTGGCCGGAAGCTGGGGAAACGGCATCTCGGCGCGTACGGCGACACCCCCTCAAGTTCTTGTCGAGCGGGATGGGTTGCCCTTCTCGTCTATCGCGAGCCGAAAGAAGCGAGTCCGCCGCCTCGGCTGCGTCGCTGGGCCCGCACCGCCAAGGCTCCTCGGGGTGAGCCCAGGGCGCAATCGCGTCGGCTTATGGCCCCAGTCCCATAACGGCGCCGTGACCGTGAGCCGTCGACTCGCCGCGATCATGTTCACGGACCTGGTCG
>JASHSX010000100.1 GCA_030040865.1 Thermoplasmata archaeon | reverse complement strand
TTCGTGCGGCAGACGAACCCGTGCGATCCCGCGTCCCCGGGCCGACCCCGCCGACCGTCCGGCCTTCCGTCGCGCCGGCGCTGCTCGCCTGGTACCGCGACCACCGCCGCGCGCTACCGTGGCGGCGCGATCGGGACCCGTACCGTATCTGGATCGCCGAGGTCCTGCTGCAGCAGACGCGCGTCGCCCAGGCGGCGCCGTACTTCGAGCGGTTCGTCGCGGCTTTCCCGACGCTCCGCGTTCTCGCGTCGGCCCCGGAGGCGCGGGTGCTCAAGGTCTGGGAGGGGGCCGGCTACTACGCCCGCGCCCGGCACCTGAGGGCCGCCGCCCGGGAGATCGTCGCGCGGCACAGAGGTCGGCTGCCGACCACGTCGGCGGAGCTCGAGACCCTGCCCGGGATCGGTGTCTACATCGCCCGGGCGATCGCGAGCCTCGCGTTCGACGAGCCCGTGGTCGCGCTCGAGGCGAACGGGCTCCGCGTGGCCGCTCGGTGGACGGCGGAGCGGGAGGATCCGCAGGGGACCGCCGCCCGGCGCCGCCTCGAACGGTCGCTCGCCGCGGTCCTCCCCGCGGACGCGCCGGGCGCCTTCAACGAGGCGCTCATGGAGTTGGGAGAGACGATCTGCACGCCGCGGACCCCCCGATGCTGGGAGTGTCCGGTCGCGTTCGGGTGCCGCGCGTTTCGGGAGCTCGACGACCCCGCGACGCTCCCGGTTCGACGACCGCGGTCCCCCCGGCCCCACGTGCGCGGCGCCGTCGTCGTGCTCGAGTCCGGTGGGCGGTGGCTCGTCCAACGTCGTCCTGCGTCCGGTCTCCTGGGCGGGCTCTACGAGTTCCCGGGCGGCAAGATCGAGGCGGGCGAACGCCCGATCGCGGCCGCCCGCCGGGAGCTCGCCGAAGAGACCGGCCTCCGGGCTCCCCCGCTGCGCCGCCTGGGCGTCGTCCGGCACGCGTACTCCCACTTCACGATCGAGCTCCACGTCTTCTCCGGGGCGATACCGCGGCGATCACGGCCGTCGGTCGTCGGGGACCGACGCTGGGTCACCCCGGCGGCGTTCGCCCGGCTCCCGGTCCCTAAGGCGACCGAGAAGATCGTCCGCCGGCTCACGGCGGCTCGGGCGGGTAGAGCTTCCCCGGATTGAGGATCCCGTCCGGATCGCACACCCGCTTCACCGCCCGGAGGAGCCGGACGGCGCCCGGCCCGAGCTCGTCGGCGAGGTACGGGGCCTTGAGCGACCCGATCCCGTGCTCCCCGCTGATCGTGCCCCCGAGCCGAAGCGAAACCGCATACAGGGCGGCCCGGATCCGTCCCGCGGCGGGTCCGGCCGGATCGACGACGAAGTTCGGGTGCAGGCTCCCTTCGCCCAGGTGGCCGAACACGACGACGGGCACCCGTTCGCGCCGCGCGATCTCGTTGATCGCCCCGATGAGGGAGTCGATCGCGGGGAGCGGCACGCAGACGTCCTCGCGGATCCGCTCCCCGTACCGCTCGTCGAGCACCCGACTGCTCTCGCCGCGCTCGGTCCACAGGCGGTCCGCGTCGTCGTGCCGATGCGGCTCTGCCGCGACCCCGACGCTCCGAAGGACGCCTCGGAGCCGCTCCTCGACGAGGTCGGCGGACGCCGCCTCCTCGGCCTCGAGCTCCAAAAGCAGCAGCGGAGCGCCGTCCGGCCAGCGCACGCCCCGCCGCTCGGCGAGGTCGCGGGCGCAGGCGGCGTCGAGGTACTCGACGGCCGAGAGCCCCGGCTCCCGCGCGGCCCGCATCGCCCCGGCGATCCGGCCGAGCGGAGGATCCGCGGGAAGCGGGACGATGAGACCGCGCCGGACCCCGGGCAGCGGCGCGGTCCCCACGGTGATCTCGGTCACGATCCCGAGGGTTCCCTCGCTGCCGACGATCAACGGCAGGAGATCCGGGCCGACGGAGCGCTTCGCCGCCCGGCTGCCCAGCCGGACGACCTCGCCCGTCCCGAGCACCGCGCGGAGACCGCGGACCCACGCCCGGGTCGGACCGTACTTGAACGACCGTGGCCCCGAGGCGTTCGTTCCGACGTGGCCGCCGATCGTCGACGCCGTCCAAGAGCCCGGATTGGGCGGGAAGAACTGCCCCTCCTTCTCGAGCGCGTCCTGCAGCGACCGGTTCACGACCCCCGGTCCGACGCGCGCCCACCGCTCGTCCGCGCGGACCTCGAGCACCGAGTTCCATCCCGAAAGGTCCACGACGACGGACCCGGCCGGCGGGACCGACTCCCCGTCGAGGGACGTGCCCGCGCCCCGGGCCACGAGCGCGGTGCGGTGCCGGCGGGCCCAGCGGACCAGGGCGACCACGTCGTCGACCTCCCGGGGGGTCGCGACCGCCGACGGCTGACCGACGAGGTGCGACCCGTCCCGGCCGGCGCGCGCGAGCGCCTCGGGATCCCGCGCGACGCCGCCCCGGAACGCGGCGGCGAGGTCGTCGAGCGGATCGGGCCCCACACGGGCCGGGAGCCGAGCGGGCGCTTACCCGTGACGCGCGGCTAGGCCGCCGTGGCCGGCGGCGCGGACGGCGGGACGGCGTCCCCGGTCGCGGTCGTCAGCGCGGCCGCGAAATCCCGCAGCGCGAACGGGCGGACCACGACGGCCTTGACCCCGAGCGTCGGCGCCTTCTGGGCGACCTCCGGCGAACGGTCCGGGGTGACGAGGATCGTGCGGTAGTCGGGGTGCCGGGCGAGGATCGCCCGTACGTTCGCGCACCAGTCCCCGAGGGTCGGGTCGTGGTCGATGACGAGGAGCGTCGCCCCGGTGGGGGCGGGACACTGCTCGAACGCTTCGAGCCGGTCGGCCTCGAAGACGACCGGGTGCCGCTGGAGCCGAAGGAGGCCTTTCAGCAGGAGCCGGGTGTCCGGACTGGCGACGAGCAGGACCGTCGGGATGCCCATCGGAAGGGACGGCGTCCCCTCCAGCGTCGCCGGAGCCGACGGTTCATCGGGCGAAAGTTCCTGTCGTGCGGCCGACATGCTACGGCGGACCCGGCCCGCCCCACGAACCATGCGGCTCCTCGAATAAGTCCGTATGGGTCCGGCGCGATCGTCTCGCGCCCCGGCGGAAACTTGGGGAAAACGGGTCAGTTTTCACCGTCCGGGGGCCCCGGATAGCTATATAGGACGGCGAGGACTACCATAGGTTGGCCTCGGGCATCGGCGGCCGGGCTCTTGGTGGCACCGTCCAAGAGACCAGGAGCCTCCGCCGGTGCCTCCCTTATCCGGACCGTGCGGCTGGAACGATAGATTCTTTTGCGGCGCCGCGGCGTCGCCGCCGATGTCCGGCCTCTTCGGCCCCTCCGAGCAGGACCTCGAGCGGCTCCGATCGACCGTCGAATCGTTGGGGACGACGAGCGTTCCCGGCCTCGCCGCTGCGCTCTCGTGGCGGGAGCGGAAGACCGAACGGCTCCTCGCGCACGAGCTCGAGCGCCCGGGGACCCCGCTCGCCTACGACCCGGGGCGCCGGACGGTGCGGTGGGCCCGGCCGCCCCCGGCGCCGCCGACGACGGCCGCGCTGTCTCCGTCCGCGCCGGTCCGCACGTTCGCCCCCCGCGCGCCCGCACCGCCGCCCCCGGTGCTGACCGCGACGGGACTCAAGACGCTCTGCCCCGCCTGCCACGTCCCGCTGCAGGCGACGGGCTCCACGAACCTCGCGGTCTGCCCGAACTGCGGTCGGCTCGCCTCGGCGCGGAGCGCCCCGGTCGCCGCTGCCCCTCGCGCGTCGCCGCCTCCGCTGCCGGCTCCCGTGGCGACCCCGTCTCCCGCTCCCGCCGCGGGTCCGGCGCGGGAGGACCGGCGGTCGCAGGAGCTGTTCGCCGCCTGGGTCACCGCGCAGCCGATCCCGTGTCCCAAGTGCCGTACGCCGCTGCGTCACCGCGGTATCGGGGAGTACACGTGCCCCGCGTGCGGCCAGACCGTGACGTTCGGGAAGTCGCCCGAGGTCCCCGCGGCCCCGATCCCCGCGCGATGAACTAGCGCCCGTCGCCCGGCACGACGGAGCGGACCTCGTCCAGGATCCGTCGATCGCCGATCGCGGCCGCGATCGCGGCGATGTCGTCCGCCGCGCTGCGATCCTGCGTCCACGCCGTCACCCGCTTCCGCAGCGCGGCCAGGGCCGCCTCGCTGCCGCGGCCCCCGTGCTTCGGACGGCGCAGCTCGAGCGCCTGGCCGGCGACCATCCACTCGATCGCGACGACGTGTCGGGCGTTCTCGAGGATCTTCCCGAGCTTCGCGCCGGCCCAGGGCCCCATGCTCACGAAATCCTCCTGGTCGGCGGACGTGGAGAGGCTCGCCGTGCTGGCCGGATGCACGAGCGTCTCGTTCTCGTTGACGAGCGCCGCGGCGAGGTACTGCGACACCATGAACCCCGAACTCACTCCGGGATCCGGCGCGAGGAAGGCCGGGAGCCCTCGGTTGAGGCCCGGATGGATGAGCCGGGCGATCCGACGCTCCGAGAACGACGCGACGTACTGGACCGCGATCCCGAGCGCGTCGAGCGCGAAGGCCAGCGGCTGACCGTGGAAGTTGCCGCCGTTCACCCAGTCGTCGGGCTCGAAGACGACGGGGTTGTCGGTGACCGCGTTGAGCTCTCCGGCCGCCACGCTCTCCGCGAACCCGATCGCGAGCCGCACCGCGCCGAACACCTGGGGGAGGCACCGGAGGGTGTACGGGTCCTGCCCGCTCCACTCCTCGGGCGTCACGGCGAGCTCGCTGCCGTCGAGCAGCGCCGCGAGGGAGCGGGCGACCGCGCGGTGGTCCGGCGAGTTCCGGATCGCGCCCAGCCGCTCGTCGAGCGACGTGGGCTGTCCCTTGAGGGCGTCGAACGAGAGCGCTGCGGCGATGAGCGCGGCGTCGAGCAGGCTCCGCGCGTCCGCGACGCCGAGCGCGAGGTACGATCCCATGAGCGCCGTCCCGTTGAGGAGCGAGACGCCCTCCTTCTCGACCGGCTCCAGGCGGGGGATCCGCTCGCGGGCGAGCGTGTCCGCCGCGTTCTCCCGGGTGCCCGTCGCGGGGACGACGAACGCTCCCTCGCCGAGGAGGGCGAGGGCGAGGTGGGCGAGCGGGGCGAGGTCCCCGGACGCGCCGACCGAGCCCTGCGCGGGGATCCACGGGACGAGCCCGTGGTTCAGCACGTCCGAGAGCCGGTCGAGCACCTCCTCCCGGACGCCGGAGTGGCCGGCCGCGAGGGAGTTGAGCCGCAGCAGGGTGAGCCCCCGGACGATCTCCTCCGGGAGCGCGGGGCCGGCGCCCGCGGCGTGGCTTCGAATCAGGGAGAGCTGGAGCTCCCGCGCCCGGTCGGACGGGATCACGTGGTGGGAGAGCCCGCCGAAACCGGTCGTGATGCCGTAGATCGGCGTCCGCTCTCGAACGGCCCGCTCCACGGCGCGCCGGCTCGACGCGACCGCGCGGCGCGCCGCGGGCGTGAGGTCGACGGGGGCCCGGTCCCGGACGATCGCGAGGAAGCGGTCGAGCGTCAGGGACCGGCCGTCGATCGGCTCGGCCGCGGTCACGGCCGGGCCCCCGGGCGCGCGCGATGGGAACGATGCGGCACCCGATCCCGCCCTATGCCGGAACGACGAGCTCGCCGCCCGGCTTCTGCATCGACGGGACCCGGCGCGTCTTCGCGCCCTTCGTCTGCCAGAACACGTCGGCGAACTCCTGGACCTGCTTCAGGAGCTCTTGGGCGTCGGCCACGTTCGTGCCCTGCCGCGTCTTCGACGCCTGCTTCAGGATCTTCCACACCAGGTCGTGGACCTGCGGGAACTGCTTCGCGTGATCGGGGGTGAAGTAGTCGCCCCAGATCACCCGGACCTCGCTCTTGACCCGTTCCGAGTGGGTCTCCTTCACGGCGGTGTACCGCGCGAGCTTCGACGCGTAGGCGGCCCGGTCCTCGGGCTTGGCGTCCATCGCCGGCATCGGGAGCTCGGCGATGAGCTGGTCCATCCGGATCACCGTTAGGGCGGCGATCTGCGCCTCGTGGGGGTCGTAAATACCGCACGGAATGTCGCAGTGCGCATAGACGGCGCGGGGAGGGACCACGGCGTCGACGAGGCGATCGAACCATCCAACGGACGAGCGGTCGGCCGACATGGCCCCGCGAGCCCCGCGAGCGGGATAAAGGTGCCGGGACGGGCGGCCGCCGGCACGTCAGGAATCCCCGACGCCGGTCCCCGCCGGCCGTCCCGCTGGCACCGGCGTCGCGTCGTGGTACGGGACGACAGCATGCGCCCCGAACTCGAGCCCGGGGACCGGCTCCTCGTCGACACCCGGGCCTACGCGGAGCGGCTCCCCGCGGCCGGTGAGATCGTGGTGCTCGTCGACCCCGAGCTCCCCCGGCGATGGCTCGTGAAACGGGTGCGCGCGGCGGACGCGCGCGGCGTGGTGGTCACCGGAGACGCGGAGGACCGTTCGCGGGACAGCCGGCGGTTCGGCCCGGTCCCGCGGAACGCGATCGTCGGACGCGTGTACCGCTGCTACGCGCCGGCCCATCGCCGCCGGGACCTCTAGTGCGCGAAGGCGCACCGTTAAAGCGATGTGGCATTTCGCCGCATCGATGTCCACGCCGTCCCCGACCCCGCAATCTCCGCCCGCCCCGCCGTCGCCGAGCCCCCGCCGGGCGTTCGTCGCCAGCACGAGCGTCTGGATCGTGGTCGTGATCGTCGTGGCGGCCGCGCTCGCCGGGGTCGGGTTTTTCGCGGGCTACGAGTACCGCGGCTCTCCGGCGTCGACGGGCAGCTCGGCGAACGATACGTTCTCGCTCCTGGCCGCAGGGTCGCTCGGCCCCTACTTCCCGGCCCTCGCGGACGCCCTCGTCAATTCGACCCCGGGCGTCTCCGCGCCGTCGGCGGCCCAGACGTACGAGGGTTCGCTCGACATCACCTCGGCAATCACCGGCGGGACCGCGACGGCCGACGTCGCGGCCGTCGCCGACTATCGGCTCATCCCGCAGCTCTTGGAGCCGAAGTACGCCGGCTGGGAGGTCGTCTTCGGCGCGACCCCCGAGGTGCTGATGTACAACCCGACGATCTCCGCGTTCCACGGCATCAATTCGGCCAACTGGGGCACGACGCTGGTCGCCGCGCTCAAGACGCCGGGCGTCAAGCCGTTCGCCGTCTGGAACGCCTCGACCGACCCGAACGGCTACAACGAGATCTTCACGATGATGCTGCAGGGGATGCTCTACGGCGGCGGGAACGTCTCGCAGATCTACGGCCAGATGTACTCGGGCGCTCCCGGCGCCTATGCGGTCCCGAACCCGGCGCTGACGCTTCCCGAGCACGAGTCGCAGGCGGCGACGCTGATCACCTCCGGCGTCGTCTCGGCGGACATCACCTATCGGTCGTTCGCCGTCGCGAACGTGGGACCGGACCTGAGCTACGTGCCGCTCGACCCGATCGTCGGGCTGTACGCGAACAACACCACGGCGCTCAACGACTACGCGAAGCTCTCCACGTCGATCCTCTCGTCGACCGACTCGCTCATGGTGGTCCACCCGGCGCCCGTGCTGTTCGCGATCACCGTGCCGGCGAACGCCCCCAACAGTTCCCTCGGCGTCGCCTTCGTCCTGCTGCTCCTCTCGCCGAAGGGGCAGTCGATCCTGACGGAGAACCAGGGATTCACCCCGGTCTACCCGGCCTGGTCCGATGACCCGAGCGGGGTGCCGGGGCTGCTCCAGCCGCAGGTCGTCCCGCTGCCCGGTTGGGCGCAGACGATCCTAGGATGAGCGCCGGGGCCCTCGCCGCCCCGACGGCCCGGCCGCGTCGCTGGCGGACCGGCCCGTACTGGCTCGCGCTCCAGATCGCCCTCTCCGCGTCCCTGCTCGGGCTCCTGCTGCTGCCGATCTACGGCCTCTTCACGTACGCGCCGTTCTCGCGGATCGTTGCGGCCGCCGAGAACGTCGAGGTGCGCGAGGCGATCTGGCTCACGCTCTACGCCTCCGGGATCGCCGTCCTCGCCACCGCGCTCCTCGCCGTGCCGCTCGGGTATCTGCTCGCCCGCCGGCGTTTCTTCGGACGATCGGTCGTCGAGTCGATCGTCACGCTGCCGATCGTCGTGCCCCACCTCATGGTCGGGCTCGGCCTCTTCTTCCTGCTCGCCGTCCCGGGCACCCCGCTCTACGACCTCACGCACGCGCTCGGCATCCCGGTCTACTACACGATCTGGGGGGTCGTGCTCGTGATGGCGATCGTGAGCGCGCCGTACACGGTCGTCGCCGCGCAGCTGTCGTTCCAGGCGGTCGACAGTCGGGTGGTGGAGACGGCCCGCTCCCTGGGCGCCGGCAGCGGTACGGCGTTCCTCACGGTGACGCTCCCGATCGCCGCGCGGGGGATCGTCGCCGGGCTGCTCCTCACCTGGGCCCGGGCGGTGAGCGAGATCGGCGGGATCCTGATCCTCGCGTACTACGTCTACCCCGGCGGACCGTACACGGGCCCGCTCACGAACACGATCTCGGTCTACGTCTACAACCTGTTCCAGCTCGGCGACTGGACCGACGCGGCCGCGGTGAGCTCGCTGTTCCTCCTGATCTCGTTCGCCATCTTCCTGGTCGTCCGCGTCGGGGAGCGGACCGGCTGGCTGCCGTGGCGGCGGGGGGAGCTCGCACTGTGACCGAGTGGCGCGCCGAGGGTCTCGAGAGCGACCTCGAACAGTTCCACCTGGGACCGATCGACCTCGCGCTCGCCCCGGGTCGTGCCGTGGCGGTGCTCGGGAGCTCCGGGGCCGGCAAGACGACCCTCCTCCGCACGCTGGCGGGGTTCCTGCCCGTGCGCCGCGGCCGCCTCTTGCGCGACGGCGAGGACATCTCCCGGTGGATGCC
>JASHSX010000099.1 GCA_030040865.1 Thermoplasmata archaeon | reverse complement strand
CCGCAACCGCGCCATCGCCCCCGTCCAGAGGAAGGCGGTGACGACCGTCGCGTCGTGAAAGTCGAGGTCGAAGAGGTTCCCCCAGTGGAGCTCGATCCGGTCCGCGAACGGGCCGGCGGCCCGGCGAGCACGCAGGATGAGAGCGCGCAACGGCTCGATCTCGACCCCCACGACCCGGGCCCGGTAGACGCGCGCGGCGCGGAAGACGATCGCCCCGGTCCCCGCGCCGAGATCGTAGACGGTGTCGCGCGGGCCGACCTCGGCGAGCCGGAGCATCGCGTCGACGGCCGCTCGGTACGTCGGCTCGTAGCCGGCGCCGAAGAGGAACGAGGCGAACGCGAAGTACGCCACGACGACTGCCCCGGCGATGACGGCCAGGGCGAGGTACTCGACGAAGACGGTCATCGCTGCCGGGCCCGGCGCGCCCGCTGGGCGTACAGGCGATCGGCGGCCGCGTACGGGTCGAGCTGTCGGGACGCGACGCGGTCGAGCAGGCGTCGCAGCTCCGGGTCCTTCTCCAGTCGAGCCATCGCGTCCCGGCCGACGCGGTCGCGGACGATCCCCACGATCTCCCGCGCGAGGCGGCGCCGGTCCTCCTCCGCGCGGGCCCCGGAGGCGTCGAGGAACTTCTCGTGCGCCTCGACCGCCTCCCAGAGCTCGGGGACCCCGGTCCGGGCGAGCGCCGACGTGAGCACGATCCGCGGCGACCAGCCGTGCCGCGCGCCGCCGAGCGAGACCAGCTCGGCCAGGTCCTTGCGCGCGAGGTCGGCGCCGGGCAGGTCGGACTTGTTGACGCAGAAGACGTCCGCGATCTCGAAGAGGCCGGCCTTGAGCGTCTGCACTTCGTCGCCGAGGTGCGGGACGAGCACCACAACGCGGGTGGTGGCGACGTCCCGGATCGCGAGATCGACCTGCCCGCTGCCGACCGTTTCCACGAGGACGACCTCGAATCCCGCGGCGTCGAGGAGGCGCACCACCTGCCGGGTGGCGGCGGCGATCCCGCCCTCCTCCCCACGGCTCGCCATCGAGCGAAAGTAGACGCCCGTGTCCTCGGCCGCCCGCTCGAACCGGATCCGGTCCCCGAGGACCGACCCGCCGCTGAACGGGCTCGAGGGATCGACCGCCACGACCCCCACGGTCCGGCCGGCCTCCCTAAGGTGGGCGACGAGCACGTTGAGCACGCTCGACTTGCCGACGCCGAGCGGTCCGGTGAGCCCGACCACCGTCGCGCGCCCGGTGCGGGGGTAGAGGGCGCGGACGACCGGGACGACCGCGGGGTCGCCGTTCTCGATCCCCGAGATCGTGCGGGCCAGGGCGCGACGGTCGCCGGTGGCGATCGCCCGGGCCGCGGCCGGCAGCCGGCCCGCCCCGTTCATGCCGCGCCGCGCGCGAGCTGACGAGCGGTGGTGACGATCGTCTCGAGCGAGGTGCCGGGTCCGAAGATCGCCCGGACCCCGAGCTTCTTCAGGCGGCGGGCGTCCTCGTCGGGGATGATGCCGCCCGCGAAGACCGGGATCTTGGCCGACTTCTCCCGTCGCAGGAGTTCGAGGACGCGCGGGAACAGGGCCATGTGGGCCCCGGAGAGGATCGACAGTCCGATCAGGTCGACATCCTCCTCGATCGCCGAGCGCACGATCTCCTCGGGCGTCTGCCGCAAGCCCGCGTAGATCACTTCCATTCCAGCGTCCCGGAGCGCCCGGGCGACCACCTTGGCCCCCCGGTCGTGCCCGTCGAGGCCCGGCTTCGCGATCAGGACTCGGATCGGGGCGGACCTCGACGGCTTCTTCATGCGGTGCGGTCGCGCGGTACGACGGGGGCCTTCGACAAAAGCTTTCGCCCGGAGACCGAGCGCCGGCCTCACAACACGGTGAGGATGTCGATCACGAGGTTCCCCGCGAGCAGGGCGACGACGGCGCCGACGGTCATCACGACGACGAACGGGATCTGGGGGGTCACCCACACGCGCGCGATCCCCCGGTGCTCAAGCTCCCGTGCGATCTCTACCCGCCGGGCGCGATCCTCCTCGGACGTCTCCGCGGCCTCCTCGTCTTTCCGCGGGGCGGGCACCGCGGGATCCCGGACCCAGACGAACCGATGGGGGAGCTCGGCGATCGGGATCGAAAATCCGGTGAACCCTCGGGGAAACGCGAATTCGCCCCGGAGCAGGTTGCGGACCGCGAGGCCGAGCGGTACCGCGATCGACGCGATCGCGGCGTCCATCAGGAGGGTGATCGAGAACGGCGAGATCGCGTTCAACGTCGCGGCCGCCGTCCCCGGGACGAAGAGCGGGGAGGTCCAGATCGGCACGAGGAGTCCGGCCACCATGAGCGCCTTCGCGTCCGCGCCGCCGAACAGGACGCCCAGCTCGAACAGCCCGCGGGCGAAGAGGACCGTCAGCAGCACCGCCACGACGGGGAGGGGGACCCCGCCCGCGCCGAAGCCGACCCGGGCCGCCGCGAGCGCCACGACGACGATCACTCCCGCGTAGAGCAGGAGCTCGAGGAGGTCGGCGTATCGTTCCCCGATCGCGCCGAGCCGGACGTCCCAGGCGAACATGTGCTGGAGCGTGAGGAGGGCGACCAGGAGCCACAGTCCGAGCGGGACCCATCCGCCGGGGGCCACCATCACGGCGCCGACGACCAGTCCCGCGGCGCCCAGGGCCTGCCAGAGTACGTCCGTCACCTCGCGCGTGCGCAGGTCCGCGACGGACGCGTACCCGAACCCGAGCAGCAACAGGGCGACCTCGGTCGCGAGCAGCGAGGAATCGAGTGCGACCACAGCTCGGACCGCCCGGTCGTCGTCCGACGGTGGGCGCACCTCTTAAGGCCGCACTTCGGACGGAAGGTCGGGAGGCGGTGCTCCCGTCCTCCTTTTCTACCGTATCCCGGTCGTACGTCGAGGCGCTGCGCGTGTCGACCTCCGAGCCGCCGGCCCCGACGCCGGCGCCCCCGGTCCGGGGGACGCGTCCGAGCCGTCGTGCCCTCGCCGCGCTCGGGGTGGTGCTCGCCGTGGCCGTGGTCCTGGCGCTCGCCCTCGGCACCGGCGTCTTTCGGTCGTCGACGGGACCGTCGCCGCCCCGGACGACCGCCGCCTTTGCGACCTACGAGCAGGCCGAGGGCGTCGCGCAAACGGCGGTCTCCGGCACCTCGGGAGGTCCGTGGTCCCCGATCCTGGGGATCGGCCTCGCGAGCGCGACCTCCGCCTCGGTCCCGGGCGGAAATGTGACGGGCCTCTCCTCGCTCACGGAGTGCGACGTCGCCTGGAGCGGAGGAACGGCGCCGCTCGTGGAGATCGCTTCCACGCCGGGCTCGGCGTCGCCCGGGACTGCCGCGTTCTGGATCGTGGGTTTCGTCAACGGCTCGTCGGTGCTTCGGCTGGCGACGGTGTCGCTCGGCAACGCGAGCGTGCTCGCCACGGTCTCCGGTACCGAGTGCACGGGTCTCTTCGCCCTCACGGATCCGCTCTCGAACTCCGTCGTGGTCGACTCGCCCGTCGTCGCGGACAACACGAGCCGGGCGGGCGGATCCGCGTGGCTGGCCGACCATCCGGACGCCCTCCAGACGTGGGAGATCCTTCCGGGAGGCTCCGAGGGAGGCCTCTCCGTACCTCCCACCTGGCATTCCGCCTATACGACCTGCTCTCTTGTTCCCGCGTCCGGATCGATCGGGGACCAGTTCACCGCGAACCTCACTGCCGCCACCGGATACGTCCTTGCGACGCACAACGGGAGCGGTTCCTGCACCGAGTCCGGGTCCGTCGGGCTCGTGGCCACCGCCGGGGCACCCGGCCCGTTCGCAAATCTTTTTAACCGACTTCCAGCTGGCGCGCCCGCCCGCCGAGGGTAGATGGTCGAGTACAAGCTCGTGATCTCCGAACGGGAGAAGTCGATCGCCCGGACGGTCGGCGACCCGCAGGCGGCCGGTTTCCTGGGGAAGCGCATCGGGGAGACGATCGGCGGGGAGCTCCTCGGCGCGGGCGGCTACACGTTCAAGATCACCGGAGGGACCGACAAGAGCGGCTTCCCTCTGCGCCCCGACCTCCCGGGGGCACGACAGACCCGGCTCTACGTGGGCGAGGGGTTCGGATTCCACGCCCCGCGCCTCGGCATGAGGAAGCGCCGAACGTTCCGCGGCAACACGATCAGCGAGGACACGGTCCAGATCAACCTCGTCGTGGAGCAGAAGGGTGAGAAACCCCTCGCGGAGCTGTTCGCCGCGTCATGAAGGTCCCGCGGCAGCCCGAGGTCAACATCGGTCTCGTGGGGCACGTCGACCACGGGAAGACGACCCTCACCCAGGCGCTCACCGGCGAGTGGACCGACCGGCACTCCGAGGAGAAGAAGCGCGGGATCTCGATCAAGCTCGGGTACGCTGACTCGGCGTTCTACCGATGCCCCGGCATCGAGCCCCCCGGGTGCTTCACGGTCGATCCGAAGTGCGCGGACGGCAGCGAGGCGAAGTTCGTCCGGGCGGTCTCGTTCGTGGACGCCCCAGGACACGAGACCCTCATGGAGACCATGCTCTCGGGCGCCGCGATCATGGACGGGGCGCTCCTCCTGGTCGCGGCCAACGAGCACGTGCCGCAGCCGCAGACCCGCGAGCACCTCTACGCGCTCGACATCATCGGCGTCCGCAAGGTCGTCGTCGCCCAGAACAAGATCGACCTCGTCTCGTCCGAGGCCGCGGAGGAGAACCACCGGGAGATCGTCGAGTTCCTGAAGTCGTCGCCGATCGCCGGGGCGCCGGTGGTGCCGATCAGCGCGAACCACCGCGTGAACGTCGATGCCCTGATCGA
>JASHSX010000098.1 GCA_030040865.1 Thermoplasmata archaeon | reverse complement strand
ATCCTCACCCCGACCCGGGAACTCGCGCTGCAGGCGGACGACTTTCTCCGCAAGCTGGCCGGACACACCCGGCTCCGAGGCGCGCCGGTGTACGGGGGCGTCGGCATGGCGGATCAGGAGCGGGCGCTGCGCGGGGGGGCCGAGATCATCGTGGCGACCCCGGGCCGCCTCCTCGACCACATGAGCCGAGGGTACGTCGACTTCCGTTCGCTGCGGATCCTCGTGCTCGACGAGGCGGACCGGATGCTCGACATGGGATTCCTGCCGGACGTGCGTCGCGTCCTGGACCGGCTCCCCCGGGAGCGCCAGACGATGCTCTTCTCGGCGACGATGCCCCCCGAAGTGGTCGCGCTGTCGCGCCAGTTCCTGCGGGACCCGAAGCTCGTCCAGGTCGAGGAGCGCACGGTGGCCGCGGTCGGCGTGTCGCACCTGGCCCTCCCCGTGCCGGCCCACCTCAAGACCGAGCTCCTGCTCAACGTGCTCCAGGACGCGACGATGACGAGCGTCCTCGTCTTCGCGCGGACCAAGCACCGGGCCGACCGGCTGGCCCACCAGCTCCAGCGCCAGGGCGTCTCGGCCGGGGTGATCCACGGGAACCGCAGCCAGAGCCAGCGGGTGCGCGCGCTCGAGTCGTTCCGGACGGGCGACGTCCGCGTGCTCGTGGCGACCGACATTGCGGCCCGAGGCGTCGACGTCAAGGACGTCAGCCACGTCATCAACTTCGACGTGCCGCACGAGCCCGAGACGTACGTGCACCGGGTGGGACGGACCGCCCGCGCGCAGCAACGGGGGGACGCGTTCACCCTCGTCTCCCCCGAAGAGGAAGCGGACTTCGCCCGGGTCGAGAAGGAGATCGGGATGTCGATCCCGCGCGCGCGGATCCCGAGCTTCGACTACGGGTCCGCTCGGCCGGCGCCCGCCGGACCCCCGCGCCCCGACCCCCGCTCGAGGTTCCGCCCGGGAGCCCGGCGCTCCGACCACCGGGGTGGCCGGGGCCACGGGCCGCGACGGGGACGGAACTAGAGCTAACGGTCCCGATCGGCCCGGCAAGGGGCCCCCTCGCCCCCGTGGGAGGCCCCGGTTCGTATCGGATGTCTCACGGGCCGCAAGACCGGGGAAGGGGGGGTGGGCGGGTCCCAACCGGGTTCGTACACCGCCTCATAAATCGCGGCCGCGATTCTCCGGACGGTCGAAGGGGGTACCTCGTTGCCGTCGACTCCGATCGCCAGCCCTCCGACGGAGACGGTCGTTCCCGTCGCGGACGAGATCGAAGATCCCCGGTCGGCGCCCCTGACCGTCGGGGCCCTCGAGTTCAGCCTCGGGACGGCGTCGCTGGACGCCCTCGAGGCGGTCGCCCGCTCGGTGAGCCGGGCGCGGGTGGCGGAGTTATTCGAACGCCGGCCCGAGACGGAGGAGGTCGGCGTGCTGTCGACCTGCCACCGGGTCGAGCTGTTCCTGCTCGTCCGGGATCCGGGGGAGATCGACCGTTGGCGTGGCGTGCTCCCCGGGGATCCCGTCTCCTGGGTACGGCACGACGATCATGACGCCGTGCGCCACCTCTTCCGCGTGGCCGCCGGGCTCGAGTCCCTGGCGGTGGGGGAGGCCGAGGCCCGGCAGCAGGTCCGTCGGGCCGCTTCGGACGTGGTGAGCCGGCATCCACGGCCCGTGCTCCGGCAGCTGTTCCGCGCGGCCGCGACCGCCGCCGAGGAGACCGCCCCGGTCGTGGCCGCCGAGCAGTCGATCGCCGCGATCGCCTCGGCCCACCTCCTCGACCTGGTTGAGCGCCCCCGGCCGCACGTGCTCGTGGTCGGCTCCGGAACGGTGGGCCGCCAGGTCGCGGAGCGCCTCGCGCCGTTCGCGCGAGTGACGATGATCTACCACCGGTCGAGACCGGACGCGGAGTTCCTCCGTCGTCTCGGGGCGCGCGCGCGGCCGCTCGAGCGCCTCGCCGACGAGTTCGAGGACGCCGACGCCGTGGTCACCGCCGCGAAGTTCGGGAGTCGCGGCCTCCGCGGCGCCGATCTGCCCCGCAACCGGCGCCTCGTGCTCATGGATCTCGGGGTCCCCCGGAACATCGACCCCGACGTCCGGGAGCTTCCGAACGTGCGCCTGGTCGACCTCGAGGAGCTTCATGCGCTCCCGTCCGCGTCGGTCGACGCGGCCGTTCACGCCACCCGCGTCGAGGCACGGGCCGAAGCGTGCGCGGACCTCCTCGATCGCCAGCGGCTCGAACCGTGGATCGGAGCGGTCCGGCGGGCCGCGGAGGAGTGGCGCCGCCGGGAGCTTACGACGGCGCGCCCGTTCCTCGGTCCGCTCGACGCGCGCCAGGAGGCCGCGATCGACCGGCTCACCCGGCGGCTCGTGGCACGCCTGATGCTCGGCCCTACCGAGCGGATCCGTTCCCTGCCGCCCGGGCCCGAGGGGGACCAGCGGCGTCGCTGGGCCGCGGAGCTGCTCGGAGCGCCGCCGCCGGGCCCGTGACGGAGCGGATCCGGGTCGGAACGCGACGCAGTCCGCTCGCCCGGATCCAGACCGACAGCGTCCTCGCCCGGCTCGCCTCGACCGCGCCCCAGTATCGGTTCGAGACGGTCCCCGTGACCCCGAGCGGCGATCGGGACCGCTCCCCGGGGGGCTCCCCCGACTTCACGGACGCGATCGATCGGGCACTCGTTCGCGGGGCGATCGATCTGGCGGTCCACAGCGCGAAGGACCTGCCGGTCGATCTCGACCGGCGGTTCGCGCTCGCGGCCTGCCCACCTCGCGAGGACCCGCGGGACGCGCTCGTGGGGCGGCCGGCGGCCGGTCGCGCGTCGCTCCCCCGGGGAGCCCGCGTCGGCTCGAGCAGTCCACGCCGCCGCGCCCAGCTCCTCCGTTTCCGCCCCGACCTCCGCGTCGTCGAGATCCGGGGCAACGTCGACACCCGCATCGCACTCGTTCGCGCGGGCACGATCGACGCCGCGGTCCTCGCCGTCGCCGGCCTGGCGCGGCTCGGCCGCCGAATGGAGATCGCCCGCATCCTCCCCGTGTCACGCTTCCTACCGGCTCCGGCGCAAGGGGCGCTCGCCGTCGTCGCCCGATCGAGCGACGCCGCACTGGTGGACGCCCTGGCTCGCCTCGACGACCCGTCCACGCGCGCCTGCGTCGTGGCGGAGCGCGGGTTCGCCTCCGCGCTCGGCGGCGACTGTCGGCTACCGCTGGGAGCGCTCGCCCGGTGCCGGAACCGTACCGTGTCGCTCGTGGGCGAGGTGCTGTCGCAGGACGGACGCACGTCGCTGCGACGTCGCCGTGCCGGACCCGCGCGCGAGGCCGAGAGCGTGGGAGCTCGCCTCGGTCGCGAGATGCTCGACCGGGGCGCCCGGGAACTTCTCGGCGACCGCGGTCGCTAACGCACGATGCCCGGTCCGTCGCCCCGAACGGTCGTCCTGCTCGCGGGACTTGAGACGCTTCCGGGGCTCGATCGCTCGCTACGCGATCGGGGGGTCCGAGCGGTCCGTATCGAACCGTTCGGGATCCGCCCCGTCCCCCCGCGACGATGGCTGCCTCGGCTCGCCCGCCGGAGAGCACCCGACACCCTCCTGGTGACGAGCCGCACGGCGGTCGAGACAGGTGTGCGCCCGTGGGTCCGGACCCTGGCCGCGATGCCGCCCTCCCTGGAGGCTTGGGCCGCGGGTCCGGGGACCGCGGAGGCGCTGCGTCCCGTCGTGCGCGGACGCATCCGCACGCCGTCGGCGATAGGGGGCGCCGCAGTGGTCCGGGCGCTGGGGGCGACCCCACGGCGGCGCATTCTCTACCTGCGGTCCGACCGGGCGGGCCCGGATCTCGCTCGGGCCCTTCGCGCCCGCGGCCATATCGTGTACGACGTGGTGGCGTACCGCCTCGTGCGCCTCCCGCCCCTTAGGGCCCCATTGCGTCAGGCGCTGGAGCGAGCCCGGCTCCTGGTGGCGGCGAGTCCCTCGGGGATCGAGCATCTTCGCGCCCGGATGGAACGCCCGGCCTGGCGACGGCTCGTGGCCGATGTTCCCGTCGTCGTGCTCGGAGACCGTTCCGCGAAGGCCGCGCGTCGGGCAGGCTTCGAGCGCATCGTGGTCGCCCCTTCGACCGAACCGGTACGATTTACCCGCCTCCTCCTCCGGGAGCTGGGTCATGCCGGCGCGTAGCCGTCCCCGGGACCGCGGAGGCTCGTTCCCGCGGCTACGCCGGCTGCGGCGGACGGCCGCGCTCCGCGACTGGGTCGCCGAGACGGCGATCGAGGTTCGCCGGCTGATCTACCCCGTCTTCGTCGGTCCCGACCGGGCCGAGCCCGAACCGATCCCGTCGATGCGGGGGATCCGTCGGTACTCTCCGCGGACCGTGGGCGCGCTCGCCCGGCAGCTCGAGGACGAGGGGATCAGGGCGGTCCTCCTCTTCGGGACCGCCCGTCGCAAGGACGCCGAGGGGAGCGACGCCTGGTCCGACCGGGGAGCGGTCCCCGAGTCGGTGCGGGCGATCCGGCGCGACGCCCCCGAGCTCATCGTCGCGACGGACGTCTGCCTCTGCGCGTACACCTCGCACGGGCACTGCGGCGTCGTCCGCCGTAGGGAGGTCGACAACGACGCGACCACCGAGCGCTTGGGACGCATCGCCGTCGCGCACGCCGACGCCGGGGCGCACGTCGTCGCCCCGAGCGCGATGATGGACGGCCAGGTCGCCCGGATCCGCCGCGCGCTCGACGAAGCGGACCACGAGGAGACGGCGATCCTGGCGTACGCGACGAAGCACGCGTCGGCGTTCTACGGCCCGTTCCGCGAGGCCGAAGGGTCGACGCCGGGATTCGGCGACCGGCGAGGTTACCAGATGGACTACCGCAACGGGCGCGAGGCGCTCCGGGAGATGGAGCTCGACGCGGCGGAGGGGGCGGACCTCTTGATGGTGAAGCCGGCGCTCACGAGCCTCGACCTGCTCGCGCGGGCCCGCCGGCGGTTCGCGCTGCCGATCGCCGCGTTCCAGGTGAGCGGAGAGTTCGCCATGATCACGGCCGCCGCGAAGGCCGGAGCGGTGGACGAGCGGGCCGCGGTCGAGGAGACCCTCACGGCGATCCGCCGGGCAGGAGCGGACCTGATCGTCTCGTACTTCGCCCGCGACGTGGCGCGGTGGCAGCGGGAGGGCCGGTGACGGACCCCGGCTCCGGCGACGCCCGGACCTCCGAGGACGACGGTCCGCGGGAGTTCGTGAAGTACACCTTCTTCCACCTCCGCCCGGAGTGGCGTCGTCTTCCCGAGGCGGACCGACACGCGGGGAAGGCGCGGTTCGCCGAGGTGCTCGAGCACCCGCCCGACGGCGCGGTGGTCCGAAGCTACGCCCTCACGGGCCTGAAGGCCGACACCGAGATGATGGTCTGGTCGATCGCGCCGGAGCTCGGCCCGATCCAGGAGCTCCACGCGCGGCTCTTGGGGACGCCCCTCGGGGGCTACCTCGACACCCCGTACTCCTACCTCGGCCTGGGTCGGCGATCGGAGTACCTCGGCGACCACGCCCACGGGGGGGAAGGGTCCGACGGTCGTCGCCGCCCGTCCGACCTTCCGTACCTCGTCGTCTACCCGTTCGTGAAGAAGCGGGAGTGGTACGGTCTCCCGTTCGAGGAGCGGCGGCGGATCATGGGCGAGCACTTCCGCATCGGCCACAAGTTCCCCCGGGTGCAGATCCACACCGGATACTCCTTCGGCCTCGACGACATGGAGTTCATCCTCGCGTTCGAGACCGAGTCTCCCGCGGAGTTCTCCGACCTCGTGCACGAGCTTCGGCCGACCGAGGCGAGCCGGTTCACGGCGCTCGAGACGCCGATCTTCACCTGCGTCCTCGCGTCGGCGCGCCGGATGCTGGATCTCGCGGACGGGCTTCCGTGAGCCGGAAGGCGCCGGGGCCACGCTCGCGGGCCCTCGCACGGCGCGCCTCCCGCGTGCTCGTCGGCGGCGTCGACAGCCCCGTCCGATCGTTCCGGGCGGTGGGCGGGTTCCCGGTCTTCTTCGCCGGCGGCCGCGGCGCGTACCTCACGGACGTCGACGGCCGACGATACCTCGACCTCGTCGGTTCGTGGGGCGCGAACCTCCTCGGGAACGCCCCGGCGCCGGTCGTCGCGGCGGTCCGGCGCGCCGCTCTCCACGGGCTCACGTTCGGCGCGCCGTCGCCGCTCGAGCACGAGCTCGCCGAGCGGATCCGGTCGGCGGCCCCGGCGCTCGAGCGCCTGCGGTTCGTGAGCTCGGGCACGGAGGCCGTGATGAGCGCGGTCCGGGTCGCCCGGGGGTACACGGGCCGGCCGAAGATCGTGAAGTTCGCCGGCGGGTACCACGGGCACTCCGACGGACTGCTCGCGCGTGCCGGCTCCGGGGTCGCCACGCACGCGATCCCCGATTCCGCGGGCGTCCCCGCCGCGATCGTCGGCGAGACGCTGGTCGCGTCGTACAACGATCCGGAGGGCGTCGCTGCCCTGTTCGAACGGCACGGGGACACGATCGCGGCGGTGATCGTCGAGCCGGTCGCCGGGAACATGGGGGTGGTGCCGCCCCGCGCCGGGTTCCTGCGGTCCGTCTCGACCGCGGCCCACCGGGCCGGTGCGCTCGTCATCGCGGACGAGGTGATCACGGGGTTCCGGCTGCGCCGCGGTACGATCCACGAATCGCTCGGACTCTCGGCCGACCTGGTGACGCTCGGGAAGGTCGTCGGCGGGGGGATGCCGATCGGCGCGTACGGCGGCCGAAAGGCGGTGATGGAGACCGTGGCGCCGCTCGGCCCCGTCTACCAGGCCGGCACGTTATCGGGTCACCCGCTCGCGATGGCCGGAGGGCTCGCCATGCTCGGCCGGCTCACGCCGGCGGTGTACCGGCGTCTGGAGCGGTCGGGGGCGGACCTCGAGGCGAGACTCCACAGGCTCGCGCGCGAAGAGCGCGTCGCGCCGTTCGCGGTCCAGCGCGTGGGGTCGATGGTGGGGGCGTTCTTCGCCCGCGGGCCGGTCGTCGACGACCGAGGCGCCGCCGCGACCGACCGTTCGCGGTACCGCCGGTTCTTCCACGGCGCCCTCGACGGCGGGGTCTACCTGCCACCGTCGGCCCTCGAGACGATCTTCGTGTCCGCGGCGATCGGGCCGCGCGAGCTCGCCCGGGCGGAGCCGGCGTTCCGGGCGGGGTTCCGGGCCGCGCACCGGGGACGCTGATGCGGCGGGAGCGTCTCGTCCGCGCCCTCCGGGGCGAGGAGACCGACACGACCCCCATCTGGCTGATGCGGCAGGCGGGCCGACACCTGCCCGGGTATCGCGCGCTGCGGGAGCGCCACTCCCTCCTCGAGATCGCCCGGGATCCCGCGCTCGCCGCGGAGGTGACGCTGGAGCCGGTCCGTCGCTACGACGTCGATGCCGGGGTGGTGTTCGCGGACATCTCCCTCCCGTTCCTGGGCCTGGGGGTCCCGTTCTCGATCGACCCGGGCCGCGGACCGGTGGTCGCCCGTCCGATCCGGTCCCGGTCCGACGTCGACTCCCTGACGGAGTTCGACGCCCGGTCGTCGGTACCGTTCGTGGGGGAGGCGATCGAGCGGTTCCTCGAGCTCGAGTCGGAACGGCCGATCATCGGCTTCGCGGGAGGGCCGTTCACGCTCGCGGCGTATCTCATCGAGGGCGGCCCCTCGCGCGAGTACCTCGAGACGAAGCGCCTCCTCTACACCGACCCCGCTGCGTTCGACCGCCTCCTGGAACGGCTCGCGACGATGACGGTCGACTACCTCACGCTCCAGGCCGAGAGCGGCGCGGCGGCGCTCCAGCTGTTCGACACGTGGGTCGGCGCCGTCTCGCCCGGGGTGTTCGAGCGCCACCTCCTTGCGCCGATCCGGGCGATCTTCGACGGCGTCCGGCCGCTCGGCCGGCCGACGATCTACTTCTCGACGGGTTCCTCGCACCTGGTCGAGCTCCTCGCCCGCACCGGCGCCGACGCGCTCGGGGTCGATTGGAGGGAGCCGCTCGGGCGGGTCCGCGGGCGGGTGGGGGACCGGCTCGCCCTGCAGGGGAATCTCGACCCCGGCGTCCTCCTGGCGCCGGGCGAGACCGTCCGTCGGGAGGCCGCCCGCGTGCTCGAGGAGCTCCCGGACCGACGCGCGCACGTTTTCAACCTGGGGCACGGTGTGCTGCCCGAGACCGATCCCGAGCGCGTGCGCGAGCTCGTCGAGTTCGTGCACGACGCCGGACGAGGTCGAACCCCTCGATGACCGAGAGAGCGTCCCGCGACGGCCGGGCGGTCCTCTTGATGGCGTACGGGAGCCCCAACGGGGCCCAGGACCTTCCCGCGTACCTGGCCGACGTCCTCCACGGGGAGCGCCCCTCCGAGGCGACCGTCCGGGAGTACGTCCGCCGGTACGACCGGATCGGCGGATCGCCGCAGAACCGGATCATCGCGTCCGTGCGGGCGAAGCTCGAGCGGCGGCTCGCCGCCGACTGGCCCGGGGTCCGGGTGTTCCTCGGCGTGAAGCACGGGGCCCCCGCGCTGAAGGACGTCATCCCCGACGCGGCCCGCACCGGCGTGCGGCACTTGACGGCCGTCCCGCTCACGCCGTATGCCTCCACCTGGATCAGCGAGCCGTATCGCGACGGGGTGGCGGAGGGCATCCGGGCGGCGCCGACCCCGATCGAGGTCGACGTGCGCCTCGACTGGCACCTGGACCCCCACTGGATCGGCTACTGGAGCCGGGCGATCCGCGCCGCCCGCGCCGCCGACCCCGAACGCGCCGTACTGCTCTCCGCCCACAGCCTCCCCAAGCGGATGCGCGACCGGGGCGACCCGTACCCCGAGATCCTCGCGGAGACGTCCGGCGCGATCGCGCGCGCCGCGGCCCTCGACCGCTGGTCGTTCGCCTACCAGAGCGCGGGGAACACGACCGAGCCGTGGCTCGGCCCGGACCTCACGGACGTCATGCTCGACTGGCACCGGAAGGGCGCCGCCCGGCAGCTCGTCGCCTCGTTCGGGTTCGTCTTCGACCACCTGGAGGTGCTCTACGATCTCGACGTGGTCGTGAAGGAGTTCGCCGAGGCGCACGGGATCGACTACGCCCGGGTCCCGATGCCGAACGACGCCGACGACGTCGTGGAGGCGCTCGCCGGGCGGATCCTCGGCCCCTAGTCCGGTCCGGGCCGAGCGCCGGGGCCGCGACGGCCCGCAACCCTAAGGGGACGCGCCCGCTCCTCGCGGCATGTCCGACGGCCGCGTCCGCCTCTTCAACCCGCCGACGATCGCTCCGCCGAAGGGGTACTCCCACGTCGCCGAGGTCCGGGGCGGGAAGCTCCTCTTCGTCGCGGGACAGGTCGCGATGGACCCCGCGGGGTCGCTCGTCGGTCCGGGCGACGTCCGTGCCCAGGCGGAACAGGTCTTCCGGAACCTCGGCGCCGCCCTCGCCGCCGGCGGGGCCACGTTCTCGGACCTCGTCAAGATCACGATCTACCTCACCGACGCCGCGCACCTTCCCGAGGTCCGCGAGGTCCGGGACCGGTTCGTCGACGGGACGCGCCCGCCGACGAGCACGGCGGTCCAGGTCGTCCGGTTGTTCCGACCCGAGTACCTCCTCGAGATCGACGCGGTGGCCTCGGTAGCGTAAGATACCCGTGCGCGCACTACGGTCGGGGAACGGATCCCATGGCGATGGCGAAGGACCCGGTCTGCGGCATGACCGTCGACACCGAGCGGGCAGCGGCGAAAGGATCGTACGAGGGGCAGACGGTCTACTTCTGTTCGGTCCCGTGCCAGAAGAAGTACGCCGCCTCCCACCGATCGCCCTGATCGACCGCGGCCCGGGCGAGGCGGATCGCCGACCGACCCGGACCCTCGCCGCGCCGGGCTGAACCGCGGGAGGACCGCGTCGTGGCGACGGACCCGATCTGCGGGATGTACGTCGACGAGCGGACGGCCGAGCTCAAGATCTCCCGCGAGAACCGGACGTACTACTTCTGCTCGGCCACGTGCCTGCACGAGTTCGCCCAGCCCGAGCGGGCGCTCGCGCGGCTCCGCGAGCGGCTGGCGGTCGCCTGGAGCCTGACGATCGTCCTGGTCGCGATCACGTACTTCCTGCGCTTCCCCGACTCCGACTGGGCCGCCTTCGCGCTCGCCTCGATCGTCCAGTTCTACCCCGGCCTCCCGTTCTATCGCAGCACCGTCGACGCCGCGCGCAACCGCAACTGGAACATGGACGTCCTCATCGCCGTGGGGACGACGGTCGCTTACGGCTACAGCGTCGTGGCGCTGGTCGCCCCGGGCCGCGTCCCGTCCGCCTCGTACTTCGACGCCTCCGCGCTCATCGTCACGTTGATCCTGACCGGGAACTATCTCGAGCACTTCACGCGGGAGCGGGCGCGTGGGGCCCTGCGGCACCTGGGGGAGCTCGTGCCCGCGACGGCCCTCCTCCTTCGGGACGGCCGCGAGGTCGAGGTCCCGGTCGCCGACGTGAACGTCGGGGCGCGTCTCGTGGTCCGGCCGGGCGCCCGGTTCCCGACGGACGGGACCGTCGTCGACGGCCGCTCGTCGGTGAACGAGGCGGCCCTTACGGGAGAGAGCCTCCCGTCCCCGAAGGGTCCGGGGGATCCCGTGATCGCCGGCTCGGTGAACGGGGAAGGCCGCCTCGAGGTCGAGGCGACGCGGGTCGGCGCCGACACGACGCTCGCCCAGATCGCGGCGCTCGTCGAGGAGGCGGAGACGCGGCGCGTGCCGCTCCAGCAGCTCGCGGACCGGATCGCCGCGTTGTTCGTCCCCGCCGTCCTCCTCCTCGCGGTCGCGGCGTCGATCGGCTGGGCGCTCGCGGGCGTCGGGCTCACGGTGGTGCTCCTCGTGTTCGTCTCGGTCGTGATCACCGCCTGCCCGTGCGCGTTCGGGCTCGCGACGCCGGCCGCGCTCGTGGTCGGGACGGGCCGGGCCGCGGAGAACGGGATCCTGTTCCGGGGCCGCGACTCGCTCGAGGCCGCGAGCCGCATCGACACGGTGCTCACGGACAAGACCGGGACGCTGACGATCGGCCGTCCGGCGGTCACCGACGTCGTCCCCGGTCCGGGGGTCTCCGCTTCGGAGCTGCTCGGTCTCGCGGCCGGGATCGAGAGCGGCTCCGAGCACCCGCTCGCCCGATCCGTGGTCGCGGCCGCGCGCGCGGGCTCGGTCGCGTTCCGACCCGTGACCGGGGTGCGCGCGGATCCCGGGCGCGGCGTCCGGGGGCTCGATGCGGGGGGGCCGGTGGCGGTCCTCGCCGGCCCGGCCGCGCGGGAGGAGGGGATCGAGCTGGGGCCGCTTGCGGCCGACGCCGAGCGGCTCGCCCACGAGGGGAAAGCGTGGTCCGTCGTCGTCCGCGGGAACCGGGGGATCGGCCTCCTCGGTTTCCTCGACCCGATCGCACCGGGAGTCCGTGACGCGGTCGACGCGCTGCGCCACGACGGCGTCGAGGTCGTCATGGCGACCGGCGACCAGGAGGTCGCGGCGCAGCGCGTCGCGCACGAGGCCGGGATCCGGGAGTTCCACGCCGGCCTCACACCGGCGGGGAAGCTCGAGCTGCTCGAGCAGCTCCGGGCGTCCGGGAAGCACGTCGCCTTCGTCGGCGACGGGATCAACGACGCCCCCGCGCTCGCGGCCGCCGA
>JASHSX010000097.1 GCA_030040865.1 Thermoplasmata archaeon | reverse complement strand
CGTCGGCGGCTTAAGGGAACCGGAGTTCCGTCCGCTATGGGCGTGATCTACTTCGGCATCCGGGTGACGGATTTCGAGAAGTCCCAGCGCTTCTACCTCGAGGGGTTGGGACTGAGGAAGCTTCGGGGCGGACGCATGCCCCACGGCGGACGGCGTGTCCTCCTGGCGGATCCGGGAACGGGGCAGCGCATCGAGTTGAACTGGTATCCTCCCGGATCCCCCTACGACGTTCCGTACCGGGCCGGGGAGGGTTTGGATCACATCGGTTTCTCGACCGGGAGGGCGGCGGAGCTGGCGGCCCGATTGGAGCACTTCGGAGGAAGGATAGTACTCCGTCCCTCCGATCCGCACGGGGTACGCCAGAACTACTACGTGGAGGATCCGGACGGAAACTGGATCGAGCTGATGGCGTGGGGAACTTCAAGAAAGTCTTCGCCGCGACGGGCGAGCCGATAACCGCGGCGGTTCGATCTGATATCGATCGCGCTCGAGAGACCGACGACCCGCGACATCGGGCGGGTCGGAACATAGGCTCGTGAACAGCGAGCGACCAACCGGGGGCCCTCTTCTCCCCCATCGCGAACAACGGGTACGGCCAAGTGGGTCCGCGAGCCCGGTTACGGATCGAGCAATCTCGTCTCGTCCGGACCCGGCCTATGCCGGGCCCGGGTTTCTATCGTCCCGCTACGTCCAGTGGATGCTTACCGCCACGTTGGCCCCGCTGACGACGAACGCCCCTAGGGCCGGGTGCGCGGTGTAGCCGGAGATCGGCCCTACGGTGTACGCGTAGGTGCCGTCGGGTTCGTAGAACTTCATGGTCGTGCCGGTGGACGTCTGCGCGTATCCGTTGATGGTCACGGTCCACGGGGTCCCCGACGGCAGGCCGTGCTCCGTGAACGTCACCGCGTACAGCGCGAACGGCACCAACGGAACGTAGTCGCCGCCGTTGGAGATCTGCCCCTCGTTGTTGTAGGGCAGGACCCCGTACGGGTCTCCCGGCGTTCCGTAGTTCGACCAATAGTTCCCACCCACGTAGCTGAGTCCGAGGACGCTGCCCGTGAGGAAGATGCCGTTCACTTCGAACACGTCCGTCGCCGGCTGGATCGGGACGTTCCAAGTGTCGTACCACTCCTCGGGCACGCCGTTGAACGAGTAGATGTTGTACGGGGGAGTGACCGCGGTCTGCGGCGTGGCGAAGATGTTGTTAAAGATCAGATCACCCGACTCGAAGAGCCAGAGGGTCTCCGAGTTGCCGTAGTTGAGGATGTAGTCGGGCGCAGCCACCGCCGGCTCCGTGGGGAGGAACTCGTTCCCGTAGATCGTGTTGCCCGTGCCTCCGAAGAAGAGCATCGCGAGGCTGTCGACATCGAACACGTTGTTGGCGATCAGGTTCCCGCTCGAGTTCCAGAACACGACATTGGCGGTCGCGTAGTTGGCGTAGAAGAACCAACCCGTGATCACGGGCGTGTCGATGATCGAGACGTGCTTCACGTGGTAGAAGTTCAGGGCGAGGTTGTTGTCGAGGGGGAGCGCGTTGCCGAGGTCGGCGATGCCCCAGGACAGCGTGTAGCCGACCTCGAAGTCCGGCGCGTCGTAGACGGCCACGTAGGCGGACGTGTCGACCAACTGGATCCCCGGGAACACGGGGAACAGGTAGTCGTTGAACGCGCCGAAGATCGGATCGATCGCCGAGGGAGCGTTGTCGAGCACATACGGATTCGACAAGGTTCCGGCGGTGCCGGGGTAGGAGATCGCCGCCAGCTGGGCATTATCCCACGCCCAGAGCGGAGTGTAGACGCCCAGCGACGGATCGGACGCGAGATGGACCGACCGGGACGACGTGCCGTGTACGGTGAACGTCGACGGGTTGTATTCGCTCAGCAGGACCTGGAAGGTGTACGTGCCTTTCGCCATCTCGTAGACGGCGACCCCGGTCGACGGGACCGGTCCCCAGGCGGCCGTGTTCTCGTTGAACGAACTGCCGGGGGATGCGAAGGCGAACGCGTTGCTGGGATCGAGGGAGAGCGTCTCCGTCTGATATCCGAAGGCCGGCGCGCCGGCTATTCCCCACAAGGGGGCGGGGATCGACGGACCCGGACCGAGGTGGGCGGCTGGATGCGCGCCACCGGAGGCCCACTCCGCGATTCCTTCGCTGGTCTCCCCGGTCTCGCTCGCAAAGTCGTACGCCGAGGGCACCCCGCGGAACGTGGCGCTCCCGTTCGACTCGATGCCGAGCGTCATCGTGGCGTTGATGTTGAAGATCGAGGTCGCCGAGCCGCCGCCGTCGCCGCCGATCATGAGCTCGACGTCGTTCGGGATGAATCCGGTCCCGCCGACGGCCTGCCCGTCCACCTGGTATGTCGGCTTGGGCTCGGGCGACGTAGCGACCCCCGTGTCCGTGGCGTTGAACTCGACCTGATCGTAGGATCCCGAGAGCGTGACGCCGTGCGCTTCCTTGATCGAGTAGTTGAAGAAAACTGCCGGCATGTTGTTGAGGACCGCCGGCGTCATGATGAACGTGATCGAGAACGGCTCGGCCACGGTCAGCGTCGGACCGTACGGATAGAAGTACCCGAATCCGGGGGCGAAGTACCCGTTCCCACCGATGAACGTGTTGGCGGTCGAGGCCGTCGCCGGGCTCGAGAAGTTCACGATCGCATCGGCGAGGTGGAGGGTGTGCGTCGATTGGTAGTAGTAGATGACGTTCTGCGTCCAGAACTGGAGACCGGGCGTGTCGTGCACGGTGACTCCGACCAGTACGGCGTTCAACTGGGAGGTGAACTCGTCCGGACCGGCGCTCTGAAGGTAGAGAAGGTTGAGGCTGTTGAGGTTCAGAGTTCCCTCGACGCTCTGGTAGTACGAGACCGACCCCACGTTCGTGCCGTGCTCATCTTGAATTCCGTAGTAGCCGATCCCGTTCGAATAGGAAGGAAGCGCGGGCGTGACCGAGAGCACGCCGTTGTGCGAGCTCGCGTCCGGAGCGGCGTTCGGAAGCAAGCGTTCCTGCGCGGGGACGTTATCCTGGGCGAGGGCGGTGTCCATGCGCTGCACCGAACTCGACCAGGCCGAGGGTGCCGAATTCGCCACCGACGAAGCACTCGCGGACGAGCCGACGGCGGTCTGGACGGCGGGCGACGACGTCCTCGTGGGAGCCGACAGGGCCGACGTCGAGGCGCTGAACGCCATCATCATCACAGTCGCAACGACCGCTATTCCGATCAGAAGTCGAACGGTCCGGGCCATGGCCGCGCGACGCCGTGTGAATAGATAACATGGGTTGACGCGAGTCTCAATTTCGCCGGGAAATCACCATTCGGTTACGAGCCTCGCTGCCGGGCCGCACCCCGATCAACGTCCGCATCGGACCGCACGCCCTGAGGCTCGTTCGGTAGGAGCCCGCTCGACCTCAGCCCTCGGTCGACGGACTCCGACCACGGTCGCGGGCGTCCCTTTGGCGGCTCGGCTGCTCGGTTCTACCCCGAGGTGTAACGCCGCTTGCGGCTCCTCGGCGCTTCCGGCCGCCGCCGTCCGGCGGCCCGACCCGCTACGCCGAGGCCGGCGCCAACGGCGTCGCCTCAGCCATCGGTCGCCCGGGATCGGACGGCGTCTTCCGAGAGTGGCGCGGTGCTCGCAACGGGTCCATCGTCTGCCGGACGAACGCGGGCTCGAAGATCTCGTCGAGCGTCCTCGATCGCTGATCGGCGAAGACCTCGGTCGCGTGCCACTTCGCGCCGAACTGGACCAGCGTCATCAACACCGGAAGTACGTCCCGTCCCTTCTCGGTGGCCTCCCAACGCGTGTACTTGTGGTCGGACTCCGCCCGAACGATGAACCCGGCGCGCTCGAGCTCGTTGAGCCGCATGGAAAGGGTACGCCGGGTCATTCCCGGGGTCACCCGGAGCATCTGATTGTACCGTTGGGCACGGAACACCGCGATGTCCCGGAGAACGAGGAACGCCCACTTCCGCCCGAGAACCCCAAGGGACGCCTGCACCGGGCAGTGCTCGAATTGGACCTTGAATACGATCGGCTTCCGCGGATCGGGCTGGACGGCCATGGGCGAGTGCCCTTCGATTCCGGCACTGGTTCATATGGGTTCTAGGGCGCTGACGCCCGAGCGGCGGTCTCCCACGCTGCGCCTCTCGTTGGCAGCGTGAGCCACGCTATCCCCAAGCTGATTCGCTATCGATCTCGAATCGAGCAGTCCGCTCGGGGCCCCCTACGCCGATCCCTCCGGCCGCAGTGCTTCTAGGGACGGCACGAAGTAGTAGGCACCCGTGAGCGGACGAGTGTATCGAGTCAGGGCATCCCGGATGCCGTCCCCCACTCCGGCCATGCTCTCCAGCATCTCTTGGAGCGGTCTCTGCGATGAGCAGAATCCGACGAACAGGGTACCGTGGTCCGTGACGCCACCGTACGGTACATTGCGTCGGAAGATCTTCCCAAAGCGGTCCTGGTCGGTCTTCCCGGCATGGGAGTCCCGGGGCTTACGCCGGAATTCGACGCTGTCGGGCTTGGTCCGGCCGATGACTCGTTCCTGAGCCGGCCGGGAGAGGGCGTCCCAACGTTCGGTCTCATGTTGCCACTTCTGTAGCAGCAGGATGCTTCCCCCGGCGCCCCGATGGCCGCGCGGGATGAGGGCGATGCTCGGTGCTTCGAACAGGGTCGGGTTCTCGCTCCCGTCGATGAACCCGGTCAGATCCCGGTCCTGTCGGTAGGGCCAA
>JASHSX010000096.1 GCA_030040865.1 Thermoplasmata archaeon | reverse complement strand
GAGCACCGCCCGGCCGGTCGCCGACTTCGACCGCCCGGGAGCGACGGTCGACCGGCCCACGATCTCGAGCTTCGCCCAGTGGCGGATCCTGACGGCGCATCAGCTGGGCCACTACTTCCGGACGCAGCGGTTCCTCGGGCTCCTCGCCTTCGTTACCCTCATCTCGGCGCTCACGCTCGCCTTCGAGCTGGACGCCGGTACCGCCGCCGTCCAGGCGGCTCAGCTCAACCGCAGCAGCGAGTACCTGAGCAACTTCCTCGACTACGTCGGCCTCTGGATCATCCTCGCCGCGGCGTTCTTCGGCGGGGACGCGCTCAGCACCGACTTCTCGACCGGCACCGGCTACTACATGCTCGTCCTGCCGGTCCGCCGCCCGGTCCTGCTCGCGGGCCGGTACGCCGCGGCGGTCGTGGTGACCCTCGCCGTCGTCGCGGTCTACTACACTTTTGGGATCGCCGGTGCGGCGTACTTCTTCGGAGGCGGCTCGCTGCCGTACGCCGCGCTCGCCGTCTCCTTCGGGCTCTCGGCCCTTTTCGCGCTCGCCGCGCTCAGCGTTGCCTTCTGCTTCAGCGCCGTCGTACGTTCCCCGGCCGCCGGGGTCATCGTCACGCTGCTGACGCTGTACGTCGGCTTCACGACCCTCCAAGGCGTGCTCGAGCTCGCGGGCATCGAACCGTGGTTCTCGCTGACGTACGGTGGAGGCGCGATGGCGGCCGTGCTCGATACCGACTTCCTCCACTACCAGGCGATCCCGATCGGGGAGGACCAGTTCTACACGCTCTGGAGCGCGTGGGTCGGCGAGGGCGCCGAGATCATGCTCGGGTACATCGCCGTCTTCCTGCCGCTGAGCGCGTACCTGTACCAGCGCAAGGAATCGAAGGGCTGAGCCATGGGATCGATCGAGGCGCGCCACCTGACGAAGTCGTACGGCACCGGGCGGGCGGCGCTTGACGATCTCAATTTCCGCTTCGACGGCTCCGGTGCGATCGGCTGTCTCGGCCCGAACGGGGCGGGCAAGACGACCACGCTGAAGCTGTTCGTCGGGCTCCTGCGCCCGACCCGCGGCCAGTCCTTTCTGAACGGCCAGGACCCGATGGTCGACCGGAAGCGGGCGCTCTGGGACGTCGGGGCGCTCATCGAAACGCCGGAACCGTATCCGACGGTGACGGTCTACGACGCGCTCGAGACGGTCGGTCGGACCCGGGGGCTCGACGCGCCGAGCACGGACACCGAGATCGACCGGTGCCACTCGGCCCTCGAGCTGCCACCGCTCGGCCAACGCATCGGTACCCTCTCGAAGGGGCAGCGCCAGCGGGTCGCGCTCGCGGCCGCCCTGATGGGCGACCCGTCCGTCCTGCTGCTCGACGAACCGACGAGCGGGCTCGATCCGGCCGAGCGCGTCATCGTGCGGCGGCTCCTGGGGCGACTGAAGCGCGACCACCTGATCCTCTTCTGCTCCCACCAGATGCTCGAGGTCACCGAGGTCTGTGACCACCTCCTCGTGCTCCACCAGGGGAAGCTCCTCCTGACCGATCGGGCCGAGCGCGTTGCGCCCCGGCTCCGCCAGCGTGAGATCGACGTAGAGTTCGGCCGTCCGGTCGCCGCGACGGAGATGGAGCCGATCCGTGCGCTCGTCACGGCCGCCTCGCCGGTCTCCGAGCGACGGTGGCGCCTCTCCTTCGGGGGAGAGGACCCGGCGCGGGCCCGTCTCCTGGAGGCGTGCCAGCGCGTGGCCCCCGTGCTGCAGTTCTCGAACGCCTCGCTGGTCCTCGAGGAGGCGTACCTGGAGCTGGTCGCCTCTGCGGCGGAAGCCGCATGACGGCCGAGGGGCCCCCGGGAGGGGGACCTCCCACTACGGCGCCGGTCCTGGGGTCCGCCGCATCGTTCCGCCGCCAGCGGAACGCGGACCGGTCGCTCCGGTGGGGCCTCTACGTCCGTCTCGCCGCGACCGTGGTGATCGCGGTCGCGCTCCTGGCCATCCTCACGGCGCGGCCCGTCGCGCCGACGGCCTCGTCCGGGGCGGCGCCGCCCACCACGACCGTGACGCTGGGGAGCCCGACGGTGACCCAAGTGACGTGCGCGGGCGGAGCGCCCGCGTACGCGGAGCGGGTGCCGTGGATCGCCGCCTCCGCGCCGGTCACTTCCGGCGACCTCGTACCCAAGATCGTCGAGCTGTTCGACGGGGACATCGTGAACGATCCGGGGGCGATGCCGAACGCGACCGCCTCCAACGTCTGCGCCGGCGCGAGCCCGACCGGCGCCGCTCGGTGGTACGGCGTGGTGAGCGACCCCACGGGGGCCAACGTTCTCACGTACACGCTCGGGCAGGGCTGGGCCGGGATCGGGACGGAGCCCGCGAACCAGCCGATCGCGAACGACTCCACGCTGACGATCGTGAGCGGCGGAAGCTTCTCGAACTCGGGGTACGGCCTCAAGATCGTCGGTTTCGCGAACGGCTCCCCCATCGTGGGGTCGATCACCCTCTAGCCGAGCGACGGGCCGTTCGGCGCTCGTCGCGATCGGACTATCCGAACCGGATCGTGTAGACGAGGTTCTTCGTGACCGTCACCGAGATCGCGTTGGGGTTTGCCACACGGCCGCCGTCGGGAGGCACGGTGATGCGGGCGGGCCCGTTCGTCAGATACACGATCATCAGCGGTTGGGTCGATCCGTACTTCGCGCCGTTCGCTACGACCGACCACGCGGTCCCGCCGGGAAGGCCGACCTCCCGGAACAGCAGCGCATGGACGGACTGCCCGGGCAGCGGGATCGGCAGGGAGTCGCCTCCCGTCGGGATGAGGTTCTGCGAGGTGTACGGCACCGTGCCGTTCCAGCCCGCCCACGCGTTCCCGCCCTCGAAAGCCGCGCCGACGACGTTGCCGGTCAGCGCGAACCCGTTGACCCAGTTCGTGTACGATGCGGGCTCGAGCGAAATGTTCCACCGGTTCGTCCAGGTGGTGGCGACCTGCGCCGAGTCCTGGTACCCCAGGTCGTTGATGAACACGTAGGCGAGCAACGGGTTCTGCGGGGGACTGTAGGCCCCGATCGGCGTGTCGAACAGATTGTTGTAGATCGTGTTGCCCGAGCTCAGCACCCCCAGCCCTCCGACGGCCGGTCCCCCGGTGTACCCGGTCTCGAATCCGTAGGCGAGGTAGAGCGTCGAGCCGTTCGGTCCGTAGACGACCGGGTTGACCCGGAACACGTTCCCGAAGACCGTGTTGTCCTCTTGGGTTCGATTGCCCTGAGGATCGACGATCACCATCGAGCTCCCCATGCTCGAGAAGTCGTTGTACGCGACCAGCGAGTGGGTGACGTCGGACAGGTACAGCGACCCGTACAGGAAACCGGTGAGCAGGACAGGGAACCAGCCCGAGATCCCCGACGCGCCCACGATCGAGAGGTTCGACGAGTCGTACACCTCGATCGGGAGGTCGTTCGTGGTCGGGGGATTGAGTCCCCAGAAGTACTGGAGCGGGAAGAGGTCGGTCGCGGACAGGTCGATGCGGAAGCTGGGGAGGCCCACGAGGTCGACGTGCGCCGTCACGCCGCTGAACAGGAGCCCGGGGTAGATCGGCTCGCCGAACTCGTCGTACGTCCCGTAGAGGGAGCTGATCGGTTGATCCTGGTGCAGCGCGATCACGTACGGGAACGCGGCCGAGCCGTCACCGAACGCCGCGAGCTCGGCGACCTGATCGTTGCCGAACGCGATCACAGGGACGTACACGCCTCGCGCGGCGTTGGGTGCAAGGGACACGCGATCGGTCCCGCCGGGAGTGAGCAGCGCCACGAGCTTGGGGTCGTAGCCGTTCGCGAGCGCGAGCCCGTTGTAATGGAGGCCGGGGCCGGTCGGAAGCCAGAAGGTGAGATCCGCGGTGGCGCCGATGGCCCAGGCGGCGGAGTCGTTCGAGAAGGTCGTCGACCCCTCGGGACCTGCGACCGGGGCGACCCAAAGCTGCCCGGCCGGGGCGGACAGGTCGACCGTGTACTGACGCTCGGGACCCGGCGTCGCGTTCCAGAGTCCGTAGACGAACTCGGGCCCAGCGCTGAGGATCGCGGTCCCGCTACGAGCCCCGGCCGATGTGAAGTGCGCGTCGACCCCTTCGACGCTCTCCCCGGTGTCCTCGGTCGTGGTGAACGCCGCGGGGACCGCCGTGTACTTCGACGTCGTTCCGTTCAGGTACTGCAGCTGGGCGGTCGCCGACATCGCGCGGATATCGGCGCTGTACCCGTCGCTCGGCCCGCAGATCGCGATCTCCGCATCGTTCGCGAGCCCCAGACCGGTCGCCTCGCTGCCGCTGATCAGGAAGGAGGCCGGCGGGGCCGTGTATCCCTTCGGCTGGCCCGCCCGGGAATTGAAGATGATCCAGTCGAACGAACCGTCCTGGATCGAGGTCCCCAGGTTGCGTCCGTCCAGGAACATGTCCGACGCGGACGACAGGGTGTAGTTGAAGTAGAGGGCGTTGCGGCCGTCGACGTTCGTCGCGTTGAGATAGAGCCGGATCGTGAACGGCATCTGGACGATGTACGCCGGCGGGGTCAGAGGCACCTGGTGGACGTAGACACCGCCGAAGTCGTACCCTCCGGGGGAGTTCGCGTAGATCGAGCTCTGCGGCAGCGAGAACGGCGGTCCCGTGAAGTTCCAGGCGTCGGTCAGCAGCTGGAGCTCGTGGCCGGTCACCGAGTAGAGGATGACGTTCTGCGCCCAGATCTGGTCGACGGGCTGGCCGAAGACCGTGACGTTGTTGAGGACGGCGTTCTCCTGCACGGTGATCCCGTTCGAGACGTTCGCCATCACCGGTAGCAGCGACATGCTGTCGATCGTCACCGTCCCCACGAGGGACGTGGTCCGGTACGAGTACGGAACGAGGTCGCCGGCAGAGTTCGTACGGAGGCCGAGGTCGTTGACGCCGATCGAGGTGGGACCGGGCGAGACCTGCCCGTCGGCGAGGTTCGCCGGCACGAGGGCGGTCCCTTCGCGTACGGACGAGTAGCCCAGGTTCGGCTCGAGACGAGCCGCGGCCGGGATGTTGGCCTCCCGGTTCACGGTCTCGGCCCGCTGAGTGATCACCGACGCGGCCGCCGTTAGCTGCGTCGGTGTCGAGGCCGAGCCGACGGACGGACCGGGTGCCGGGGTCGCAGCCGACCTCGGGGCGACGCCGGTCGTCCCCGGCGGCAGCAGCATGAGTCCGACGATCACCACGGCGAGGGCCACGACGAACGTTCTACCCGCGTGCATTGGAACGGCTCCGACCGGAACGCCCGGCTCCCGCCCCAAGGCCCGGGCCCATTAAAGGACTTGGAAATCGGAATGCGCGACCGTCGGAGAGCGCGATCGACTATAGATGTTTATAACTGTTCAGAAACGTGTGAGATGGTCCTGGTCCGGGCGACGGCGTCCCTCTCGTCCCAGGGGCACTCGGTCCGGCACTCTTAGCTAGTCCGAGAGCCTGGAGCTCCCCGCACCGATGCCGGTCGTCCTGAGCACCCGGCCCCGGAAGGGTGCCCTACGCGCGGACCGCGCCTGGTCCTTCTTCTGCGGCCCGGCGCAGCGCCTTTCCGACGACGTGATGTACGTTCCCTTTGCGAACTGGCTTTGGGATCAGCTCGGTCAGTCGGCCGGGAGCTTGAACGCCGACGCGAGCGGACGGATCGAGATCACCATCCCTCGGTTGCAGGACGATGCGCTCGATCTCGTACTTCGACTCGTTTCCTTCTGGACCGGCGACGTTCGCCTTCGGAAGGGTCGCACGACCTCCGCGAATCTGTGGAGGGAACCGGTCGTTAACCTGCTCCGGGACTCGGTACGGACCGGCGCCGAGCGGGCCTTCTTCCGTCGTGCCAGCGACCTCGGGTCGAAGGAGCTCAACCTGATGCCCCTGCTGGGTTCGGGTCGGGCCTTCTTCAGTCTCCAACTCATCGCGCAAGGCGACAGCACGGCACGGATGCACAGCCACTCGTCCGTGGACGAGTACTACCTCATCCTGGACGGACACGGCACGCTGCGATTCAACGGGAAGGCGATCCCGGTCGGCCCGGGAGATCTCGTGGCGAAGCCGACGGGTCCGGATGCGGCGACCCACCTGAACGCCGACCGGGGAGAGTCGCTACGGATTCTGGACATGGAGATCTGGCACGAGCGGTTCCAGGGCAGCGCGTGGACCTCCAAGGACTTGGTCTACATGCGCGACCACGGAGAGTTGCAATTGCGGGGTCCCGGGTGGAGCGCGGTGATACCCCGCGACGCGCTGCTCCGTACCGCGGACACCGAGCGTCACCGGGACGATTTCTATTGGCGGACCCGCAACGGGAAGCGAAAGCCGAAGAGGAGTCCCATTCGAGCGGCGAAGCGCTCCCGGTAGCGTCGCTCCCGGCTTCCGAACCGCACGGCGCGACGCGCGTCCGCGCGGACCGCCCGGGCGCGAATCGGGAGATGACGCGGGAGCCTCGGCGCGGACGGGACATCGCGCGGCGAGGGTGCTCGACTCCGGCCGGGCGCCCGGGCGGGCGAGACCCGATCGAAGCCGCCAGAGAGGATCGAACTCCCGACCTGCTGATTACAAATCAGCCGCTCTACCGACTGAGCTATGGCGGCGTGCGCCCGAGACCGACTCCGGTCTTCGCCCATTTAGGGCTTCGCATCCGTTTTGACTCTCCGCACCTTGGGGTCGACCTCCGACGATACTGCGCCGGATCGCGCCCGGATATCGTCCGGTCTACGGAAAGTCCCAACGACTCGAGATCGCCGTCGTCGCGCTGGTCCTCGCC
>JASHSX010000095.1 GCA_030040865.1 Thermoplasmata archaeon | reverse complement strand
CTCCTTGGTCCACCGAGCACGCGTTCCGACGCGCCATGGTCGAGCTACCGGACCCATACGACCCGACGGCCTGCGAGCGCGACGCGCGGGCGCAGTGGGCCGGACGCCGGTTCTTGAGCGAGGACGGCACCGTCGGCGACGGCGATGGTCCGCGGGTCTGGCAGTTCGAGGGAACGTTCGCGCCCGGCGACCGGGACGAGCTCGTCGCCCAGCGCGCCGTGGTGGCGGACGTCGACGCCCGGTACCTCGCGATCGCCGGTCGGAGGGCGGTCGGAACGCTGCGATGCGAGTCGTACCGCGGCGTCGACCCGGAGCCGAAGGTGGGGGCGCTCCTCACCTCGCTCGGCATCTGGACCGGCGGGAGCGGAGGGAAGCCGTGGGACCGCAGCGATCGAACCGCGGAGAGCCAACGGATCGTCTCACGGCTCGCCCGCGCGGGGCTGTTCGTGCTTCGCGACGAACCGTTCCGCGTCTGTCCAAGCTGCGCCGCGGCCCGCTCGCCCGGCCGCATCGTCTACCGCGACGAACTCGGGCCGACGTACCTCGTCCGCTTCCCGGTCACCGTCGGCGACCGGGAGGTCCACGCCCTGGCCTGGGTCGATGCCCCGTGGCGTCTCCTAGGGACGAGCGCTCTCCTGCTCCGTCCCGAGTCCGCGTATGTCATCGCCCGGTACCGTCGACGCGACTCCGAGGAACGGGTGCTCACGTCGCGGGCCTCGCTCCCGCAACTCGGGGAGTGGCTGCCCGGGGGGACGTTCGAGATCGAGCAGGAGCTCTCCGGCGTCGATCTGAGTGGCACTCCCTATGCCTACCCTCTCCGCCACGAATTCCCGATGGGCGGGGGACTGGCCGCGCCGGCGGGGACGCTCCAGGTATCGCCCGAGGTGAGCGAGACGGGGACCGGCATCGTGCCGCTCGTCCCCGGCCACGGCGGGACCGATGCCCAGATCGCCGAGAAGCTCGGGCTGCCGGGATGGCCGCTGCTCACGATCCGGGGGCGCATGGACGTCCTCCTCCTCCACAAGTACTCGGGGCTCGACCTGCCCACGACCGACGAGTTCGTCGTCCGGGACCTCAAGGACAGCGGCGCGATCTTCGCCGAGCTCAAGGTCCGGCGCGGGGTCCCGCACTGCGCGATCTGCGGTAGCACGACGGTCTGGATCCCGGGCAAGGCGTGGTGCCTCGAACCCGGCCGTCTTCCGCCCGCCCAGGTGCGGGAGTTCACGCGGTTCCTTCCGTCCGAGCGACCGCTTTCGCAGATCGAGATCTCCGCGTGGCCCGTGAGCGAGTCCACGCGCTCCGACGACCCGATGGCGATGAGCCTCCGGGAGTGCTCCCGGTGCGAGCGGCTCACGCCGCCGGACGGGCCGGACCGGTGCGTCTGCGGGGCGTCCACGCGGGTGATTCGCCGCCGCCTCCTCCCCTCGATCGGCGGCGCGATCTCGGCCTGGGCGCGCGAGAACCCGATGCCGCCCGCCGAGACGGTCCGGCTGTACCTCGGCGAGCGACGCCGGGCGCCGAACCTCGTCCACCACCTGACGGCGATCGCCGGGCTCGAAGGTCCGATCGGCGAGCTGAGCCTCGCGCTCCTGCCCACCCTCGCGACCGACGACGTGACCGAACTGGTCCGCACGTTCGGCGCCGACGCCGTCCGGGCTGCGCTGTTGCGATCGGAGAAGGCGAGCGGGCCCTCTTCGCCGCTCGCCGACCTCTGCCGCGAGGAGCGTCGGCGGCTCGAGCGGTGGTGGAGGGTCTCGCGAGGAGTGCTGGCGTCGTGCGATCCGGGGCTGCTCTCCTCCTTTGCGCGCCCGATCGCCACGGCATTCGGCGAGCTCGAGCCGGTCGATCGGGGGTTCGTCGGGCGTTGGGAGAAGGTTCGCCTGGAGGCGCTCGCCGAATACGATCGGTGGGCCGCCCCGAACGCCTTCACGACCGTCACCCGGTTCCTCGACACGGACCTGCCGTTCTACCTTGAGCTGGTCCGTGAGCGCCTCGCCCTTGGAGGTACTCCGCCGACGAAGCAGGCTGCGCTGCGCACGCTCGTGCACGTGCTTCGAGACACCACCGTACTCCTGGCGCCGGTGGTGCCGCATACGGCCGAGTCGATCCATCGGGTGATGGTGCCGGACCGCTCGAGCCTCTTCGCCGAGTCGCCGATGGGAGTGGACCGTTCCCTGCTCGCGGACGACGGGTCGAAGGCCTGGGAGCGCTGGAGGAGCGTGCTGCGCGCGGTCCGCCGGTTCCGCGCCCGCTGGGCCCTTCCCCGATCGACGGTGATCCCGAGCGCGGTGCTCGTGCTCGCCAGCGAGGACGAGGCGGAGCGATTCCGCACCGACCGAGCGGTCGTGAGCTCGCTCGCCGGCATCGGGCGCCTCGAGGTCGCCTCCCCGAAGCAACCGTGGGCGGGCCGACGGCGCGAGCTCCGGCCGATCGAGGCCGAGATCCAACGGGCGTACCCTCAGCTGGCCGCCCAGATGATGGCAATGCTGCGCCGGATGCCGATGAAGCGGACTCCCGGCGCGTCGCCCTCGGAGCTCACGGTCGTGGTCGGCAGTCACACTTACAAGATCTCCCCGTCGATGGTCACCGTCGTCGACCTGCTGCCGGACCGGGTGGTCCCGGCTCCGTGGAGCGCGGGAGAACTGTACCTCGAGCTGCCCCTCGGCGTCGAGCTGCTCGGGCCCCCGATGCCCCCGCTCAGCTCGGACGCGTTCTGGCTGGTCCGCCGCATCGAGCGCCGGTTGCGACGGCGGACCGGAGACGAGGGCGCGGTAGCTCGGATCGCGCTCGTCTTCGCGTCGAGCCCGCTCTCCGACGAGCTCGCGGCCGCCCGGGAGCCGATCGCCCGGTTCCTCGGCCTGGACGAGCTCCGTGTCGTGACCAACGTCGAGGAGTCGCCTCCTCCCGGGCGGACCATCGGGCGGACCCGCACCGGGGCTCGGTGGTGGTTCGACCTGCCGGGAACCTCCGCGCCCCGCCGGCCGATCAAGCGCCGTCCGGCCCGCTCGAGAGCGCCGAGGGTGACGTTCGTTCCGATCCTGTCGGTCGACGTCGAGGACTTCGCCGACTCCGGTACGATCGCCCACGCCGAAGCGGTACGTTCGCTGGGTCAGGAACTGGACGGCCTGCTCGGCGTACCGGTACTGGGACCGACGAAGGTCGCCGCGGCCTGGGACGCCGGGCTCACCTCGGTGGCGGAATACGCCCACGCGCCGTTCGACAAGGTCGCCAGCCTCCCCGG
>JASHSX010000094.1 GCA_030040865.1 Thermoplasmata archaeon | reverse complement strand
AGGGCGGAGCCGCCGATGAAGACGGCGAGCGCGATCACGAAGATGTTGCGTCGGCTGTAGAGGTCGGAGAGCCGGGAGAAGAGCGGGATCGCGACGGTCGAGGCGATCAGGTAGGCGCCCGAGACGAACGTGATGTCGTCGCCGTTCCCGAGCGAGGCGCCGATGGTCGGGAGCGCCGTGGCGACGACGAGCGCGTCGAGGCCGGCGAGCAGGATGCTGAGGAAGATGCCCACCAGCACGAGCGCGCTGTTCGGACCGCGGAGGTACGGGAGATCGGACGTCCGGGGGGTCGGTTCGAGGGCGCTCACGGAGGAGGGCAGAGCAAACTGACTATAAGTCAGTTTTCCATCCATTAGTCACATGTTCGAACGGAAAGTCAGTAATATCCGGGTACCGTCTCCTCGGCGAGGCGCGGTCGGATGCCGAAGGTGGTTCCGGGCTACCGGTCGGAGGCGCGCACCCGCATCGTGGAGGCGGCGCAGCGGCTCTTCCTCACGAAGGGGTACCGGCGGACGACGATGGACGACATCGCCCAGGAGCTCGGCGTGAGCAAGGGGGCGCTGTACCTGTACTATCGCAGCAAGGTCGACGTGCTTCGGGAGATCCAGGCGAGGAACCGGCGGATGTCGCGGGCCTGGATGGAGCAGGCGCTCACCCGGTCGGACCCGGCGAGCGGCGTCTCCGAGCAGTTCGAGGACGTCTTCCGCCGCGCCATCAACCGCGCGCAGACGGCGCTCTGGTTCGAGATCCTCGGGGAGTCGGCCCACGACGAGGAGATCCGCAAGGCGATCCGGATCGACTCCCGGGAGGACCACCGGAGCCTCCGCAAGTTCTTGGGGGAGCTGCGACGCCGCCGCCTGCTCGCCTGGGAGGGCGACCTCGACGTCCTCACGTTCACGGTCGTGGCCCTGTTCCAGGCCGCCGTCTGGAATCTCAGCGTAGGGGCCGACGCCACCACCACGCAACGCGTGCTGCGTGCCGCGCTCGCGAGCCTCCTCGCCCCGCCGCCGGGTCGGGCGGCGCCGTCCCCACCGCGCTAGCGCCCGGCCGCTGGGCCCCGTTTCCGGGAGTCGCGGTTCACGTCGATCCACGTCATGTCGGGCGGTCGGACGTCGTCCTGCCAGAGGGCGCCGATGATCTCCCCGAGATGGTGCGCCTCCTCGTAGGAGGCCTGGAGGAACGCGTCCCGCACCGTGTACCGGCCCTTCATCCAGAACGCAGAGACGCGCCGATCGAGCGATCGGGGGGTGAGCGAACGCACCGTGGCGTCGACCTCTCCCCAGACGCGACGTGCGTAGGCGTCGAAACCCCGCCAGTCGCCAGGATGCCGTCCGGGGTCCTCGAAGAGGGCCTCGAGCTCCGGGTCCGAGTTTCGGCCTCGGACGATGTAGACGAGCCATACCTCCCGAGCGTGGAGGACGTGCACCAGCGTGTCGAAGAGGCTCTCGTGCCCGATCCCGCGCTTCCGACGCTGGTCCCTCGTCGGAAGCCGTCGGACGCGCCGGACGAACCGCTCGAAGACGGCGCGATCGTAGTCGACGAGCTGTCGAAGGTCGGCCGTGCCGCCCGAGCGGACCGGTCGCGCCACGCGCATCGGAGGGCGCGGGCCGTTAATCGTTCGTCGGTCGGCTCAGCGGCCGTTGCCTTTCCGCTCGGGCGTGCCGATGAACGGCATGCCCTGGACCCGGCGCGCGACCTCGGCGACGGGAAGCCGCCGTAGCTCGGTCTCGGGCTCGAGGATCGCCACGTCGAGCGCCTCGGCCTGGAACGGCGTGGGCGATCCCTCGGCGACGGCCTGGACCGCGAGCTTGAACGCGGCCTCCTCGGTCAGCTTCTCCGTGACCTTCTCTTCGAGGAAGTCGGCGACGGCGCGGCGGTTGCGACCGATCGCATACGCCTTCCAGCCGATGGTCGCGCCGCTCGGGTCGAGCTCGACGAGGCCCGGGCTCCGGCCGTTGAAGCCACCGAGCAGCAGCGACACCGCGAACGGACGCGTCCCGCCGAACTGGGTGAACTGCTGGAGGAGCGTGCCGAGGGCGTGGCCGAGCAACGTGTACGGCGCGGGTTCCCCGTACGTGAGCCGGTGCCGCTGGGCTTCGACGCGGAGGAACTCGACCAGGACGCGCGAGTCCGCGATGAGACCCGCCGTCACGCAGCCGAGGCCCGAGTCGATCGCGAAGCTCTTCTCGATGGACCCCGCCTCAGCGAGCGAGCTCACGGGCAGGTTCCGGTACGCGACGAACACGATCCCCGTGTCGTAGGTCACCGCGACGGCGGTGCCGCCCATCTGGATCGCCTGGAGGGCGTACTCGACCTGGAAGAGCCGGCCGTCCGGCGAGAAGACCGTGCTCGCGCGGTCGTAGGCCATCTGACCCGGTTGCATCTCCATCGCCGTCGAACCTCCCCGATGCGGTCGCGGCCAATCGGGTCGGGCATTTGAGCGTGCGCCCCCGACCGTTCCCGGACCTCACTTGGTGGCGTCGGACCACCATACGGCGTGGCCGTACGGCCGGTCCCGGGCGCGCGACGAAGGAGAAACGCTTTTGCCGCACTCCCCGCGTCCTCTCGATCTCATGGCGGCCGATCGTCTCCAGCTCCTGCCGATGGCGTCGAGCCATCGCGGCGCGCTGTCGCCCGCGTGTGTCCAGTGCGCGGAGGGCCGCAAGATGGTCCTGTTCGTCACGGGCATCTGCCGGTTCCGCTGCTTCTACTGCCCGGTGAGCCCGGTCCGCAACCAGAAGGACGTCGTCTTCGCGAACGAGCGACGCGTGCTCTCCGACCAGGACGTGCTCGACGAGGCACGCGCGATCGGCGCGGGAGGTACCGGCATCACCGGCGGCGACCCGCTCGGCTACGTCGACCGCGTCGAGCACTTTGTCCGACTGCTGAAGCGAGAATTCGGCCCGGACCACAACATCCACCTCTACACGCACGAACCGAACCCCGAGAAGCTCGCGCGCCTCGCACGCGCCGGTCTCGACGAGTTCCGGCTGCACATCCCCCACTATCTTTGGGGCCCGCTCGCCTCGAGCGGTGGGGCGTATCGTACCGTCCTCGAGGAGGCCCCGTCGTGGGGGATCCGCCGGGGCGTCGAGATCCCGGTGCTCCCCGACAAGGAGGCGGAGCTGAGGCGGCTCCTGCTCGCGCTCGATCGGATCGGGGTCGATTTCGTGAACCTGAACGAGCTCGAGTTCTCCGAGACGAACGAGACCTCGCTCCACGATCGCGGCTATCGGCTCGATCCCCGGAACGGCTGGGGCGTGCTCGGGAGCCGCGCCGTCGCCGAGCGGGTCGTCCGCGAGATGCGCCTCGGGGTTCCGCTGCACTACTGCTCCTCCCGATTCAAGGACGGCGTTCAGCTGCGTCAGCGCCTCCTCCGCCGCGCCGAGCGCACCGCCCCTCCGTTCGCCGGACGCCGACCCGAGGGGACCGTCGTGCTCGGCGTGGTCGAGCCGACGCGGGCCCGGGATCTTCGCGGCTGGTCGCGGACCGTCGCCCGACGGGTCCGGGTCGGTGCGGCCGACTACCGCTTCGACGCGGCCCGACGGCGGGTGGAGCTCGCTCCGGACGTCCTGCGACGGGTCGCCGACCGCCTTCCGTGGCCCGCCTTCGAGGTCGAGGAGTACCCGACCGCCGACGCGCTCGAGGTCGAGCGCGAGCCGCTCAACACGGCGGCCCGGTCGAGGGCGGCTCGGGCGGTCGGCACCTCGTAACCCTCGTCGCACAGGTGGCCCCCCCACGTCAGGTAGCGCACGTCCCCACGTCGGTTCTTGATCGAACACGGTCCCCAGCCGTCGTCCTCTCCGCCGTACCACATCGGGCAGTCCTTGCAGTGGAGGGTCACCGGCGCGCTCGGGGGCCGACGCGGCGCGGGCGAGCGGCGGCGCGTCATCGGTCGATCGTCCCTGGGGATCCGAGCTCGCGTGACCGGACGACCGCGGCCATGAGCTCGGCGACGGTCACCGGGCCGACCCCGCCCGGAACGGGCGTGAGCGCGCCGGCCCAGCCGTCGAGCACCACGGCATCCGCATCGCCGACGGCACGGGACGCTCCCGCTCGGGCGGGATCCGGAACGCTGGAGAGCCCGACGTCCACGATCGAGGCACCCTCCGGCACGTTGTCCCGGTCGAGGAGGCCCGGGCGGCCGGCGCAGGAGAAGATCGTCCGCGACCCCGCGAGCACCGCGCGCAGGTCCCGGGTCCTGGAGTGGGCGATCGTCACGGTCGAGTTCGTGGACGAACCCCGCCCGGTGAGGAGGACCGCGAGCGGGAGGCCGACGGTCTCGGACCGGCCGATCACCGCGACCGGCTCCCCCTCGAGAGGGAGCCGATAATGGCGCGCGATCGAGACCGCGGCGCGGGCCACGGCCGGAACGTGGACCGGGCGCCCCTCGAGGAGCCGTCCCAGGTTCGTGGCCCCGACCCCGTCGACGTCCTTCTCGGGTCGGAGCGACGCGACCGCCCGCGGGAAGTCGTACGGGGCCGGCAGCGGGTGCTCGACGAGCACCGCATCCACCGACGGATCCCGGTCGAGCGCGGCGATCGCCCCGACCAGCCCCTCTTCCCCGCCCGCCGTCGGTACGGCGACGGAGCGGAAGGCGATCCCGAGCGCCGCCGCCGCCTTCTCCTGGCGGCGGAGGTAGAACCGGAACGGGCTGTCGACGTCCCGGTGGACGCTCACGAGCGTGGGCGGAGGGGCCCCCGACGGGGCCGACTCGATGGCGGCCCGCGTCGCACGGTCGATCGCCTCCGCGACCGGCTTACCCTCCAGTCGGACCGTCACGAGCGACGCCCGCATCCGCACGTCGGGGTCGGTAGATAACGAGGTCCGTCGGCGGACCGGCCGGTCGCTCCGTCACGGCTCCGGACGGTCCGGATCCGCGTCGTCCGAGCCGCTCGGGGGGGGCCGGTGGCTCTCGGGAAACTCGGTTTCCGGATAGCCTCTTATACACTACCCCCCATAGTTCGCTCGGCGGCTCGATCCTCCGTCCGGAGGGCGCGTTGCCTCCATGGCAGAAGGAGCGGACACACCGCCCGGCGACCCCGGGGAGCAGAGCGCCGAGAGCGAGCTCGAAAGCTGGGCGCGGACCCTGCCGTACGCCTCCACGGCCCAGATCGAGATCCCGCCGCGCCTCCTCGACCAGGTGATCGGCCAGGACGAGGCGGTCGAGGTCGCCCGCAAGGCCGCGACGCAGAAGCGGCACATGATGCTGATCGGCGAGCCCGGGACCGGGAAGAGCATGCTCGCCCGGTCGATGGTCGACTTCCTCCCCAAGGAGCAGCTCCAGGACATCCTCGCCTACCCGAACAACGAGGACTCGAACGAGCCGAAGATCCGCGTCGTGCCGGCCGGCAAGGGGAAGGAGATCGTCGCGGCCCAGAAGCTCGAAGCGGCGTCGAAGAAGGAGCAGCGGACGATCCTGTTCATCGTCCTCACGGTCGCGGTCTTCGCGTTCACGATCTACATCGTGCTCGAGACGAAGGACCTCACGGCCCTGCTCTTCGGGATCCTGATCGTCGTCTTCATCTACGCGCTGGTCCGATTCTCGGGCGGCCGCAACGACGCGAATGCAGGGGTCGCCAAACTCCTCGTCTCGCATACGCCGGACGAGAAACCCCCGTTCGTGGACGCCACGGGAGCCCACGCCGGAGCGCTGCTCGGGGACGTGAAGCACGACCCGTTCCAGTCGGGCGGACTCGAGACGCCACCGCACGAGCGCGTCGAGGTGGGAGCGATCCACAAGGCGAACGGCGGGGTCCTCTTCCTGGACGAGATCAACCTCCTCAAGATCGAGAGCCAACACTCGCTGCTCACCGCCCTTCAGGAGCGGAAGTTCCCGATCGTCGGCCAGTCGGAGCGCTCCGCGGGCGCGATGGTGAAGACCGAGCCGGTCCCGTCCGACTTCGTCCTCGTCGCGGCGGGGAACGTCGACAGCGTCCAGACGATGCACCCGGCGCTGCGCTCGCGCATCCGGGGCTACGGCTACGAGCTGTACGTGAAGACGACGATGCCCGACACGCCCGAGAACCGGATGAAGATCGTCCGGTTCGTGGCGCAGGAGGTCGCGAAGGACAAGAAGATCCCGCACTTCGACATCCCGGCGATCACCGAGGTGATCCGGGAGGCCCAGCGCCGCTCGGGCCGGTCGGGTCAGCTCACCCTCCGCCTGCGGGAGCTCGGAGGACTCGTCCGGGTCGCCGGGGACATCGCCCTCTCGGAGGGCCTCCCGATGGTCCACGCCGACCAGGTCGTGAAGGCGAAGCGCGCGAGCCGTTCGCTCGAGCAGCAGATCGCCGACCGGTACATCGAGCGCCGGAAGGAGTACCGGATGTTCTCGGTCGAGGGTGCGACCGTCGGGGTCGTGAACGGCCTCGCCGCCATCAACGCGCAGACCGGCATGGCGGAGTTCTCGGGGATCGTCCTCCCGATCGCCGCGGAGGTCACGCCCGCTCAGACCCGGGACGGCGGCGTCGTCGTCGCGACCGGGAAGCTCGGCGAGATCGCCCGCGAGGCCGTGCAGAACGTGAGCGCTCTGATCAAGAAGTACACGGGCGAGGACATCTCGCGGTTCGACATCCACATCCAGTTCGTCGGCGCGTCGGACGGGGTCGAGGGCGACAGTGCCTCGGTCTCGATCGCGACCGCCGTCATCAGCGCCCTCGAAGGGGTGCCCGTCGACCAGTCGGTCGCGATGACGGGGTCGCTCAGCGTGCGCGGCCAGGTCCTTCCGGTGGGCGGGGTCACGGCGAAGGTCGAGGCGGCCGCCGACTCCGGCATCCGCCGCGTCCTCATCCCCGAGGACAACATGGACGACCTGGTCCTCGAGTCCCGCTACAAGGGGACGATCGAGGTGATCCCCGTCCGCACGCTCCGGGACGTGCTCAAGTACGCGCTCGTGGGCCAGGGCTCGAAGAAGGAGTCGCTGCTCGAGCGCCTCGCGGCGATGGTCCACGCCACCAGCCGAACGACCGAGGAGGTACCGGCGTCGACCGGGGCCTCGGCGAGCGCGCCGCCCGGACGTCCCGCCGGCTCGTGAGAGGCACCTACCGGGTCCCCGTCCACTCGCCGGTCCCGCCGTCGGCGGGAATGGGCGAGGAGGAGGACGAGGACAAGTTCGTGAACCGCCCGTGCTACGAGTTCAACCCGGCGCTCCTCCCGTCGTGGAACGACCGGCGTTGCGAGCACTGCCGCCACTACCTCACCTCGCGCTGTCCGCACATCGACGAGTTCCTCGACGACGTGGAAGATTTGTCCCCCGAGTGACGTGGGGGCGGCGTGCGGGGGATCCTCGTCGGCCGCTTCCAGCCGTTCCACTCGGGGCACCTCGAGGTCGTGCGCCGCGTCCGGGCCGCGCGACCGAGCGACGGACTCGTTCTCGGGGTCGGGAGCGCCCAGGAGTCGTACACGGCGGAGAACCCGTTCACCGCCGGCGAGCGCTTCGAGATGATCGACCGGGCGCTCGTCGCGGCGAAGATCGACGGGTGCGCCATCGTCCCGATCCCCGACATCCAGCGGCACGCCGAGTGGGTCGCCTACGTGGTCGCCCTGCTGCCGCCGTTCGACCGGGTCTACACGAACAACCCGCTCACGCGCCTTCTCTTCGAGCGAGCGCATTTCGCGGTGGAGAGCCCGCCGCTCGTCGACCGGGCCCGGTTCGAGGGCGCGCGGATCCGCGCCGAACTCGCGGCCGCGGGGGACTGGCGCTCGGCGGTGCCCCCCGCCGTCGCGAGCTACCTCGAGTCGATCGACGCGCCCGACCGCCTCCGGCTGCTCCTCGGCGCGGGCGACCGGCTCGCCCCACCGTCATGACGGATCCGCCGCCCGGGCCACGGCGGGAGTGGGCGTTCCGACCCCTGCCGGAGTGGGTCGGTCCGACGACCCGGCTCGTGCACGGGGCGCGCCGGCCGGAGTGGAACGCGGGAGCGGTCGTTCCGCCGATCTACCAGACCTCGACCTTCCGCTTTCCCCCCGATCGCTCCGAGGCGGCCGAGCGGGGCGCCGTCTACCACTATTCGCGCAACGAGAACCCGACGCTCGAGCCACCGGCCGAGCTGTTGCGGCAGCTCGAAGGCGGGGAGGCCGTGCGTCTGTTCGCTTCGGGGATGGGGGCGATCTCCGCGGCCCTGCTCTCGCTCGTCCGGGCGGGCGACACGGTGGTGGCGCTGCGCGGGATCTACGGGGGGACGACCGATCTGCTCCGGAACACCCTCCCCCGGTTCGGAGCCACCGTGAGGGAGCTCTCGGGCCCGGAGGCCCGAACGCCGGAGACGGCGATGCCCTCCGGCACCCGGCTCGCCGTGCTCGAGACCCCCTCGAACCCGCTGCTCGAGGTCCACGACATCGCTCGCTGGGCTCGCGCGGCGCGCGCGATCGGGGCCGTCCTCCTCGTCGACAGCACGTTCGCGACGCCCCTCAACCAGCGACCGCTCGAGCTCGGCGCGGACCTCGTGGTGCACAGCGCGACCAAGTACCTGGGCGGACACTCCGACCTGACCGCCGGCGCGCTCGTCGGTCGGAAGAGCCTGCTCGAGCGGATCGACCCGGCGAGCTCCTTCGGTGCGCCGCTCGATCCGTTCGCGGCCTTCCTGCTCCACCGCAGCCTGAAGACGCTGGCCCTGCGCGTCGGGCGCCAGAACGAGAACGGCCGTCGCGTGGCGGACGCCGTCAAAGACCACCCGGCCGTCGCCCGCGTCCACTATCCGGGCCGCGCGACCGCCGAGCAGGAGGCGATCGCGGCCCGGCAGATGACCGGCCGCGGCGGCATGGTCTCGATCTCGCTGCGCGGGGGGATCCCGGCGGTCGAACGGTTCCTCGATCGCCTCCGTCTGGTCGAGATCGCGGCGAGCCTGGGCGGGGTGGAGTCGCTCGTCAGCATGCCTCGGTTGAGCTCCCAGCGGTTCCTGACCCCGGAGGAGCGCCACGAGCTCGGCATCGACGACGGCCTCGTGCGGCTCTCGCTCGGGATCGAGGACCCCGACGACCTGGTCCGGGACGTGCGCGACGCCCTCGACGCCGCGCGATGAGCCGCCGCATCGGCAGCATTATAGGTCAACCGCCGTCGTCCGGCGGTCGCGCCACTGTAGCTCAGTCTGGCAGAGCGGCTGATTCGTAATCAGCAGGTCGGGGGTTCAAGTCCCTCCAGTGGCTGGGCCCTACGAAGAGACCCTACCGAGGTGTCCGCGGTCCTCCGGCGACCGGGAGGCACCCTCCTCGGTCGGAACTTCCCGCCAGCCCGTGAGGAGGCGGCGCCCCGGGCGCCGTGAATCAAGTATATTCGGTGCTCACCGCTCGATCGAACCGCGGGGTCCCCGACGCCGCAGAGAAGGATCCTGGGTGCCGGCTCGGGTGAATCGGCGTTGGCTGATCGCAAAGCCGCTCGATGGGCGGCTCTCCGAAGCGAACTTCCGCTGGACGGAGTCCCCGGTCCCGCCGCTGGCGGACGGCCAGTTCCTCGTCCGCAACCGATGGCTTTCCGTCGACCCCACGCAGGCCCTGGTGCTGCGCGCCGGGGATCCCCCCGGTAGCAAAGCACCGATCGGGGAGTGCCCGTGGTCGCTGGCGGTGTCGGAGGTCATCGAGTCTCGCCATCCCGAGTTCTCTCCCGGGAATCTGGTGCACGGGGAGATGGCCTGGGAGGACTACACCTGCTCGGACGGGACAGGATTCAACCCGGCCTACCGCGTGCCGGACGGAGTGCCGCTGAACTGGGCGGCGGGCGTGCTCGGGCTCACCGGATTGGTCGCGTACTTCGGGCTCCACGAGGTAGGGCGAGCGAAGTCGGGAGAGACGTTCGTCATCTCCGGGGCGGGCGGGGGGGTCGGTTCGATCGCCTCCCAGCTCGCCAAGATCGAGGGGCTCCGGGTCATCGGGATCGTCGGGAGTCCGGCCAAGTCCGACTGGCTCGTTCGGGAGGCCGGGGCCGATGCCGCCATCAACTACCGCACCGAGGACGTCGCCGGTCGCCTCAACGACCTGTGTCCGGACGGGATCGACATCTTCTTCGACACGGTGGGGGGCCCGACCCTCCCGATCGCTCTCGGCCGCCTACGGAACGGCGGTCGCGTCGTCCTCTGCGGGATCACTTCCCAGTACCTTTCCGACGCTCCCGCGCCGGGGCCGTCGAACCTCGTCCAGCTCATCATGGTCCACGGCCGCATGGAGGGGTTCCTTGGACGGGACTTCATCCCTCGACGGACCGAAGCGTTCGAGGCCATGGTGCCGCTCCTCCGGTCCGGCCGGCTGAAGTCGAAAGAGGACGTGCGGACGGGCCTCCGGGAGGCACCGAACGCCCTCGCCCGCCTGCTCGCCGGAGAGAACGTCGGAAAACAGCTCGTGCAGATGGACGAGCCGCACGTGGGCTGAAGGCTCCCGGTCGACCGTCCCTTCGGGACGCTCGCCCCCGCCTCGGAGTTCGGGACATCATCCGAGAGGCGTCCCTACGGCGCGCGATGCCCGGGGGCACCGGCGCTACTTCGCGGTAGGATCCCGGGCGTCGCCCCCCCAGTCGGCATTCACCTGACGGGTCGTGACGTTGATCCGGTTGTAGAGGTTCTGGGTCGCGATCCCGAGGACCAGGAACGCGAGCTCGCGTTCCGGAAAGTGGCGGGCCGCCTCATCCCAGACGGCGTCGGGCACCGGGTCCGGGCGGTCGCTCAGCCGGGTCATCGACTCGGCGAGGGCCAGAGCGGCCCGCTCGGGGGACGTGAATCGCGGAGACTCCCTCCACGCGGAGACCGCGAACAACCGCTCCTCCGTCTCGCCGGAGCGCTTCAGCAGGAGGCAGCTGCCGTCGAGGCAGAGGGCGCAACCGTTCAACTGGCTCGCCCGGAGCAGGGCGAGCCCAAGCGCCCGCCCGGAAGGGCCCTGGAGCTGGCCGAGCAACTGCCCCAACGCCTGGAGCGGCGCCATCGCCTCGGGGACGATCGTCGCGGGGTTCCTCATTCGGCTTCTCGGGGCCACGGGGGAGATCGACATCTTCGGTGCTTCCGGTGCGCGATCGTTCGCGCGCGTAAACTCATAACCTATTTGGTATATATTGTACGACCCCGAAGGCTTCCTTCAGCGCCGGGGACCATTCCGTGAGATCCCGGAACTGCGGACATCGAATCGGGATCGCCCCAGGATTAATTCGCTCTCGTGTTATGAGAATACTGATCTCCCCCGAAGGCCTTCGAGGCGTCGCGATACCGCTCGCGAACGAGCTCTCGAAGCACTTCGGGGCCGGTACGCGTCCAGTCGAACGACTCGGTCCACCGTCGTATACGCCCCGCGTCGTCCAGCCCCAGGTATCGGATCAGCCCGCCCGCACGCCGGATCTCTTCCGCGGCCTCGGTCCGGAGCGCGCGCTCCTCCGCCGGGAGCGCTCGGATATAGCGCAGTTTCGCGCGGTCGTACCGGTACTGGAAGCGGGCCCAGGACGGACCGCCGCGCACCGTGAGGTCGAGAATGTACCGGAACAGCAGCGCGGCCTCGAGCGCCGCCGCCCCGAGCGGAACTTCGGGTGGGGACGCAAGCCGGTGAAGGCCCGGCGGCACGAGGGCGAAGCCCCGCAGCCGGAGCGTCAAAGAGTCCTCGAAGAAGGCGTGGGTGTAGGGGCGTTGCAACGAGTCCTGCAGGAAGTTGCGCTCCCATCGCCCGCGCTGTTCGAGGTACTTCGTGAAGTCGGCGCGATGGACCAGGTGCTCGCGCCGGTCGAGCGTCTCGACCGTTCCCTGGACGTTCGGGAACCCATAGCTCGGGCCGACGTACCGTAGAGCAGACGGACGGTACACGCGCAGCTGTGCCGTGAACATCCGGAGCTGCGCCTCGTACCGGGGCACGACGTATGCGTCCGCGTCGCCGAGGCGGCCCAGGCGATCGAGGAGGGCCCCGGTGGGCTCTTCATCGGTATCGATCTCGACGACCCGATCCGAACGAACTTCCGTGGCGGCGAACGGACGCAGGAGGTCCGAACTGCACAGCGGCAACACCCGCACGATCCTCCCGCCGAGGCGTTCGACCTCCGGCCGCCAGCGGTCCACGTGCGCGGGAGTCGAGCTGTCGATGACGACGGACTCCGTCACATACGGGCGGAGCCGCTCGAGGTTCGGCAGCGCCGCGGGAAGATCGTTGAGCGTGTATGTGAGCAGACCGAGGGAACGCATGATTCACGTGGGCTATCTATTCCCGACCGATTCTTAGCGCGTGCTGGCGCGATGGCGAAGGTCGGTAGGGTCTCTAGCCGTGGGGCGTGGCCCCCGGCCGCCGTCGCGGGCGATCGGACTCGCCGCCCTGCTGTACTGCGCGGCCGTGCTCGGATTCCTCGCGATCGAGTCCCCCCGACTGTGGGCCGCCCGCCTCGCGCTCGGGTTTCCCCCGGTCTCCTACTTCGCCGGGGTCCCGGTGGCAGTCTACGGGATCTACTTCTACACGGCGGCGAGCGCAGGAGCCGGTCTCGTCGTCGCGCGCCTCCGCAAGGCACCGTGGCGCGACGCCATTTTCCTTGCCGCGCTCGGCGTCGCCGGCTACGAGGCGGTGTACGGGGTTGCCTACGCCGTCCTCCAGGGGTCCCCGGATCTCCTGCTTCCCGCGCTGGGACTGCCGCTCGCCGGCTGGCCGGGTCTCGCGTCCTGGGGGCTCGTCGAGGGCCTCGTCGCGAGCTTGGCCGTCTACCGGTGGCGCTGGTGGGGCCTCGACCGCTGGGTGGTGCTGGCCGTCGCGGGATTCGCGGCCTCGATGATCGCTTGGAAGGTGCTGCTGGGCCTCGAGTTTCCGCCGTATGCCACCGACGGACTCGTATATCCGATCAACACAGCGGCTGAACTTTCGGGTTCGATCTGGCTGCCGCTCATCGCCACGGTGCGCCGGCCCGGGACGACGGGGGACCGAGAAGAGGTCGGCCCCGCTCCGTTGGCCCTCCCACTCCGCCCGGAAGCGAGTTCCGTTCCCGAACCTGCCGGCCCGGCCTGACCGCGATCTTGCGATCGGACCGAGCGCGACGACGCCGGCGGCCCCCCCGAGTCCATCGACACTATCTTCCCTTCCGGCAACGTTGAAGTTCGCGGCGGCGGAGCAACGGTCCTCGTGTCGGGCGGTACGGATTCGGTCGGCGCGTCCGAAGCCCCCGTTCGGGCGGAGTGGCTCGGGCTCCCCCTCCACCGCTGGATCGGCGTCGGCCTTTCCGTCTTCGTGATGGGATTCCTCGTGGGGTACCTCCGCGCGGCCGGCTACTTCGCCGGCGGGAGCACTTCGCGGGCGTTCTCCGTCGATTTCGTGATCGTGGGGGCCGTGCTCGGGGGCCTCCTGGGAGCGTATGCGATGCTGCTGCCGGTCGCCTATCAGCTGCTCCGATCGTTCGGGGCTCCCCCGCGTCCCGCCTAGTCCGGCGGAACGGATCCCGAAGCCGTCTCCCTCCGGATCGCATCGAGGGGCAGGGCTTTCGGCCGACGCGGCGCTCCCTTTGGGCGAGCAGACCTCATGCCCGAACCCTCCGTCCGGGTCCCGCGGCCGTGACCGAGACCGAGCACGGCGAGGCGGAGGCCGAGCGGGCGGTACTTTCGGGGCTCCGCTGGGCCCTCCTTCTGACCGGTGTCATCCTCGCGGTCGAGTCGGTGGGCGCGTACCTCTCCCACAGTCTGTCGGTCACCGTGGACGCGGTCCACAACCTACCGGACCTGTTCGCCTTCGCGACCTCGTGGGCCGCGCTGCGCGCGACGGAGCGTGGCGCCTCGGAGCAGCTCACGTTCGGCGCCCACCGGTTCGAGGTGTTCGCGGGGCTGTTGAACGGCGCGCTCATCCTCGGCACCGGGGCCGTCTTCGGCTACGAGGCCGTCGCGACGATGGTCCGGGGCGGAAACTTCGCCGGTGCGGTCGACCCGATCTGGATCGTGATCGTCGCCGTACCCACGCTCGCCTTGCGGACGACGAACCTCACGATCCTGGGGCGGATCCCCCGACGCGCGCGCGACCTCAACCTGCGCAGCGTGGTCGTCCACCTGGCGAGCGACCTGCTCATC
>JASHSX010000093.1 GCA_030040865.1 Thermoplasmata archaeon | reverse complement strand
GCGACTTCCTGGCCCGACTCCTGCGCGAGCTGGCCGCGATCCCGCCGCCGCCGCTGCGACGCCTCGGGTGCCGCCCGGGGGATCCGGTGGCCTGTTTCGGGAAGTACCGAAGGCTGCTCCAGCGATACGAGCGGGTAGGCACGGGTCGCGTCGCTCTCGACCTCGACCGGGCGGTCCGGGCGGAGTTTCGGACCGCCTTCCGGACGCTCCGTGCCGCGCGATTCCGTGCGGTAGCCTGCCACATGGACCTCGGTCCGTTCAACCTTCTGTGGGACGCCCGAGCGCGCCGTCCGACCGGGGTCATCGACTGGGAGGACCTCCGGCTCGGCGACCCGGCGTTCGATCTGACCGGACTCCAATTCCTCGGGGACGATCTGCTCCGACCGATCGCGCGGGAACGTCGGGAGGCCGGGGACGCATCGTTCGAGCAGCGGCTCCGTTTCTACCGGAAGATGATGCCGTTGCAGGAGATGCTGTTCGCCATCGAGGAGCATCGACCGGCACTGTTCCGACGGAAACGGATCGAGCTCCGGCGTGCAATGGCGGTGCCCGTACGTCCGCTCCAGAGTCGCGCGCCGGCGTCAGGCCGTCGCCGCAAGGACGCCGACGCGCCCTTCTCCCCCTGAACCGGTGTCGGACCGCGCTCGGACCCAGACCGTGGATTGCTAACCGAAGAGGAAAGAGCGAACCGGCCGCCCCAGAGGCCTTCTCCGAGCGCTCTCTGCCGGGGACTCCCGGGGACGGTCTCGCGCCCGTGGGCCACGGAGGGCGAGAGGTTTCGTACCGCGGGGTCGCGAGCTGAACTGGCGGGAGCCGAACTTCGCCCCCGGAGGTGCCTAGCTGGATTCCTGCGCCTCGGTGGAGGCCCCGGGCCGACGTGCCACGACGAGCAATCGCTGCGCTTCGAGCGCCCAGGGCCCGTCCCGCTCGATCGTTTCGTGGAGGCGACGCAACTGGGGCCGGTACCGCTCCACCGTAAAGCCGGGGACCTCCCAGGGGGCCGCGCGAAGGAAGTAAACGACGGCACCCACGTCGCGGAACCACTCGGGGAAGCGACCTTCCTGGGCCTCCACCGGCCGAAGGCCCGCCCGGGCGATCTCTTCGGAGAGCGATCCGGCCGACGCGACGCGGTTCACGGGCGGTACGGGGGTCGCCCCGAACCAGCGGTGGAGCGCGGAATAGTTCGACTCGCCGACCTGCTGGGTGACGAACGTCCCGCCCGGCCGGAGGATCCGGAAGACCTCGGCGGGGTCGAACGCTTCGTGGCGATCGAACACCGTGTCCACGGAGGCGTCCGGAACGTCGATCCGTCCGTCCGTTCCGATCGGGATCACCGCCACGCCCAACGGGCTGAGCCGGACCCGTGCGATCCGGAGGTTGGGCGCGTACCCTTCCGTCGCGATCGTGCGGCCGGGGAGGGGGGCGAGCGAGGCCAGGAATTCGCCGCCGCCGGTCCCGAGGTCGACCAACGTCGCGGATCCCCGAAAGGCATCCCGGGCGATGGCCCGGAGGTCCCAAGGAGGTTCCCCGCGCACCCATCGGTTCCCCAGTACCTGGAAGTTCCAGCCCGCGACCGGAAGGTTCGCGGCGTCGCGGACGAGCGCTTCGAACGAGCTCATCGACGACCCCGGCGGTCGACGGCGCCTCACTCGGTCGGCCGAACGGCTTCGGCGGGTGGCATCCGGGCGGCCCGCAGCGACGGCTCAGCGACCGCGAGCATCGAGAGCCCGTACGCGAGCACGAGGATGATCGCGAGGTTGAGCCACGGCACCGTGAACGTGGTGACGCCCACGGATGTCGCCGCGGGACTCTGGGTCAGGTTCCAGACGATCAACAGCCCCAACCCGGTGCCGATGGCGATCCCGACGAGGGTGACGAACGAGTACTCGAGGAAGAACGCGCGCAGCACCATCCCTTGGGTGAATCCGTTGGCGCGGATCATCCCGATCTCGCGCCGGCGTTCGACCACGGCGCGGAGCGCGACGATCCCCATCGCCGCGATGCCGACGGCGAGGCCGAGCCCCACGAAGATCTGCAGGAGGCCGATCACGCCCTCGGTCGACGCGATCGACGTCGCGAGGAGATTCGCGATGTTGATCACGACGAGGCCGAGGGAGAAGAACGCCGCCTTGAGGAGGTTCGCGGCCGTCGTGACGTCCGCGCCGGCCGCGGCGGAGATCAGGAACCGGGTCGTCTCGTTGACCCCGAGCGCCGTCGCGGTCGACGGGCTCACGAACACCCCCGAGACCAGCGACTGGGTCATGATGCCTAGGACCGTGACCGTAGTGCGGTTCCCGGTCGCGGGGTTGGTGAGCAGCATCGTGCCGCCGGGGCTCACGTGGGGATGCGCACCGGACGACCCCGTGCCGAGGTTGTTCGAGACCGCGGCGTAGCTCTGATCGACGATGGCGACGTCGGGCATCGACGCGAGCTCGTCGAAGACCTGGGCGCCCGAGAGTCCGTTCTCGGTCGCCGTGAAAGTGTACTGGTTGGTGGTGTAGAAGTTCGACGACGGGGGGGCATTCGCGGGCGCGGCGTACAGGTCGTCGGAGTACGGGTTCCCTGCGTAGCCGCTCACGTTCACGTAGACCCCGGCGTGGTCGAACGGGACCACGGTGGAGATGTACGGCGCGAGGGTCGTGTTGCCGGCGATGAGACCGGGGAGGTCGGGGACCTCCGTGTTGGAGTAGGCGAGGAACGTGTAGCCGCCGCTCTGCTGCTGGAGCGTCGTACCGAGGCTCGCGTCGACCGTCGCCCCGACCCCGGCGATCGCGACCAGCGTGAAGACGACGAGTGCGAAGATCGAGAGGCTGATCGTGGTCCGGGCCGGGCGTCGGGCGGGATAGGTGAGCGCGACGCGGGCGACCGGAGCCCGCTGGTTCCGCCCCCCGGCCGCGCGGAGGAGACCGGCCGCGAGCGCCGGGGCGTTGAACGCGTAGAGCAAGAGCGCGCCCGCGACCATCGTGATCCCCTCGGTGAAGACGATGAAGATCCCGCCACCGTGGGCAGTGCCGAGGAGGGACGTGTGCAGGCTCCCGTCGCCCGCCCAGACGAGCAGCGCCGCGCCGGCGGCCGAGAACGCGAGCCGGTTGCGCACGAACCGGGAGGCGATGAGGGCGAGCCCCAGGATCATCATCGCCCCGCCCAGGATCGGGTACGACTCGTCCGAGGTGCCGGAGTAGGTGCGGAGCAGCAGCAGCGTCCCGAGGAGAAGGGCGGCGACGCCGACGAAGGCGAGGTACGTGTAGGTCCGCAGCGCCGGGGGCGGCTCGGGGATGTCCCGGATCGCCCGCACGATGTTGAGGCGGCTCGCGCGCCGGCTCGCGACGACGATCGTTGCGATCGTGAGCACGAAACCGACGACGTAGGCCGTGACCAGCGACTCCGGGGTGACGGTGAACGACTCCAGGAACGCGTTCGCGGGGAGTCCCGGGACCTTCTCGAAGATGCTGAAGGCGTAGGTGAGTCCGTAGCCGACCCCGACCCCGAGGAACGTGCCGGCGGCGGCGGCACCCGCCGCGTACGCGGCGCCCTCGAAGAGGAACGAGTAGACGAGCTCTCGTCCCTGGAGTCCGACCGCCCGGAGGACCCCCATCTCCCCTTTCCGCTCCTCCGTGAGCAGCACGAAGATCCCGACGATCAGCATCGCCCCCGCGGCGATCGAGAACAGTCCGAGGACGAGGAACAGGGTCTCCACGCTCGACCCCGCCGAGTCGGCGGCGGCGAGCCCGTTCACGAGGACCTGCTGGACCGTAAGGCCCCTCGCGGCGGGAAGGGTCGCGAGCGTGGTGTTGAGCGTCGCGCTCACGCTCGGGGCCAGCGCGAGCCGGTTCGCCTGGTCCCCGACGTTGGTGACCGAGATGACGTTGATCGCCCCGGAGAGGTTCTGGAGCCGCTGCGCCGTCGCGAGATCGGTGATGACGCTGCCGTAGTTGCCCACGCCCCCCGTCGGGAACGCTCCGCGGAGGTTGTCCTGAACGACCGCCTGGACCACCGCCGGGACCGGCGTCGCGGAGACCCCGTAGAGAAGGACGTGGTCCCCGGCGGAAGCCCCGAGCTCCGAAGCCGCCAGATCGTCGAGGAAGATCGCGCCGGGACCGGGACCGACGACGACGCTCCCGTTGTCGGCGACGAAGTCGCCGAGCTGGGAACTCTGGTTCGCGTTGACGCCGATCAGGTAGAGGCCCGGCTGCGGGATCCCCGACGTCCGATCGAAGACCGAGACCCGGCTCACCACCTCGGGGGCCATCCCGGCGATCGACGGGTCGTGGCCGTGGGTGGCGTTGATGTCCGTGAACACGGAGTAGGCGAACGGAGTGTACGCCCCCGACGGCGACTCGTTCCCGATGATCTCGTCGTTGAGACCGACCCCGAGGACCGTGTAGTGGACCTCGACCTGGGTGATCGTGTCCCCGACGACGAGGCTGCCCGAGACGATGGTCGTCGCGACCAGCAGGCCGAGGATGAGGAGGATGGTCCGCGACCGCGCGCGGCGCACGTTCCGCATCCCGATGCGGAAGGCGAGCCGGTGGCGGAGCGCGAGGACGATGAGGACGACGGCGATGACGAGCAGGACGAGGAGCAGTAGGCCGATGACCGGGTTCGCCGCGGCCATGAGGCGCTAGCTCACGAACTGGCCGTCCCGCATTCGGACGGTGCGATCGCACGACGCCGCGACGTTCGGGTCGTGGGTCACCACGACGATCGTTTGATGGTAGCGCTGGTTGAGCTGCCGGAGCAGTTGGGTCACGGCGTGCGAATCCTCCTCGTCGAGGTTGCCGGTCGGCTCGTCGGCCCAGACGATCGCGGGATGGCCCACGAGGGCGCGCGCGAGCGAGACCCGTTGCTGCTGCCCGCCCGAGAGTTCCGCCGGCTTCCGGTCGAGGCGTTCGCCGAGCCCGAGGTCGGTGAGCATCGCGCGGGACCGCTCCCGGGCCTCCCGGCCCGCAACCCCCGAGATCAGGAGGGGCATCTCCACGTTCTCCGTCGCGGTCAGGACCGGGAGGAGGTTGTAGGCCTGGAAGACGAAGCCGACCCGCCGAGCCCGATATTCGCTCTTCGCCCGGTCGTCCATCTGGTGGAGGTCCTGCCCGTCGAGCAGGATCTCCCCGCGCGTCACGTCATCCAGCCCCGAGAAACAGTTGAGGAACGTGGTCTTCCCGCAACCGGAGGCCCCCATCACCGCGACCATCTCGCTCTCGGCGATCGTGACGTTGATCCCGCGCAGCGCGGTGACCTGCGTCTCCCCGCTCCCGTAGACCTTCCAGACGTCCTTCCCGACCACGACCGGCCCTGCCATGGCGGCCCGCCAGAACCCCCGCCCCGTATGACCCTAGCCCGAATCCCGGTCGCGCGGTCCCGCATACGGGCGACCGGCGGAAATGTCGGGGCCGAACCGCCGGACGGCCGACCGCAAGCTTGTGTACTCCGAACGGCTCGCCGCCCTCCGAGGGAGACTCGGATGACGACCTTCTCCTACCAGTACCGGTTCCGGCAGCCGTTCCGGGCGCCGGCGGGCGCCGCCTTCGAGTGGGCCACGGATTTCCGGCCGACCGACGCCGCCTATTTCGGGGACCGTCGCCGGCGGGTCGTTCAGCGCCTCACCGCCGACACGCTGGTTCTCACCGACACCACGGTCCGCGCCGGCCGATCGCAGCGCATCGCCCGCCTCGTCCGGGTCGTCCCCGAAGAGCTCTCGTGGACGAACACCCACGTGAGCGGGCCCTACCGTCACTCCCAGTTCTGGTACCGCATCGTGGCCGACGGCCCGCGCCGGTCGCACCTCGACTTCCGGGGGCTCAAGATTGAGCACCGCTCGCGTCCCCCCACTCCGGCCGAGGTCCGTCGCCTCCGCGCGGCAAATCTCGCGTCCGATTCCACGCTCTGGCGGCGGCGCCTCGCCCCGGCCCTCGAGGCCGACCTCGGCTGAGATCGAACGGGCCCGCCGACCGGTGGGCCGCTAGCCTCCGACCCGGTCGAGGACCAGGAGCGCGCGCAGCGTGACCATCTTGCTGGGCTGCCCGACCTCCTCCAGGCGGAGCGGGACGACCCGGTTCGGGTGGGCCCGGATCCATCGGCCGACCGCTCCCGCCGCGTCCGGATGCTGGGCGTCCAGGTTCCAGCGCCCGTCGCGACGACGCTTGCGGCGGAGAAGATCGAGGCCGAAGCGGAGGCGCGGGTCGTCCCCGTACCCGAGCGCCGTCAGGAGGTCGAGGCCGACCAGCAGGTCGTAGTAGTAGTGGACGGGGTAGTGGAAGCGGTACCAGGGCGCGTACCGGGCGCCCTGGCGGTGGAGCTCCCGGTCGAGAAAGAACTCCGCGCCCTTCTCTACGCGGTCCTTCATCGACGCCGTCCAGCGCGCGCGAGGATACGCCGCGAACGCGCCAAGGCCCTCCCAGGAGTCCAAGTTCCGGCCCGAGCCCCAGCAGGACCATCCTCCCTTCGGGTCCGCGGTCTCCACGAGCCACTCGAGGCTGCGACGGACACGACGGTCCTCCTCGTAGCCGAACCGGATCAGCGCGCGCGCCATGTTGCCGACGATGCAGTGGTGGCCGGCCCCCTTCGAGTTCCCGCCGACCCCGCCGCCGTTCAGGCGGAATCCTCGCATCCAGACCTCGCACGACCGGGCCACCGTCGGGGCGTCCCTCCCGACGCCCAGATCGGCGAGGACGAGCATCCTCCAGTGGGTCGAGAGGTACTTCGGCGTGTAGAAGCTCGACCGATCGCCCCACCAGCCCCCGGGGTCCCGGTCGGCGAGGAAGTCGGCCGCCCAGCCGGTCCGGAGCGCGGCCGCCTTCGCCGCGCGGACCTCGGGGTCCGAGGCCGGTCGGTGCAGGAGCTCGGTCAGGGTCCGATACCGGACCGACGGCTGGTCCGGCTCGAGCAGCCACTCGACCACGTCGTTCCGCGCCACAAGGTCCTCGAACGAACGGACGGTAATGAGCGCAGGGCCGGTACGACGCCCCCGCGGTGCTCTCAAGAGTACGAGAGAGTGCCGTACGCCGTGGCGAGGAGAGCTCCCAAGGAGGTCCGCCGGAACCGCACGGCGGCCCGGGCCACGACGGGGGAGGAGCTTCTCCTTCGCGGCGCGACTCCGGCGGATCTTCCGCTCCTCGTGCGGCACCGACGGCGGATGTGGCGCGAGATCGGGCGGTGGAGCGAGGCCGAACTCGACCGTGCCGACCGGGCGTACCGGCGCTGGGTCGTGCGGGAACGTCGGGCGAAGCGATTTTTCGCCTACATCGTGGAGACTCCGAAGGGGGTACCGGCCGGGAGCGGTGCCGTGTGGCTCGCGCCCAACCAGCCGAGGCCGGGGCGGGTCGGGACGAGCGGGCTCCCGTACATCCTGTCGATGTACACCGAGCCCCGGTACCGCCGGCGGGGCGTGGCCACCCGGCTCGTGCTCACGATGATCGAGTGGGCCGAACGCCGGCGATACGGGCGCGTGGTGCTCCATGCGTCCCCCATGGGGCGTCCCGTCTATGCCCGGCTCGGCTTCCAACCGAGCCGGGAGATGCGGCTCGATCTGACCGCTCGCCGACGATGACCCCGTACGAGATCGTCGACCTCGTCGGGGAGGCTCGAGAGCGCGCCGTTCCCATCCTCGTCGAGTCGTTCGAGGGGATCTACCGCTGGCACGCGAAGCGCACCCTGCGACGGATCGACGCCGTCCGGGGCGCCGAGGAGAACGGTCGGCTCGCCGGGGTCTCCATGCTCGAGCGGCTGGTCCCCGAGGTGGGCTACGTGTACTACGTGGCCGTGGGGGTGGCCGATCGCCGCCGCGGGGTCGGTGGCCTGCTGCTCGATGACGCGATCGCCCGGTTCCGGGCCGCGGGGGCCGTGATCGTCTACGCGGCCGTCGAGGAGGATAACGCGGCCAGCCTGCGTCTGTTCGGATCGCGAGGCTTCCGCGAGGTGGAGCGGAAGGAGCTCGGCTATCAGGAGGGTGGCCTGGGCGCCTGGGGTCTGAGGAGCCGGATGATGATCGTCCACGGGGAGGTGCTGTACGGTCGGAGGTACCCGCCGCTCGGACCGGGCCCGTGATCCCGAGCCGTCGGATTCCGAGGCCGGCTCCCCCTCCGCGGTGCTGCGCCTCCGGCAGCCGTCTTCCGGTACGGATCCGCTGGGTCGCGCGCGACCGAGGGCAACCTCGGGAACGATCTCGAGGTTCCCTGAGCGAGGGCTGGGCTAGCGGCCCTGCGGCACGCCGATCCACTTCTGGAGCTTGTGGAGATTCTGCAGCGTGCCGAGGACGAGGACCGCGTCCTTCGGCTGGAAGTGGAAGGTCGACGGGGGGTTCATGACGGTCACGTACTCGCCGTCGGCCCCCGGCCGGGCGTAGCCGACCACGATGCAGTCGGAGGCCGTGCGGACCATCCGCTCGACCTCTTGGAGGGTCTGGTTCGAGATCGGCGTGGTCTCCGTCAGGATGAACTCCTCGAGATCGGCGCCGAGCTCGGTGGTCGTCAGGTCCTCGACCGCGTTCGCGACCTCGGGCCGGAACGCGGCGTCGGCGCACAGGCGCCCCCCCATGTCGCCCGGAGAGGCCACGTACGTGACGCCCGCGGCCTTCAGGGTCTGCTTGAGCTCGGGCCGGGAGACCGACACGACGATCCGGATCCGGGGGTTGAGCGCTCGGGCGTTGAGGGCGGCGATCAGCGA
>JASHSX010000012.1 GCA_030040865.1 Thermoplasmata archaeon | reverse complement strand
CGTATGCCAGCAGCCGCAACCTCCGTGAAAGGAGGTCGTCGCGGGCGGCGGACCGGCACGATGGTCCGCATCGCCCGCGAGCGGGTCGCGGACCTTTTTGCCCTGGCAGAGCGGGAAGCCTTGGAGGGACACGGGGAACTCGCCGACCGGTACGTCGCGCTCGCACGCCGGATCGGGATGCGGTACAACGTCCGCCTTCCGGCGGAGTACCGAGACCTCTATTGCCGCGCCTGTTCGAGCTACTGGGTCGAGGGCCGCACCGTTCGAACACGGTTGCGCGAAGGCCGTCGCGTGCGACGCTGCCTCCGGTGCGGTCGCCTCCGACGCGTGCCGCTCCGCACGGTCGACCGCGGACCGACGGCCACGAGCGGAGACGGTCCCGCTCCGGTCCCGCTCGAGGAAGGAGCCCTGGTCGGCGAGCTCCCGGCCGACGACGACGCGCCGGATCGCGACGACGGACCGGAAGAAGGATAACCCACGACCCCCAGTGACGGGTCGCGCCGGGGTGGCCGAGCGGCCAAAGGCGGCAGACTCAAGATCTGCTCTCGCAGGAGTTCCCAGGTTCGAATCCTGGCCCCGGCATCGGGATTTTGGTCCTTGCCCGTTGGGCCACGGCCGGGACCGGCCGCGACCTCCGCCCCCGCGGCCGAGCCCGATCGGGGTCCGGACGTGCCAAACGGTAAACGGAGCGTGGCCTCGAGAGTCGGGCCCGGATGGACGACACGGAATGGGACCGGATCGCCGCGTGGCGCGACGAACGGATGGGGGAGGACGGGGACCTCTGGCACCGGGCGATCATCGATCCGGTACTGCTCGAGGTGGTCGGTCCGGTCCGGGGTCTGCGGGTGCTTGACCTGGCGTGCGGGAACGGATACCTCGCGCGTCGGTTCGCGAGAGAGGGGGCGGCGCGGTCCGTCGGGGTCGACGGGTCCGCGAAGACGATCGCGATCGCCCGCGCGCGGGAGGCGGCCGATCCCCGGGGCGTCCGGTTCGATCGCAGCGACTCGTCGGACCTGCGGCAGTTCCCAGACGGCACGTTCGACCTGGTGGTCGCGAACATGGCCCTCATGGACATCGCGGACGCCGCCGGGACCGTCCGGGAGGTCGCGCGCCTCCTCGACGACGGAGGGCGGTTCGTCTTCTCGATCGGTCACCCGTGCTTCGACACCGACCGCGACTCGGTGTGGGTCGTCGAACGGGAGCTCCGCGACACGGGGCTTTCCGAAGCGCGCGTCTGGCGCAAGGTGAGCGGGTACCGCGAGGAGGGCGCGAAGCCGATCCCTTGGCACGTCTCGGAGAGCGTGACCATGACGACGACGTCGTACCGGCGGACGCTGAGCGGCTACGCTCGGCTCCTGCGCGATGCCGGTCTCGCGATCACCCGGCTCGAGGAGCCCGCGCCGCGGCCGGAAGCGATCGAGAAGAGCGTACAGGGTCCGTTCATGGTCGAGATCCCGCTCCATCTCGTCGTCGAGGCCGCCCGGTCCGCGCCCCCGCCGTCCGGCCTGTCGGCGGTCCGTGCCCGCGAGGGACGTCGGGCTAGATCGGCGTCGCGAAGGTCGGGACGTAGTCGCGGGCGAGGCTCCCCACGATCGGGATCCGCTCGCCGCAGACGCGGCAGCGGTTCTGTCGGTCGAGGTTCCACTTCTGGATCGTGAACCCGAAGCGACGGACCGCGATCGCGCCGCACCCCGGACAGTACGTGTGCTCGAGAGGGTGTCCCCAGACGTTTCCCAGGTAGACGAACCGCAGCCCCTCGGCCTTCGCGACCGCGTGGAGCTTCTCGAGCGTGGGCACCGGCGTCTCGGGGAGGTCGAGCATCTTGTAGTCGGGGTGGAACCGGAGCAGGTGGAACGGAGTGTCGGGTCCCATCCGGTCGACGACGTACCGAGCCAGCGACCGGGTCGCGTCGACCGACTCTCCGACCTGCGGCACGATGAGGTCGGTGACCTCGACGTGAACGCCCTTCTCCTTCAGCTGGACCATCGACTCGCGGATCGGCTCGGGGCCCTTCGCGGTGATGTACTTCCGGAGAAAACCGGGCTCCCCGCTCCCCTTGAAGTCGACGCTCACCGCGTCCAGGTGGCCGCCGAGCGCCCCGACCGCTTCCGGCGTCATGTAGCCGTTCGTGACGAAGTTGGTGAACAGGCCCGCCCGGTGGGCCGCGTCGATGACGTCGAGGGCATACTCGAGGAAGATCGTCGGCTCGTTGTAGGTGAACGTCACCCCGGCGCAGCCAAAGCGCTCGGCGCCTTCGACCGCCGCCCGGGGGGAGAGCGGCCGGCCTGTGACCTCGCGCTCCTGGGAGATCTCGGCGTTCTGGCAGTAGAGGCAGCGCCAGTTGCACCCGACCGTGCCGATCGAGAAGACGCGAGCCCCCGGGTGAAAGTGGGAGAGGGGCTTCTTCTCGACAGGGTCGACCTGGACCGCGCTCGCCCGCCCGTAGCTCAGGAGGACGAGCCGACCGCCCTCGTTCTTTCGGACGAAGCAGAAACCGTGCGACCCTTCGGGGATCGTGCAGTACCGAGCGCACGCCGTGCAGCGGACCTTTCCGGCGTCCAGCGGCTCGAAGAGCGTCGCCGGATGCGGGGAAGCGGCCGCCATGGTCTCGGGGCACCGGTCTAGGGAGCCGCCCCCGATAACGGTGGCCCCCGGCCCGGCGCCCTCGAGCCGAAGTTTCATCTCTTGGCCGGCGTCCCGGTCGACCGATGCCGGACGACTCTCGGGAGCGAGAGCGGTCGGCGGAGGCGGACCGCGCGGAGGCGGCGGCCGCGGCGCGCCTCGCCCCGTCTTCCGAGTTCCTGGCACGGCTGGCGAAGGTCCGCATCGACCTCGTCGCGCGGGTGCTGGGTGCGGCAAAGGCCCGTTCGAGCCCGCTCGTACGCGCCCTCGTGGCCGGGAGTGCCGCCCGCGGGACGTTCCTCTCCGACCGGCTCGACGTAGACCTGTTCCTCCTCTTCCCTCCCGACCTACCGCGCGAGCGGTTGAGGGAGGAGGGCCTCGCGCTCGGCCGCGCCGTGCTCGAGGAGCCCGAGACCCGGTACGCGGAGCACCCGTACCTTCGGGGCCGGTTCGCCGGCTTCCGGGTCGACGCCGTGCCGGGGTTCGCGATCTCCGATCCTGCCCACCCCCTCTCGCCCGTCGATCGGACCCCCTTCCACCAGCACTATCTCGCCGATCGCGAGACGCCGGAGGTCGTCGTCCAGGTCCGACTCGCGAAGGCGTTCCTGCGAAGCCTCGGCGTCTACGGCTCCGAGGCGCGCACCGAAGGGGTCTCGGGGTACCTCGTCGAACTCCTCGTGCTCCGCTTCGGCGGCCTGCGGGGGCTCCTGCGGGCCGCCCAGAGCTGGAGGTTACCGGTCCGGCTCGAGGAGCCCGCCAAGGAGCCGCCGCGACTCCCGGCCGACGTGGCGCTCATCCTCGCCGACCCGGTCGATCCGCACCGGAACGTGGCGAGCGCCCTCTCGCGTCGGAACCTCGCCCTGTTCGTCCTCGCCGCCGGCGAATACCTGGCCCGACCGGACCCGTCGTGGTTCGAGCCGAGGCCGCCCCGCTCGCTCTCGCGCTCGACCGCGCTCGAGCGCGTGCACGAGCGCGGCTCGCATGTCACCGTCGTCGTGCTGCCGCGTCCGGAACTGGTCGACGACACGCTGTTCCCGCAGGTGCGCAAGGCCGAGCGCGCGATCGCCGACGAGGTGGCCCGGTCGGATTTTCGGGTCCTGGGTTCGGCGAGCTCGGTCGGGGAACATCGGGTCTTCGTCGTGCTCGAGGTCGCCCACGCCCGCCGTCCGGTGGTCCGATCGCAGGACGGTCCGCCGGCGGGGCTCGACCGGGTTGGCCACTTCCTGGAGAAGTGGACCGCGCACGATGCTCCCGTGCTCCAGGGGCCGTACGTCCGTGAGGACGGCAGCCTCGGGGTCGACGCACGGCGGCCGGACCGGGAGATCGAGAGCGTGCTCCGCGCCGCGCTCCCGCGGCTCTCCCTCGGGAAGGACCTGGCCGTCTCGGCGCCGGCCCCGGGCACGGTGCACACCCTTAGCGAGGCGGACGAATCGCCCGCCTTGGCCGAGGCGTTGACGGCGCTGCTCGACCGTCGGCTCCCGTGGCGCGCGGACCCCGGCGCCTAGCGGACCCCGAGGTCGAGCAGCAGCAGCCAGATCGCGAGGTACCCGAAGAACACCAGGAAGATCAGCCCCATCCAGTCGCCCTTCGTGAACAGGGTCGACGCCGGCTCGAGGCGGCCCACGATCATCGGGGTGAGCGCGCTCAGGAGGATGCCGAGGCCGAAGGAGCCCCACCACGGCCCGCCGATGAGGGTCACCCCCCAGGCGAGGAAACCCGCGACGAGCGAGAGGAGGCCCGCGATCAGCAGGCCCTGGGCGAGCTTGAACTCCTTCTTGACGAACGCCGCGTCGTCGAAGGCCGGGAACTCGAAGGCCGCCTCCTCCTCCTCTTCGAGCTTCCGCTTGACTTTCTTCGCCATCCGCTACCCTCCTCGTGCCCCGACGGCGCTCCGGTACAGTTCGTCGGCGCGGTACGAGCTGCGCACGAGGGGTCCGGATTCGACCCCCTCGAAGCCGATCTCCCGCGCGACGGCCCCCCACCGATCGAACTCCTCCGGCGGGATGTACCGCCGTACGGGTAGGTGCGTGGCGCTCGGTCGCAGGTACTGGCCGAGGGTGAGGAGGTTCACGCCGGCCGCGCGCAGGTCGTGGAACGCGGTCACGAGCTCCGCGTCGGTCTCCCCGAGGCCGAGCATGATCGAGCTCTTCAGGACGAGACCGTCCGCGCCCCGTGCCCGGGCGTCCGCGAGCACGCCCAGGGACCGGTCGTAGCCGGCCCGGGGGTCCCGCACGGACGGCGAGAGCGAACGGGTCGTCTCGAGATTGTGCGCGAGGACTTCTGGGGGCTCCGCGAGGAGCGCGTCCAGTGCGCCGGGATTCGCCGCGAGATCTCCGATCAGGAGCTCCACTCGGGTCGACGGTGCCGTGTCGCGGATCCGGCTGACCGTCTCGGCCAGGATCGCGGCCCCGCCGTCCGAGAGGTCGTCGCGGCAGACCTGGGTGAGCACGACGTACTTGAGTCCCCAGCGCGCGACCGCCTCGGCCACCCGGGCCGGCTCGCTCGCATCGACGACCCCCCGTGGCCAGTGGGTCGTGACCGCGCAGAACCCGCAGCGACGGGTGCACTCGGTACCGAGGAGCATCAGCGTGGCCGTGCCGGCCGACCAGCACTCGGGGAGGTTCGGGCACCGGGCCTCGCGGCAAACGGTACCGAGCCGAAGCTCGCTCAGGAGGTCCCGGACCTCGGGGTACTGGGCCCCGACCGGGGGACGAACGCGGATCCACGACGGGAGGGGTTCCGGCCGTCCGGCCGTCGGGAGAGGAAGGAGAGCGGACGCCACGACGCGACGACCCGGGGCGCGGCTTTAGGCTTTCCGGCCGCGGCTCTGCCCGAGCCGCTCCTCGAGAAGGGTGGTGAGGAAGCTCGCGGGCATCTCGTCCATTCCGACCTGGTTCGACTCGCCCGACGGACCCGTGTCGAGCGTGACGAGGCCGTCGCGCTCGAGCTCTTTGAGGGTCCGCCAGAACGTGGTGCGGCTCATCGGGCTGCCACCGAGCTCGTCCAGCAGTGCGGCGTGGGTCGCGCGGAGCTTCTGGCTCGCCACGCTCGTCCCCTTTCGTTTCAGCGAGCGGGTGAGCGCGAGCAAAACGCCGAGCTCGTTCGTAGAGAGCGACTCGAGCTGCGACTCGGCGACGGTCGGCAGGAGCGATCCCTTCGATCGACGCACGTGCTCGGGGGTGAGCGTGTCCGAATCCGCGTCCTCGGCAGCGTGCGCCGCCCCGGAGAGGAGCTCGAGGGCGAAGCGGGCGTCCCCGTTCGGCGCCGCGATCCGCGCGATCTGTTCGAGCACGTCGCGATCGAAGCTTCCCGGTCGAAGGGCGAGCGTCGCCCGGGCCTCGAGGATGTCGGTGAGCGACTCTCGGTCGTACGGCGCGAGGAACAGCCGGTGCGTGACCCCGAAGCTCGACCGGCTCGCGGGATCGAGGTACGGGAACAGGTCCTCGACCGCGATGAGCACGAGCGAGATCGACCCGAGTTCGACCTCTTGGGAGCGGGTCAGCAGGTAGACGAGCTTCGTCTCCTGTTTCACGAGCGCGCTCGCCTCGTCGAGCAGCACCAGGAGGTGCTGCGGGTTGCGCCGAAGGCCCTGCTCGAAGACGTCGTGCATCTCCGAGAGGCTGTAGCCGCGGTCCGGCAGCGAGACGTGGACGCTCCGAAGGAGGTCGAGCATCACCGTCCGGTCGCTCGCGCGCCGCCAGCAGTTGATGTACACGGCCCGGACGGGAAGCTGTCCCAGGCGGCCGCCCCGTTCGAGGTCCGATCCGAGGCGTCGCGCGAGGGCGGTCTTCCCGGAACCGACGCCGCCGTGGAGCAGGAGGTGGTACGAGAGCCCCTTCTGGAACGCCTCTCGGTCCCGCTTCAGGAGGAGGGCGAGCTCCTTCTCGCGGTGGACGAGCTTCGGGGGCAGGTACGAGGGCTCGAGCGTCTCCTCGTGGAGGAGGATGCGACCCGCCGGACTCATGGTGCTCGGCGGTCACCAGCGCCGCCCATATCACGTTCTCGCCGAGCGCGGTCGGCGCGGGGGACCGGGCGGGAGACGGAGCGCCCGCACGACGGCGTCCACGAGCGCCCGGCGCGGAAGCGTGCCGTCGACCACGGTCCAGCCGTGCTGCCGCGCGAGGATCCGGTACGCCCTCGCCACGCGCTCGAGGGTACGGCGCCGCTCGAGGGGCCCCCGTCCGCCGGACCGGCGACCAAGTCGAGTGACGGCGACCGACGCTTTGACATCCACGAGAACGACCCGGTCCGGGGCGACCGTGACCGCCCGCTGGAGCCGCTCGAGCCGACGTCGTTGGGCGCTCGGGAGGGCGCTCCCCTGGTAGGCGAGCGTCGAGTAGAACGATCGGTCGGAGACCACGACGTCCGACCGCGCGAGCGCTCGCTCGAGCTCGGGCCGGGCGATCTGCCGGTCGAGCGTGAAGTAGACGCCCCCGGTCCACGGGTCGACCGCGCCGGTCGCTTGCGCCAGCGCACCGAGCCGAGGGTCGGCGGGTTCACGTCGGACCACGACCGCCCACCCTTCCCGCCGTAGCCGCGTCGCGAGGGCCCGCGCCAGGGTCGACTTACCGGATCCGTCGATCCCCTCGATCGCGATCAGTCGCCCCCGCCGTCGGTGCCCGGTCATCCGACGTGCTCCGGACCGGGGGAAGGCCGGATCCCATACACTCTTTCGACCGACTCCGCGAACGGGATCCACAGACGGTCCGTGAGCTCGGGAGAAGCGTCGGCGATCGCGTTTGCGCGTCGCGGCACCGTCGCGAGGTCGAGGACCGCGCCGGGCCGTCGGGCATCGTCGAGGAAGTCGGTCTCGAGGAACCACGGACCCGCGTCGGAGATCGCGGCCCGGACGAGCTCCCGTCGAGCGAGGTAGGAGGCCGCGACCCCGCCCCGCGCCTCGGGCGGGACCCGCTGCCGCGCGTAGTGCTTCACGACGCGCTCCGGCCGGAGCCCGGCACGGCGGGCGAGCTCCGCAAGACGGGCGAAGCCCGGCGCGTCCAG
>JASHSX010000011.1 GCA_030040865.1 Thermoplasmata archaeon | reverse complement strand
CAGGGGCCGTCGCGCCGCCGGATCGGCGTCGGGAGACCACTACCAGGACCGCGAGCGCGGCGGCGACCACGGCCAGGGCGCCGATGATCGCCCAGCCCTCGGTGCTGATCCCGCCCGTTGACGAGCTCGTGGTGGCGTTCGAGGACGAGGGCAGCTGAGTGAGCACGAGCGCCGGAACGCTTGTCGACCGACCGCTCACGACGGTCGCGACCGCGGTGCCGGTCTCGTACCCCGAGGCCTGGGCGACCACCGTGTACTGTCCGGGCGCCAGCGTCAGCGTGAACGCCCCGTACGAGCCCACGGCCACCGCTTGGCCGTTGATCGTCACCTGAGCGGTCGAGGGGGTCACCGTGCCGTCCAGCGTACCGTTCGCGGCGGTGACCGGCGCGAGGGGGTCCAGCGTGATCGCAAGCGCCGTCGTCGTCCCTCCGGAGAGCGTGACGTTGTTGAAGTACGGATAGTAGCCCGTGTCCACGGCCTCGATGGAGACCAAGCCGGCGGTCGCGGTCGTGTTGAAGACCCCGCCCGCCCCCACGGGGACCGACGTGCCCCCGATGGAGACGGCCGCCGTGGCCGGCGTGATGACGCCCTGGATCGTGCCCGTCGAGGGCAAGGTCGCGACGAAGGTGATCGTCTGGTCGACCGGGGACGTGATGGTGAGGATGCCGCTCCCCGCGGTCGTCGTGTAGCCGCGAGGTCCGGTGACCACGTAGGTGTACGAGCCGCTCGTCTCCTGGAGGAAGACGTTCGCCGCCCCGGTGGTCGAGTTCGTCTGGCTGTCGAGGGCCACCGACCACAGGGTGCCCGCCGGCAGGCCGGACTCGGTGAACGTCACCGTGTAGCCCGAGATCGGGAGGAGCGGGTAGTAGTCGCCTCCGCCCCCGAGGATGCACGGCGCCTCCTCCCCGTTCGAATACGCGAAGATGCCGCAGACATCGTCGTACGGCAGGACCCCGACCGGGTTGTACGGATTCGCGGCACTCCAACCGTAGTTCCACCAGTAGTTGCCGCCCTGGTCGACCGCGTGGTCGAGCGCGGTGCCGAAGATGACCCCGGTGAGCGGGAAGTTCGGCCAGGAGGGCGCGTAGTTCACCTGCGCGGCCGACTCCAGAGGGACGTTCCACGCGTCGGTGAAGCTCGCCGAGGCTCCCGTGTAGATGTTGTAGTACAGCAGGAGCGCGGGCTCCGAGACGTTGAACACGTTGTTGTAGATCGTGTCGCCGCCCTCTCCCGACATGATCCCCGTGGCGTAGGCGACGGGGAACAGGATGCCGTACGGATCGACCAGCGTCCCCGAGTTGAGGTAGTTGCCCCAGATGTAGTTCGAGGAGCCGCCGTAGAGGTAGATCCCTTCGGTCTGGACGTTGAAGACGTTGTCCGCGACCAGGTTGTCCGACGAGTTCCAGAAGATGATGCTCGCCGTCGCGTAGAACCCGTACGAGGAGGTGGCCGCTCCGCCGTAGTTCGCGTACCAGCCCGAGATGTCCTTCGCCCCGACGATCGCGACGTGGGACGTGTTGTAGAAGTTGTACGCCAGGTCGTTGGTCCCGGGCAGGCAGTTCGCGTTGGAGTCGAGGACGCAGTAGTACGGGGGAACATCCGTCTGGAAGCTTCCCGGCTGGTAAAGCTCTGCCCACGCGGTGGTCTCGTAGAACCACACGCCCGGGAAGACCGGGACCCCGAAGTCGTTCATCTGACCGAAGATCGCCGGCATCGGCGCGCTCTGGCTGTCCTCGATCATCCAGGGACTCGACTCGGTTCCGGCGCCGGACGAAGAGATCGCCGAGAACTGGTCGTTGTTCCAGACGTAGATCGGCACGTACACGCCGAGCGAGGGGTCCCCCGAGAGGGTGATCGTCTCGTCCACGGTGCCGGTCGCGGGGACGACGAGCGTGGCCGTCTCAGGCGCATAGTAGCTCAGGGCGACCGTCAGAGTGTAGGTTCCGGGGCTCAGTACGTAGGACCCTCCGTCGAGCGTGGTCGGGGCCCACGCGGCTTCGTTGAGCGTGGTGGCGTTCCCGGACTGGTTCAGGAAGACGAGGGCGTTCGACGGGGTGATGGAGAGGGTGACCGGGGTCGCTCCCTCGGGGGTCGACGCGTTCCAGAGACCCTTGAGCTCCGACCCGCCGGTCGACAGTACGGCCCAGTTGGCCGCACCTCCCGGGCCCCCGGAGCCGCTCGTCCACGCTTCCGACAGGCCGTACGAGGTCTCGCCCGTCTCGCCGCCGTACGCCATCGCCGACGGGATCGACTCGTAGCTCCCGATGGTCGCATTCCAGAACTGGAGCGAGAGCGTCGCGTCCGCTCCGATGAAGTCGGTGCTGTCCCCGCCGCTGGGGCCGATCAGTACCGCCTCGAAGTCGTTCGTGAGGTTGATCGCGTTGTAACTGTTCCCGTCGGCCGTGAACGGCGAGGCGACGGTGACCGGGGGACCCCCCTTGGTGGTGGAGTTGAACACGACGTAATCCCAGTTCTGCTCCCGGTACGTTCCGTCGGGGCTCTCGACGTTGGCCGTGAAGTCGATGACGTTGCGCCCCTGAGCGGTGACCGAGGAGTTCAGGTACAGCTGAACCTGATACGGGAACGTCACGCAGCAGATGACCTTGGACGCCCCGTAGGTATCCGCGCTGAGATACGAGCCGAGCGGTCCGTAGGAGTAGAACAGGTTCGATCCGAGCGCGCTGGTCGTGGCCGAGGTGAAGTTCCAGAGGTTCGTGACGAGCGTCGCCGTATGGTCGTAGGCGTTGTAGTGGAAGACGTCCTGCGCCCAGTACGAGTTCCCGGGCGTTCCCAGAACAGTGACGTTCGTCGAGACGGCGTTCAGCTGGAGACCGTAGTACTGCGGGTTGCTCGAATACAGTTCGTTCGGGACCAGGTTCGTGGCGTCGAGAGAAGCGTAGAGACTCGACGTGTTAAGGACGTACGGGACGACCGTGCCCGCCGAATTGGTTCGGAGGCCGAAGTCCGCGAGCCCCGTCGGGGCCGGCGTCGCGTTGTACAAGGGAGTGATGTGGCCCTGCTCCTTCGCTACGCGAAGCTCGGTCGGCGTGGCGCCGAGTCGGGGCGGGTACTCGAACTGCGAGCTCGGCGGCGTCGAACCCACCCGCACGGTGGACGGCGTGGAGCCCGCGCCTCCTACGGGTCCGTAACCGCTGGCCGGGACGTTGTTGAGGATCGCGAGCGCCTTCGCCGTGCTCGCCGACGACGGGGACGCGACGGTCGGGGTCGGAGTCGCCGCCGGCGCTGCGGTCCCGGGGGAGGAACCGGCCGCCCCGCCACCGATCGCGAGCGTCGAGTGGGACGGCATCGCCGAGCCCAGGGCGAACGCGAACAAGGCCAGCGCGACGACACCGAGTGTCCACAATTTCGAGGTCGAAGAAGCCAACATGTCCGGTGCGGGAGAGAAGATACCTCACTTTAATAGTTTTTGAACCCGGTCTTGGTCTTACCGACGAGTCACGGTCTTTCGGTCGGTGTCCTCCCGCGGCCGGGGCGTCCGCCCCCGGTGGCGACGGAGCTTCTTCAGCCTATCTCCTTCCGAACTCGAGGGGCGGTCCTCAGGACTTCGGCTGGCCCCGCCGGCTTCGCAGCACGAGCACCGTCGCCAGGACCACCGCAGCGGCTACCGTGGCCACCGCGATCACCAATTCCGTGGAAGTGAACCCGCCGGTGGAGGAGCCACCGGTCGTCCCCGTCGCCGGGTTCACGACCAGGGTGGTGCTGAACTGGCTCGAGGCGCCTCGGGCATCCGTGAGCGTGACCTTGACCGAGAAGGTTCCGGTCACGCTCGGGGTGCAGGCCAGCTCCGCGGTGCTGGTGCTGACACAACCCGAGGGCAGGCCCGTGTACGTGTACGCGTACGGCGTGAGCCCGCCGGTCGCATCGACCGAGAACGTCACGTTCTCTCCCAGCGGGACCGTGCTCGGCGACGCTACGAACGTGAGGATCTGGGGATCGGGCTGAACGGTCAGCACAGGGCTCATCGCGGCCGTGCGCCCACCGTTGCTGTCCACCACCGTCACGCTGAGCGTGAAGTTCCCAGCGCTCACGGGAGTGCAGGTGATCGTCGCGGATCCGGAGGGACCGCAACCGGCGGCGAGGGGTCCGCTCCAGGCGTACGAGTACAGTCCTGACCCGCCGGCCGGCGAAGCGGTGAAGGTGTCCCCCTGGCCGAGATCGACCGCCGAGAACGACTCGTTCACCGTGACCGAAGGCAACGAGTCGACCTCGAAGTCGAGGACCCCGCTCTCGGAGGACCCGCCGTCCGAGTCGCTCACGTTGACGCGGATCGATGCCGGTCCGGCCGACGAGGGGGAGCAGGAGATCGATGCCGCATCGACGGCGGTGCACCCCGACGGAAGACCGGACCAGGCATACACGTAACTCCCTGAGCCGAGGCTCGTGGCTTCTACGAACTGAACGGGTTGACCGACGTCCGCGGCGGTTCGATTGGCCGTCGGCGTCGCCGCCGACGGATCGGCGAACGTAGTCAAGGTGGCGACCCCGGAGAGCGCGGTGTCTCCGGCCGAGTCCTTGAGCGTGGCGTTGACGCTCCAGTTCCCGGCCGCTTCGACGCTGCAGTTCAACGAGGTGGCACCGGAGGAGGTGCACGACAGGCCGGCGGCCGGAGTCACGGTCCACACATCTGAGTAGCCGCCGGAACCCCCGGCCCCGGTCGCCGAGAACGAAAC
>JASHSX010000092.1 GCA_030040865.1 Thermoplasmata archaeon | reverse complement strand
GAGCGCGCTCCGAAGGAGCCGCTCGGATTGACGGACGGAGAAGAAGTCGGGCTCGCAGAAGACGTCGCAGAACCGGGCGAGCCGTTCGGCCGCCACGACCGGGAGCGTGCGACGGACGAGGAGGTCCACGTACGCGTCCGCCCGGCCCCGGTACTCCGGCGGCACGGCGTGCGCGCCCAGGAACGTCGGGACGAGGGTCACCCCGACGCGCGCGGCGAGCCGGGGGACGAGTCGCAGCAGCCGCAGCTCGCCGGCGTGCGTGAGCGCGTAGCCGCTCTTCACCTCGATCGAGGTCGAGCCCCACCCCGCCATGCGGCGGAGCCGCGGCTCGGTCTCGGCGAGGAGGCGAGCGTCCGTCGCTCGCCGCGTCGCGCGGACCGTCGCGAAGAGGCCGCCGCCCCGGCGCGCGATCTCCGAATAGCTCGCGCCGGCGCTGCGGAGCGGGAGCTCGAAGGCGCGGTCGCCGGCGAAGAGGGCGTGGGTGTGGGGGTCGACGAACCCCGGCACGAGGGTGCCTCCGCGGCCCGAGACCCTCCGTCCGCCGGTCCGCAGTCGCACCTCCCGGGCGAGGCGCCGCTCGGAGCCGACCCACGCGAACCGTCCTTGGGCGACCGCGACGGCGGCGCGGGGGACCCGGGAGAGCTCCGACATCGCGGCCCCGGTGCGTGGGACCGGTCCGCGCGCGAGGGTCGCCGCCTCGGCGAGGTCGGTCACGACCAGGTCGGCGACGATCATGGTTGGAGGATCAGGTGGTCCAGGAGGTCCCGCGCGGCCGTCGACCCGGGGAAGACGATCCGCGCCTCGGTCTCGAGCGCCTCCAGCTCCTTGTAGCGGGCGGAGAAGTGGGTCAGGAAGAGCGCGGCGACTTGGGCGGCCTGGGCGGCGGCGGCCGCCTGGCGGGCGGAAGAGTGGCCCCAGTCGTTCGCTTCCTTCTCGATGTCGGTCGCCGCCGTCGCTTCGTGGATCAGCACGGTGGCGCGACGCGCGAGCTTCGTCACGTCCTCGCTCGGGGCCGTGTCGCCGGAGTAGACGACGGACCGCCCGGGCCGCGGAGCGCCCATCACGTCCGACGGGTGGACCACCGTCGATCCGACCCGGACCGCCTCTCCCGCCTCGAGCTTGGCGAAGTCACGCCCCTGGATCCCGAGCGAGCGGGCGCGCTCGCCGTCGAACCGCCCGCGCTTCGGCCCCTCCTCGATCCGGTAGGCGAGCGAGGGGACCGGATGGATCGTCGGGGACGTCGTGACCGTGTAGCCGTCGAGTTCGAGCGAAGCGCCGGGCTCGAGGGGGTGTACCTCGACCGGGAACCGGAGCGTGAAGTACCCCATCTGGAGCGCCCGCCCGACCATCTCGGACGCGTCGGGGGGCCCGTAGATGTCGAGGGGCTCGGTCCGGTGGTTGAGGCACATGCTCTGGATGAGCCCGGGGAGTCCAAGGAAGTGGTCGCCGTGGAAGTGCGTGAGAAAGACCCGACGGACGCGCATGAACGAGGCGCTCGACTGGAAGAACTGGCGCTGCGTGCCCTCGCCGCAGTCGAGCAGCACGAGCTCCTTCTCGAGGTCGAGCGCGATCGCGCTCGCCGACCGCTCCTTGGTGGGCCACGAACCTGCGGTACCCAGGAAGGTGAGCCGCATCGCGGCTCTCCACCGTGCCGCGGGTAAAAGCGCGACGGAGGCCGCCTCCCGAGAGTAAAGAGGAAAAGGAGGGGCCGAATGGTCTAACGATGGTCGACTGGGACCGCGTCGAAGAGCTCCGTTCCAAAGGGTGGGACTGGAGCAAGATCGCGGAGGACCCGAAGGTCGGCTTCCATCCCGACGCGTCGGTCCATCAGCCCGGACGGGCACTGAGGGCGCTCTACCACCGGCGTCGGTCCCGCCAGGAGCGGGCGCCCACCCCCGAGGCGGCGCCGGCGAAGAAGGAGAAGGAGCTCAAGGAGCGGAAGTGGACCCTCGCCCGGATCGGTTACCTCCTCACGCCGATCGTCGGCATCTGGTTCATCCTCGCGTACGTCTATCCGTCGCCGCTCGGCCTCGTGCTGATGGCCGTGCCCTGGCTCGCCCTCGGCCTCGCGGTCGCGGCGTTCATCCTCTTCTTCGGCCTCTGGCGGAGCTCGGGCGCCCGCTGGTCGACGCAGTTCCGGACCACGGTCATCTACGGCGTCGTGATCGGTCTCGTCCTGACGGGCACGATCACGCTCGTCGCCTACGCGATCGGTTGCCCGTTCCTCCCGTCGGGACTCGGGACCGTTTCAGGACCGGGCTGGGGCAAGGCGTCGGCCTCTCCGTGGCAGGAGAACGGGCTTCCGGTCTTCTACTTCTACGGCGCCACCTGGTGCCCGTACTGCTCCGCCAGCAGCTGGGCGATGTGGAAAGCGCTCACCGAGTTCCAGAGCGGGTTCTCTGGCTCGAATTACGGGATACCAGGAACGACCTTCCAGTACTCCGATCCGACCGATGCCGCGGGACCGAGCACACCCGAAGTGGTGTTAGCGAACCTCCAGATCGATTCGCCCGCGCTGTCCTACCAGGTTTCGGAGTACTTCTGGAACAGCTCGACGGGCTCCACCGGGACGTTCCCGAGCACGTCGAATTGTGTTCAGTCGGCGTACGTCACGGCCTACTCCGGTAGCTCGATCCCGTTCCTCGTGATCAACGGCCAGTACGTCCACGGCGGCTCGACCTTGATCGCGCCGAGCTCGGTGAGCACGTGGGCCGACGGGGCCAACGGCGGCGTCACCACGATGGCGAACGACGTCCTCACCGAGACCGGGTCCCCTTGGTC
>JASHSX010000091.1 GCA_030040865.1 Thermoplasmata archaeon | reverse complement strand
GAGGAGATGTTGGCGGTCGCCGCGGCGGTCCAGCCGGAACGGGCTCCGTTCAGGGTCCATTGGAAGCGGTACGGCGGCGATCCTCCGTGCGGATGCGCCACCACCTCGATGGTGCCGTTCGCGGCTACGCCCAGCGCCGTCACCGTCACCGTGACCGGGCTCGCGCCGGTCACGTAGATGAGCGCCCGCCCGGAGGTCGAGTTGGTTCCCGAATCGTTGAGCTCGACCGCGAGGGCGTAGATCGCATCGCCCATCGGGCGGAAGTCGAACCGCTGGCTCGAGGGCGAGACGTTCGAGAGGTTCTGCTCGATCGGGGTCCCGTTCAGCGTCCAGCGGAAGAGGTAGGGCGGGTGCCCGCCGGTCGCGTTGGCCCAGTACGGAGCGGCCGAGCCGAGCACGAGACCGTTCGGTCCCGCGAGCGTCACGTTGAGCGGCACCGGGCGCGGGACCTCCCCCAACGACTCCCCGCGCGCCCCCGGGGCGGCCCCGAGGGCGGCCCCGAGAGCGGCCGCGACGGCGATCGTGACCGCGATGAGGGCCGCCCAGCGGGCGGGAGCTCTGGGGACCATGCGCCCCCCACGACCCCGCCGGGGAAAAGTGCGTCGGAGCGCGGGGAAGAAAACGGCCGACACACGTTCATGCATATATGCGCATCCATCGCGCGAAAAAGTCGGTGGATTGATATACTGCCCCTCTCCTTCAATCTGCTCGCGTCGAGGGTCGAATATGGCAACTTCTGCGCTCAAGCGACCGACACCGGCCTTCTTTCCGTCGGAGACCGCGACCGTCGCGCGCCCCCGGGCCGTCGGCCTCACGCACGTCCTCGACCGCCTCCAAGGGCTCCATGCTGAGGAGCTCTCATACCTCGCACCATACTTCGACTTCGCGAAGATCGGCTGGGGTCTGCCGCTATTGCTGCCGCGGGAGCTCGTCCGCGAGCGGATCGCGAAGTATCACGCCATCGGCGTGGAGGTCTCCACCGGAGGGACCCTGCTCGAGTACGCCGTCGTTCACGACCGAGTGGGACCGTTCCTCGACGAGGTCCGGGAGCTCAAGTTCGATCTCGTGGAGATCTCGAGCGGAATCATCGAACTCTCCCCGGGACAGATCGAGTCCCTGGCGCGGGAGGCGAATCGACGCAGCCTCCCGTATTTCATCGAGGTCGGCAAGAAGGACCCGCAACACCAGCTCTCGCTCAAGGAAACGATATCCCAGGTCGCCCACGCGCGGTCGCTCAAGCCGCGCAAGGTGATCCTCGAGAGCCGGGAGTCGGGCCGAGGCGTTGGCTTCTACGACAGCGACGGGCAGATCAAGTGGGACTGGGTCCGGTCCATTCTGTCCGAGCATCCTCGCGAGGACCTGATCCTCGAAGCACCGCTCGAGAGCCAGCAGGTGTCACTGCTCCGCGAGCTCGGGGCCGACGTGAACCTGGGCAACGTGGCGCTGGGGTCGGTGGCCCCCCTCGCCAGCGAGCGCTTGGGCCTGCGCGGCGAGACGTTCGGAACGATCCGCACCAGTCGGGAGGTCCGCGGCCCCCCGGCGGCCAAGTTCCTCTTCTTCCTCCTCGAGACGTATCGGGCCCTCGACCAGACCCAGCTCTCCCAGATGTCCCGCCTGCCGCGGCGCACCGTTCAAAGCGCGCTCGAGTCGCTACGTCGGCAAGGGCTCGTCCAAGAGTCGATCTCGCTGCACGATTCCCGGCGACGCGAGTACCGTCTCACCTAGTCCGGCGCGGGCGTCGCTCGCGGCTGCGCGGCACGCGACGTCCTCGCCGTTGAGCCGCCCGGACCAGCCTCTCCGTGTCGGCGATCTGGCCGCCATAGATCTCGCGCCCTTCCGCGTCCAGCGCGAGCCGTGCCATCAGGCGCCGCGCGATCGCGAGCTGAGTACGAGCCTCTCGGGGCCGGCCGGCGATCGCCAACGCCCGTGCGAGCCCCTCGTGGGCCGAGAGCCGGAGCTCGTCTGCGGCGCCGTGGCGGGCAAGGGAGAGCGAGGCGAGCGCGTACTCTAGTGCCCAGGGGCCGTCCCCGAGCTTGGCGAATGCGCGGGAGACCTGCCAGTCGGCGATCGCTCGGTTCCGTCGAGTACCCGCCTTTCCCCAGTGATACCGAGAAGTGTGGACCAGCGTGAGCAACTCCCGCGCCTCCCCTCGCGTGAGACGTGGTTTCTCGAGCAGCGTCCACGCGGCATTGAAGGCCGTCGCTCCGGCGGACCGATGGACGGCGATCTCCCGTTTCGAGGCCGACACGGTGGGCTGCGGTCGAACGGGGCGCGCGGGATATGAGTTCGACTCCGCCCGCACGATGCTGACCGCGCTGCGGCTCCCGGGGGGCGCCGATCCCGCGTCGTCGCAGGGCCGTAGCAGAACTTCGAGTCGCAGACCACGTTCCCGAGTGATACAGCCCGGGGCGCCGACGTTTCTCCGCTGTCGCTGCTGTCGGGAGGCTCCTCCGGCGGTAGGACGAGGCTGCCGACTGGTGGCTTGCCCCGCTCCTTGCGAGAATCCAATCGGTAACTGGAAATTCGGCAGGTTTTTGTCCCCCTCCTCTGCCCGAGTGCCGTTTGCGCAATGGCCGATCTTGGGGCGGGCACGGGCCGTGCGGCGGCCCGTGGAGCTGCGAGCAGCAGTCCGGCGATTCGGCGAGTCGCCGTGATTCTGATCGCCGTTGTCGCCGTGTCCGCGGGTCTATGGGTCGGGTTCGCCGACGCGGGCTCTCATCCGGGCCTTTCCGGATCCGACCTGGTCGGGACGCCTGCCAACCCCTCGGTCGCCCCGATACCCGTGGCCAGCTACCCGACCGGGATCGCGTACGACCCGGCCACGAACCAGGTCTTCGTCGCCAATCTCGGTTCGGGGAGCCTGAAGGTGATCTCGGCGGCCTCCGATCAGGTCGTGGCCACCGTCACGGTGGGTTCGCTGCCGTATGGGGTCGCCTACGACACCGGCAAGAAGGAGATCTTCGTCGCGAACTACGGCTCGAGCACCGTCAGCGTCATCTCCGCCGCGACGGACAAGGTCGTCGCCGCAGTCACCGTCGGGACGGATCCGATCGGGATCGCTTACGATGCCGGCAAGAAGGAGGTGTTCGTCGCCGACGAGGCCGCCGGGAGCGTGAGCGTGATCTCGGACGCGACGAACGCCGTCGTGGCGACCGTGGCCGTCGGGACCCTTCCCTACGGGCTCGCGTACGACCCGGCCAAGAGCGAGGTGTTCGTGACCAGCGAGGGGTCTGACACGGTGGCGGTGATCTCCGACAGTTCGGACACGGTCCTCGCCTCGATCCACGTCGGGTCCAGCCCCGCGGGGATCGCCTACGGCCCGGGATCGCACGATCTGTTCGTCGCCAATCTCGACTCCCACAACGTAAGCGTGATCTCAGGCGCGACGGACAAGATCGTGGCCACGGTGTCGGTCGGGGTCGACCCCTACGGCGTGGTGTACGACTCGGTGACGAACGCGACGTTCGTGGCGGATTGGGCCTCCGACGC
>JASHSX010000010.1 GCA_030040865.1 Thermoplasmata archaeon | reverse complement strand
ACGGGATCGCGACCGTCGCACTCCGGGGCGCTCTGGGGGCCATCGGCGAGCTTGGGGGCGGCACCGTCGAAGCGTACCCCGAGGACGTAACCGGCCGCAAGGTCTCGCGTTCGTTCCTGTGCAGCGGCACCCTGGGAATGTTCGAGAAGGCAGGATTCGCCCGGGACCGGAAGATCGCGATGCACCGATGGGTCGTTGTCCGGAATGTCCCCCCGTCCGGTTCGGTGGCTACACATGCGCAACGTGGCTCTAATGCCTCACGGAAGCCGCCCACCGGCGGGAGCACCCGCGGTAGACCACACCGTTAAGTTTGGGTAACGTTAGGAGCCGCCCGAATCCCGCGATGGTAGGTCGCCAACTCTCCCGGACGCCCGTTAGAGTCGCTGTTCCGGTTGCCCTGGTCCTTTTCGTGCTGGTGCTCTCCACCGGCGCGAGTGCGATCAATTCGCAGTTGCCCGCCTCCGATCGTACGGACTTAGCTGGCGCGCCCGCAGAGACGGCTCAGGCGTTCCCGTCACAGTCCGACTCCCACCCCGACGCTGCGAGTTTCTTGGCGTCGGTGACGAACACCCTCGTGCTGTACAATCGAACCACCTTTTCCGGATACGTCCCGTCGCTCTCGACATCCTTCCCGCAGATCTCCGCGCTCGATTCCGAGAACGGCACGGACTGGATCGCGGGCGGCAATGTCGGAACTACCGGGATCGACGTGATGAACGTCTCGAACGACAGTGGGGTCCGAATCCTCCCGGGCGGAATGGATTCGCAGATCGCGTACGACGCCACGAACAACACCATGTGGGTCACCGGGGCGGACACTTCGAACACGGTGGCCGTCTACAACGCGAGCACTTACGCCCTCGAAGCCAATGTCTCGACGGGCCTTGATCCAACAGCCCTGGTCTACGACAGTGACGTCAACGCAGTCTTCGTCACCAATTTCGGTTCGGCTAGCGCGACCGAGATTGACGCCTCCAGCTACGCCGTCGTGTCGAATTTTCCGATTGGTGGCGAACCAGAGAGCATCTCGCTCGATTCAGACAACGGATACCTGTACGTGGCGTGTGGACCCTCGGGCGACAACATTACCGGGTTCCCTCAGACAGACCCTGCGACAGACCACGCCGATCTCAGCTTGAACGGCTCCGGGCAGGCCGGGATCTCGCTCTTCGATCCAGACAATAATCTCCTCTACGTCTCCGGGCTGAGCCCGGGGGTTCAGATTTTGGACCCGGCCACCAGCACTTGGGTCGGATCGATCTCCCTAGCGCCCGGCGAGACCTACGCCTACGACGGGTTGGCCCTTGATACATCCAACGGTGCCTTGTTCGTAGCCCAGTTTTTCCAAGACAACGTGACCGAGTACTCGCCAGCGCCTACCTCGGGATCCGTCAACGCCCCGGTGGCGGTGACGACACTTGCCAAGGGCTCGAACCCGGACAGCATGGAGTTTGACGCCGCCATGGGCCGGGTCTTGGTCGTCGAACAGGACCAGGACCACGGTCCGTCCGTCAATCTCACGGAGATATCGGCCGCGACGAACGGGATCGCCGCCTGGGGTCCCCTGTATGACCTCCCATACGGGGTCGCGACGAACTCGGCAGGGAACATCGCGTTCGTGTACGACGGTCAATCGGGTGACCTCGACTGGGTCAACGCGGAGACCGATCAAGTGACCCACTCGCTCTTCGTCGGCTACAATACACTCTCCCCAAGATGGGTAGGGGGTTCCGTGGTCTACGATCCCGACAACAACACGGTCTTCGTCGACTTCGACCCATACAACGTGAGCCAAGCGGACGTCGCGGTCGTCGATGCGCTCAACTACACGGTCTCGTATTTCCCGACGACCGACTTCTCCTATCCGGCCGGTATGGCCTTCGATACGCTCGACGACCTGCTGTTCGTCGACAATTTTGGGAACAACAATGTCACGGTGCTCCAGCCGGGTGTGCCCGGTGTGGTGGAGTGGGTCGACGTTGGAAGCAATCCGATCGGCGCCGTCTTCGACTCGGGCGACAATACGATATTCGTCTCGAACGAGGACAGCGACACCCTGAGCGTGATCGGCGGATCGCCGCCCGACCTTAGCGTGGTAAAGACGATCGACGACGTGGGAGATGAACCTCTCGGACTCGCGTACGACCCCGTGAATCAAACGATCTTCGTCGGCGACAGCGACGAGGGAGACGTCGCGGTCTTCAACGCGACCACGTACGCGGCGTTCGGCCCGATCCCAACCGGCTACTTGGGCTACCCGACGTTCCTTACGTACGACGCGACGAACGAGACGATCATCTTCACCGAGCCGACCGAGATCCCGCTCGTGCCCGGTGGTGAGTTGGGATTCATCAACGCGACGAATAGGACCTACTACGGGTATCTCCAGTTCGGGGACAGTCTAGGACCCCTCGCGTGGGACGGCGTTACGGGCGACCTCTTCGTCTCCGGCACCTACCCCGGCGCGGTCTATCAACTGAGCACGGGCGCTGTGACCAAACCACCGCCCCCGCTGGTCGTCTATCTGAATGCCGAACCCTCGACGGTCGAGAACGGCTCGACCACCGAGTTCGAGACGACGGTCGAGAACCCCGTGTCGACACTGACCTACAACTACACCGGTCTGCCCCCCGGGTGCGTTACGGTCAATGAAAAGGACCTCCCATGCACCCCGAACCGGACGGGAACCTACACGGTGTGGGTCTTCGTGAACCAGACCGGCGGCGGATCGGGGAAGGCGTCCGCGACGCTCACCGTGACGGCACGCACCGGGCCCCTGGGAGTCACCCTCGAGGCCGAGCCTTCGGCGCTGCCCGTCAACAACACGACCACGATCACGGCGACAGTGAGCGGTGGGGTGGCGCCGTTCACGTTCACCTACTCGACCCTCCCGAGCGGATGCACGAGCGAGAATTCCTCCACGCTCGACTGCGAGCCAACCGAAGCGGGCTCGTTCGTGATCGGCGTTAACGTATCGGACAACGTCGACTCGATGGCCAACGCCACGGCACGCCTGTTCGTCGGTAGCCTGGCCGCCGTGTTGGGCGCGAGCCCCGACTCGATCGACCTCGGGAACACAACGACTCTCAGCGCGACCGTGAGTGGGAACCCGAACGGGTCTCTGACGTACGTGTACTCGGATCTACCCGCGGGATGTGTTTCGGACGACACGGCTCATCTGAGCTGCACTCCCTCTGCCGCCGGCCGGTTCTCCCCTAAGGTAGAGGTCAACGACTCGATCGGGGACGTCGCGGCAGCGACCGCCGAGCTCACGGTGACGAAGGTATTCCCTCCGCTCACCACGGGGCTGACCGCCGAACCGACCCCGATCCTTCTGGGCCGCTCGACGACGCTGACCGCGACCCCGAGCGGGGGCCAAGCCCCACTCACGTACGCGTACCTCGATCTCCCGGCGGGCTGCACGAGCGCGAACGCGTCCACGCTCGCGTGCACGCCGACCCAGGTCGGCGTCTACACGATCGAGGTGAACGTCACCGACCCGGTCGGGCAGCATGCGATCGGCTCGGCCACGCTCTCGGTCGAGGCGCATCTCACGGCGACCCTGGTCGCGTCGCCGACCTCGATCGGTCTGGGCAATTCGAGCACGCTCACGACCTCGGTGGCTGGATACTTCACCGGAGCGCTCACGTACCGATATACCGCCCTGCCGCCGGGCTGTTCGAGCGCGGACTCCTCGACGCTCGTCTGCACGCCCACGGCGAAAGGGTCCTACACGCCCCAGATCGAGGTCAACGACTCCTTCGGGAACTTCGCGAACGCTAGCGCGACCCTCGGGGTGACCGCCAACTCCTCGTCCTCCGGCTCCACGACCTCGAGCTCATCGCCGTTCCCCTGGACCTGGGTGGCCGCGGGGATCGTCGCGCTCGCGCTCGTCCTGATCGTGCTGATCGCGTCCCGCCGCCGGCGCGACAACAAGAAGGAGCCGCCGAAACCGGCGTCCGAGTGGAAGCCCCCCGAGGGCGGATCGTCTACGCCCCCGCCCGGATCCGGGCCGCCGCCGGGCGGCCCGGCGCCCTGACCCTCTCAACCGTTCGGGTTCGACGGGCCCGGAGGGATTCGAACCCCCGATCTTGCGGTTAAGAGCCGCCTGCTCTGACCGGACTGAGCTACGGGCCCGCGGAACGGCTCGGCCCACCCGGGCCGCGGGAGATAAAGGCTCGGGGGCGGGCCGCCCTATCGGCGCAGGCGCTCGAGCGCCGCACCGACCATGAACGGGAGCAGTACGGTCACGTCGCCCTCGACCGTCTGGTGCTTCGCGGTCGTCTTCACCTTACCCCACGAGATCGCCTCGCGGGTCCGGGCGCCGGAGAGGCTCCCGTCCCACTCGACCGCCGTCGTGAGGTAGAGCGCGGCATCGAGCCCGTCGCGGAACTGGTTCCACCAGATCGTGTGGTGCTTCGAGATCCCTCCGCCCAGGAGGATCGCTCCGGTCCGGCGGGCGTCGAAGACGAGGTCGGAGAGCGCCTGCTCGTCCGAGAAGAGGTCGAGCGTCAACGCCCGGTGGTCCTGCCAGAAGAGCCAGAGCTGGGAGCCGACGGCGCCGTCCGTGATCCCGGGAACGATCACGGGGACGCGCCGCTCGTAGGCCGCGCGCAGGATGCTCGATCGGGCCGTGGCCGGGATCGACGCGCCGATCGCAGCGGCGAGCGCCCGGCTCGAGAGGGACCGGGTCCCTTCCGCCCAGAGCCGCTTCAGGAGGGCCTGCATCTTCCGTTCGACGATCGTTCCGTAGTTCGCCTCGGGGATCACGACGTTCCCGAGCCGGTACATCCGGCGGCGCCGCAGGTCCCGGTCGTCGAGGTCCCACGCGCCGTGGTAGTACGGGCGGAAGGCGCGTGCGAGATCGTGGTCGAGCGTGCCGCAGGTGGTGACGATCGCATCGACGTATCCGTCCCGGACCAGCGAGGCGAGCACGCCTCGTGTTCCCGTGGCGACGAGGTCGGCCGGGAACGAGAGGAAGGTGGTCATCTCGCGGTCCCCGAGGATCCGAGCGAGGAGGTCGACCCCGTCGGCGACCCCCTTCGCGCTGAAGCCGCCGGCCGCCTCCATACGCCGGGCGAGCCGGTCGAGCGTCGGCGCGTCGTCGATCCGGATGTCCTCCACCTTGCGCGGCACCGCCTCTCCCTCCGCTCCCGGTCAGATCGCTCCCGTGAACCCGAGCGTGTACGAACGGAACACGAGCAGGTAGGCGATCACGTATCCCGCGATCGCGCCGCTGTTCAGCAGCGGGAGGCCGGCCTGGGGATTGCCGCGGAGGACGAGAGTCATCAGGACCCCGTACCCGACGAGCGAGCCCACGAGCGCGGCGAGCGCGAGCACGGCGTTCGCCCCGAGCCCGAAGACGTGCGGGCTCGAAGGGAGCCAGACGAACGCCGCGGCCACGAGCGTTCCCGGGATCACGACGTCCCCGAGACCCATGAACAGCGCGGCCCGCTCCTCCACGGGCTGGGCGCGCTGCTCCTTCAGGCTCCCGGAGTGCGCGTAGTCGTATCCCGCCGTCTCGGGCATCACCATCAGGATCGGGAGCTTCATGTCGGTCACGACCTCGGCGAGCGAGACCATGTGCTTCGTACCGTAGACCGCGATCGCATCGTAGACGAGGAGGGCGATGAGCAGGATGAACGCCGGCAGGATCGCGAAGGAGATCCCCAGGATCGCGATGAGCGAACCGGCCGCGAGGAATCCGACGAGGTCGACGACGTACCACTGCGGCTCCATGAGCAGGGCGAGGTAGAGGGCGGCGCTCAGGGTCCCGGCGGCGATCCCGGCCGGGTCGAGGACGATCTCCGCGGCGTACGGAGGCTGGAGGAGGAGCCCGGGCGGCAGGAGGGAGAACGTCGCGTCGAGCGTGAAGAAGAGCGCCCCGGCGATCGCGAGCAGGATCAGGTGGCGGAGCGCGACGAGCCCACCCTTCCATCGCGCGATCAGCAGGATCGCGAGCGGGGCGACCACGATGATGGCGATGATCTCGAGCGGGGCGGTCGCGCTCTGGGCGTTCGAGGTCGACGAGAGGCCGGCCGACCGGAACGGGTCGGCGAGCGCGAGGCCCACCAGCTGGGCTCCGACGTACAGCGCGAGCAGCCCGAGCCACCGAGCGCTGCGCATCGTCCGCTACGGTTGGACCACCGCGTAGGCGTTGTTGCCGAGCACCTTCGTGATCTTGGCGTTCACGGTCGTGCCGCGCTGCGTCGCCCCTGTCACGAAGATGACGAACCCTTCCTTCTTCGCAACGCCGTCGCCTCGCCGGCCCACATCCTCGATCGTGACGCGGTACACCTCGCCGACGACGACCGGGGCTCGCGGCTTCTCCGGGGTGATCACCCGGCGCACGGTGACCGGTCGCTGCGCACCGCACGCCTCGCAGACGAGGAGCGTGAGGCGTCCGTCCTTCACGAGGTGCGTGTCCGGGCGCTTGCACTCGGAGCAGATCACGTACTTCGCGGTGTACTCGCGGATGCGCTGCGCGATGGCGTCCTTGGCGAGCCGGGACTTGAGGGTGGCCCGGGGGAGGTCGAGGACACCGGGGCACCCGAACTCCTTCGCGAGGTAGCCGATCACGTGGTCCGGGTCCCGCCGCAGGACCCCGCAGATCTCCTGGAAGTTCCGGATGACGGTGTTCTTCCCGTCGGTCATGATGTCCGGATCGGGCACCTGGAAGCGCTCGCCGCCGGTCTGGACCGGGGGCAGCTTCTCGCGGGCCCGCTCGAGCAGGGCGGAGTACGGTTCCATGGAGCGAGCGGGGACCTTCAGGCGGCCTTTAACGGTTCCCGCGACCGCCTACCCCGCCGGGAACGCCTCGAGGAGCGGCAGGACCTGACCGAGGTCGCGGTCGGCGACGATGTGGGTGGCCGCTCGCCGGACCTCGTCGTCCTCCGGAAGGAAGGCGATACCGATGCGGCTCCGGCGGAACAGGCCCACGTCGATCGCGGAGTTGCCCACGGAGGCGGTCTCCTGGGGCGAGAATCCGAGTTGCTCTTGGAGACCCGCGAGGACCGCCTCCTTCTCCTGGATCGGGACGCGGATGATCCCCTCGCCAGTAAGGCGACCGTCCGCGGTGACGCGGAAGCCGTTCGCGAGCACGACGTCGATGCCGAGCTCGCGCCCGATCCGCCGGGCGAGGACGTCGATGCCGCCGCTGACGATCGCGGTCCGGACCCCGCGATCCCGGAGCCCTGCGACGAGCCGGCCGGCGCCCGGCATCAGCGGGACGTCCTCGAGGATCCGCTCCAGGTCCTCGATCGTCAGGTCCGGTGCATGCTTCCACCAGACCCGCACGTCCGTGCGGACGAACTCCCGGTCGTCGATCTCGTTCGCGAGGAACCGGCGAAGGCCGTCGGCGTTGCTGTCGCCGAAGTACGCGTGGAC
>JASHSX010000090.1 GCA_030040865.1 Thermoplasmata archaeon | reverse complement strand
TCGCGGCGGGAGAACGCCGCACGCTGGGCGTCGCGACGAAGTGGACCGCGGGATCCCCACCGCTCGAGGGGCGGCTCGCGTCCGAGCGTTCCCCGCAGGAGCTCCGCCGACTTCCCGCGGGCGAGACCGAGGCCTGGGCGCTCACGTCGCGCTACGTCCCGCTGGGGGGGGCCGGCGACCCACCCGCGGAGCCCCCGGCCACGCCGGAGGAGGACCGTCGCGACCGGATCCGCCTCACGATCTGGCTCGTCGTGGCGGGGGCGGTCGCCGTGGTGTCGGCGATCCTGCTCGTCATCTACGCGACCTCGGTCCTCTAGCCGGCTCCGCTCGGGATGGGCGTCGGTCAGAAACGGAACGATCGGACCGCCGGCAACGCCGCGCCCAGCACGCCGGCCGCGAGGAAACCGCTCGCCGCGACGGCCGCGAGCTCCGCGGGCCCCACGCCGTTCGCGAGGGAGCCCAACAGGAGCGCTCCCGCCGAGCTCGCGATCCCCGGGAAGAGGTACATGTTCGAGATCAGCCGCGCCTGCTCTCCGGGGGCGAACCGTCCCCGGAACAGGGCGTACTTCACGTCGAGATACGCGGAGGAGAGGAACCCGATCGCGAGGAACGCCGCCACGCCGAGCGCCAGTACCGGCGGGAGCACGATCACGAGGCCGAACGCCGCGGCGACCCCGAGGAGGCTTCCGACGAGGAGAAGGCCGACCGAGGAGCGCGGATTCCAGTGGCCCAGCAGGAGGCCCGCTACGGTGCCGCCGACGACGTAGCTCACGAAGAGACCGCTGTAGGCGAGCGTCGAGGCGCGGAACGTCGAGGTAGCCAGCAGGGTGATGAGAAGCGCCGGCATCGCGCTGTAGAATCCGGCGATCGCGTCGACGGACGCCAGCTGGAAGAGCGGCTTGCCCGGCTCGTTCCAGATCCGCTCCCACCCCGCACGCAGGCTCGCCCCGAACGTCTCTCCGGGAACGGGGTTCGGTCGGATCACCAGTGGGACGGCGAGTCCCGCCGCGACGGCGAGCAGGGCGCCGTACAGGAGCATCCCGCCGCCGGGCCCGACGAGGAGGATCAGGACACCGCCGGCGGCGTACCCGGCGATCTGGTTGACCCCGCCGACGGCGGCCGACACGCCCTGGCCCGCGAACTGCTCGTCGGCGGAGAGGAGCAGACCGGGCGCCGCATTGCCGGCGGCCCACGCGATGTCCCAGAGGACCGAGATGAGGGCGATGAGGCCGAGGAGCACCGGGACGGTGAGGAACCCGTCGAGGTGAGCGACGCCGATGACGATCGCCGCCGCGGCCATCACCGGATAGCAGGCGATGTAGATCGTCCGCTGGTTCCCGATCCGGTCGGCGACGGGACCGGCGAGGAAGCTCAGGGTGTAGACGGCGAGCTCGATGAACAGCGCCGCCCCCACGACGAGGAAGCTGTGGGAGACGGTGTAGGCGAGCCAGACGATCGAGATCGCGTAGACGGAGTACCCGACGCTCGCGGAGGTCCACGAGGCCATGAACCAGAGGTACTGCCGGTTCCGCAGGACCGCGCGGAACCGGTTCTTCGACGCTGCGGGCTCCGCCGTGGGCGACGGAGGTAGGGCGAGGCTAAAGCCTCGGGGCTCCGGGTTTCCCGCGCGGGACTACGTCGCGGTGCGATCGACGACGAGCAGCTGGAGGTACGCCGCCCCCGTCCACATCGCCCCGACCGCTCCGTCCGGCGAGAGGTAGAGGGTCGCGCGATCCGGCGTGTCGGAGGGCCCGCCCAGGACGAAGGAGACGACCGAACCGTTCGGCTCGGAGGCGTTCCCGTGGACGAACCCCCCGCCGGCCTCGTACCACCCGGTGACCCAGATCCAGAAGGTTGCATTGTGGAGCGAGGCGTTCGTGGGGGTCGTCGTGTTGTGCGGCCAGAGCGGCCACGGGAAGTAGTAGTTGGACCAGTAGTAGGGCCGGCCATCGACGGAGACCGTCGTCGGAGGCGTGTAGTCGGGCTTGAGGCCGGGAAGGTACCCCGAGAAGAGCAGGAACCCGAACGTTCCCGCGACCACGAGCGCGATCCCCGTGGCGAGGGCCGCCCGCTTCGACGGCGGGGAGTTGTCCTCCATCATAGGGATCCCGGTCGGGCGCTAGGGCGGCGGGGGTCCCCGCCCGAGGTCCTGCAGGATCTGCTCGTACTGCTCCCGAGTGATCTCTCCGCGGGCGTATCGCATCCGCGCGATCATCACCGGACGGTTCGGGCCGTAGCCGTTCTGCCGTCCGCCCCCGCGTCGTCCCGCGCGGGCGCTCCAGAAGAGAACCCGGACCATGAAGAACGCGAGCACGAGAATGAAGAAGAAGAGAAAGAACCCGCCGAAGGCACCGAACCGGATCCCGTTCGACGGAGCCAGTCCGAAGGAGGCCGGGTAGAGTGCGATCACAAGGAGGAGCAGGGCGAGCCCGATCAGCACGGCGGCGATGATCGTGACGATCCAGCGGAGCCGATGCGCCCGCCGGTGCGGCTCGAATCCCTCCGGGCGGTAATAGGGCGGATTCCCGCCGAGGGCCCCCATCGGCAGAGCCACTCCGGCTCGGAGGATAAGAACTATCGTCCGCGGGCGCCGCGCCGCCGGCCGTCGCGGCCGAGGGACGGGGTTTCATAGCGGGGCTCCCTCCCCGGTGCCGTGCGCGCGGTGGCGGTTCGCTCGTTCCGTACGGACCCCGAGCTCCTCGAGGTAGCGGCGCCGACGCCGGCCGACGACGAGGTCCTCGTGCGGATCGAGGCCGCCGGCGTCAATCCGCTCGACTGGAAGATCGTCGACGGGATCTACGACGGTCGACGTCCCCACGTGTTCCCGCTCGTAGTCGGGATCGATGGGGCCGGAGTGGTCGAGAGGGCCGGTCCGAAGGTCCGGCACCTGCGCGCCGGCGACCGGGTCTGCGGCCAGTTCCTCCACGACCCCGTCGGGATCGGCACCTGGGCCGAGTTCGCCACCGCGCCGGACCGAATCGGGATCGCCCCGTACCCCAAGTCGTTGAGCCCGACCGAGGCCGCGGCGCTCCCCACCTCGGGCATGACCGCGATCGATGGGCTGGATCTCGTCAAGGTACCCGCCGGCGGCACGCTCCTCGTCGTGGGCGCCTCCGGGGGCGTCGGGTCGTTCGCGACGCAGCTCGCCGTGCACCGGGGGATCACGGTGATCGCGACGGCCCGGCCGGCGTCGGAGGCGGTGATCCGTTCCCTGGGCGCCTCGGAGCTGGTCGACCCGAGCAGGCCCGACCTGGTCGATCAGGTCCGAGCCCGGTATCCGCAGGGGGTCGACGGGCTGCTCGACGCGGGCAGCGACAAACCGGCGTTCGCCCGTCTCGCGACGCTCGTCCGCCGTGGCGGCTCCGCGGTCAGCACGCGATTCGTGGCCGACGTGTCGGCGAGCGCCGCCGACGGGATCCATCGGGTCAACCTGGACCTCCAGCCGCGCCGCGAGCTCTTGGAACGGCTGCTGACGGAGATCCGTTCGGGGGACCTCCGGATCCCGATCGGCGAGACGCTCCCGCTCGACGACGGACCGCGGGCGCTCGC
>JASHSX010000089.1 GCA_030040865.1 Thermoplasmata archaeon | reverse complement strand
GTGCTGAACCACCCGAGCGTGATCACCGTCGGCTACACGCCGGTCTTCCACTGCCATACGGCGCAGGTCGCCTGCGAGTTCACGGAGCTCCAGAAGCGGCTCGACCCGAAGACGGGCCAGACCGCCGAGGAGAACCCCCAGACCCTGAAGACCGGGGACGCCGCGGTCGTCCGCATCACCCCGAAGCGGCCGCTCGCGCTCGAGAAGTACAAGGAGTTCCCCCAGCTCGGGCGGTTCGCCGTCCGGGACATGGGCCAGACGGTCGCCGCCGGCGTCGTCATCGACGTCAAGAAGCGCGAGTAGGGCGCACGGCCCGCACCGGAGCGACACGGGGGAGGGCCCATCGATGCCGCAGAAGGCCCGGATCTCGCTGAGCGGCACCGACTCGCACAAGGTCGATTCGATCTGCCGTCAGATCCGGGACATCTCGCAGAAGACGGGCGTCGCGATCGCCGGCCCGATCCCGCTCCCCACGAAGAAGCTCCGCGTGCCGGTCCGCAAGGGCCCGGACGGCGGGGGCACGAGCACGATCGACCACTGGGAGATGCGGATCCACAAGCGCCTCATCGACATCGACGCCGACGAGCGCGCGCTGCGCCAGGTGATGCGGATCCAGGTCCCCGACGGCGTCAACATCGAGATCGTGCTGACCGGGTAGGCGTGTTCGCCCCCGGCGCCGGGCGCTTCGTCGGGCCGCCCGCCGGGGCGGCGGCACTCCTCGCCGTACTCTGGGCGTGGCGGGTGTTCCCCGCCGCCTCCCTCGTCCTGCTCGCGCTGCTCGCCCTCGCGACGGCGCTCACCGTGTTCTTCGCCGTCTTCTTCCGGGACCCGGACCGCCCCCCCGGTCCCGGGATCGTCTCCGCCGCGGACGGCCGGGTGCGGGCCGTCGAGCTGAACGGCGAGACCCTCCGGATCTCGGTGTTCATGAACGTGACGAACGTCCACGTGAACCGCATGCCGTTCGACGCGACCGTCGCCCGCGTTGAGGACGCCGGGCACGGCTACCGACCGGCCTACGCCGAGGACGCGGCCCGGAACGTCGCCCGTCGCTACGCGCTCGCCACCGCGCTCGGGCCCGTCGAGGTGGTTCAGATCACCGGGATCGTCGCTCGGCGGCTGGTCTCGTTCGTCGCCCCCGGAGCGAGGCTCCGCAAGGGCGAGCGGCTCGGCATGATCGTGCTCGGCTCCCGGGTGGACGTGGTGCTGCCGGCGGGCCGGGCGGAGCCGGCGGTCCGGGTCGGCGACCGTGTACGGGCGGGTTCGACGACGATCGCGCGGGAGCGGCCGTGACCGACGCTTGGCGGGTCGGTGCGAACCTCGCCACGCTCGCGAACGGACTCCTCGGCGTGGCCGCGATCCTCTACACCCTGGCGGGGAACCCGATCTGGGCGATGCTGCTGATCGCGATCGCGATCGGCTTCGATGGTCTCGACGGGCTGCTCTCCCGCCGCAGTCGCATGCCCGCGCGTCGGTTCGGCCGGGTCGTCGACTCGGTCGCCGACGCGGTCACCTACGGTATCGCGCCCGCGGTCCTGATTGCGGATCACACCGGGGCCGCCTGGGCTCCCTTCGGCGACCTCGCCGTCGGCCTGGCGGCCGCGTACGCGGCGGCGGCGATCGCCCGGCTCGTCTACTTCACGGCCCGCGGTTTCGAACGGCCGTACTTCCTCGGGGTGCCCACTCCCCAGGCCGCCCTCGCCGTGATCGTCGCCCTGCTCTTCCACTCCGACCCGGCGTTCCAGAGCGTGCAGCCGATCGGCGTCCTGGTCGGGGTGGCGGCGATCTCGGTGCTGATGGTCGCGCCGATCCCCTACCCGAAGATCCGCGCCGGCGCCACGCTGCGGTGGCCGATGGCCGCCACGGGCGTCGCGGCGGCGTTCGCGCTCGTGCCGCTCCAGTTCCGCCCGGCGGCGGGCTCGCCGCTGTACGATATCGCCTACGCGTCCGCCCTCGCGATGCTCGTCGGCGTGGCGAGCTACTATGTTCTGGGGCCGTTCACCGTCCGCCGTGGGGGCGCGGACGGTCCGTAGGCGGGCGGCGTCCGCCGGGGCGGCGCTCTCGGCCCGCGAGCGGCTCCTCTTCGAGGCCGGCATCAAGCTGGGCGGCGTCTTTCACCAGTACCTCGGGATGCCGGTGTCGCCGGCGACCGCGCCGAGCCTCGCCCGCACGATCGAGCGTGCGATCGGGCTCCAGCCGTACGTCACGCGGGTCGCGGTCGCGATCCGGCCCCGCGCGGGTGGCCCGGTGGGCCGGGGCCGGTTCGCGTACCGGTACCTCTCGCCTCCGATGCTCGACGTCACCGTCGTGCTCGCCGACGGGGCGGACTCCGTCGAGGCGCGGCTCGCCCACGAGCCCGCGCTCCGATACCCGCTCATGCGGGTGGTGCGGGTCCGCGCCGATCGGGAGCCCCGGGCGGGGACTACGCGCCGCGCTCGGCGATCGGCACGTACTTGAGGTCCGTCGGACCGACGTACTTCGCCGTCGGCCGGATGAGCCGAAGGTCCTGGTACTCCTCGAGCACGTGGGCGGTCCAGCCGGCGACCCGGCTCGCGGCGAAGATCGGGGTGAACAGGTCGCGCGGGATCCCGAGGAGCGCGTAGACCGACCCCGAGTAGAGGTCGACGTTCGGGTAGAGGCCCTTCTCCCGGTGCACGACCTCCTCGAGCTTGCGCAGGAGGTCGTAGTACCGCAGGTTCCCCTTCGCCTCGCCGAGCTTTCGGGACCACTCGCGCAGGATCGTCGCCCGGGGGTCCTCGACCTTGTAGACGCGGTGACCGAACCCCATGATCCGCTCGTGCCGGGACAGCTTCCCCTTCACGACCTCCTCGACGAGGTCGACCGTCCCGATCTGCTCCAGAAGCTCCATGACGCGTTCGTTCGCACCGCCGTGCAGCGGTCCCTTCAGGGTCCCGATCGCGCTCGTGATCGCGCTGTAGAGGTCGCTCAGCGTCGAGGCCGTGACCCGGGCCGCGAACGTCGACGCGTTGAGCTCGTGGTCGGCGTGCAGGATGAGGGCCACGTCGGTCGCCCGGCTCTCGAGCTCGCTCGGTTCGCGGTTCAGGAGCGCATAGAGGAGGTAGGCGGCCGAGGAGAGCTCGGGACGCGGGACGAGCGGCGGGAGCCCCGCCCTCCGTCGGTGGAACTGGCCGAGGATCGTCGGGATCACGGCCGTGAGCCGCTGGGCGCCGCCGATCGAGCTTGTGCCGGGGCGCGTCTCTTCGGGTTCGAAGAGCGCGAGACCGCTCACGGTGGTGCGCAGGACATCCATCGGGTTCGCGGCCGCCGGGAAGGCGTCGATCGCCCGGACGACCTCGTCCGGGAGGGTGCGGAGGTTGCCGAACCGGGCGCTCAGGTCGTCGAGCTGCGTCCGGGTGGGGAGCTGGCCGTACCAGAGCAGGTAGGCGACCTCCTCGAACGTCGAGCGGGCCGCGAGGTCCCGGATGTCGTAGCCGTCGTAGATGAGCCGGCCCTGCTTCCCGTCGATGAAGCAGATCCGCGACTCGAGGGCGACCACGTCCTCGAGGCCGCGCTGGACCTCCGTCGGTTCGGTCATGGTCCGGGAACGGCGCGGTCGAGGGGAGCGCGGTTATTGAGTTTTCGTGGCGAGCGCCGGGTCGGTCGGCCGGTCGGCCGGCGCCGGGGCCGGCGCGATCACCGGGACCTCCGCCGCGAGTCGCCGGCGGCGGTAGGCGACCGACGCGGCGGCCCAGATCGGCACGGAGACGAGCAGCGCTCCGCCCGCGACGAGGAAGACCAGCCGGAAGCTCCCGACGACCGAGAGGATCCCGGAGAGCCCGGCTCCGGCGACGGCGGCGACGCCGCCCAGGGCGCTGTTCACTCCGAGGAGGCTCCCCGCGTCCCGTCCCTCGACGCCGCGGAAGAGCATGAGGGAGCTCGCGGTCGTGTACACCGCGATGGCGACACCGAGGATCCCGTAGACGATCAGGTTCGCGTCGAGGGCGCCTCCCCGGGAGAGCACCGCGATGGTGAAGCCGACCGTCGCGAGGTAGCCCAGGCTCCGGAAGTACGTCGAGGCCCGTACAAGACGGTCGGGACCGAACCGGGCGGAGAGCCCGCCGGTCAGGGGGAAGACGAGCGTCTGGGCGAAGTTGTTCGAGAAGTTGACGAGGAAGATCGACGAGGCGGCGAGCCCGGCGGAGTAGAGGTACGGCGTGTAGGAGATGTTGTAGAGGTTCGACGAGAGATTGAACAGGAACCCGGCCGCCATGATGAGCGGGAGCTCGTGGTGGAGCTCCTGCTTCGCCCACGCCCGGAACCGGGCTAAGGCGTGGGGGCCCGGGCGGGGCCGGTGGGGGAAGAACGGGATCGGGATGCGGAGGCCGACGTTCTCCCGGATCCGGGACGCCAGGCTCTCCGCGTGCTTCGCGACGTGCCGTGTCGAGAGCGTTCGGTGCGCTTCGCGGATGCCGAACCACAGGGCGACGGCGCTCGCGACCGCCAGCCCGGCGAGGACGTAGAGGAGGGTGAGCAGCGCGTCGTTCGCGAGCGTCCAGAAGTAGCCGATGAGCAGCCCGACGACCGAGCCGATCATGCTCATCTCCTGGAACGAGGCGAAGGCGCTCGCCCGCTCCTTCTCGGAGAACTTCTCGAGGATGAGGAGGTTCGAGGCGCTCGCGCCCGCCGGTGCGAGGAGCCCGATCAGCGTGTAGATCGCATAGAGCGCGGGTAGCGAGTCCAAGTGGGTGAGCCCGAGGTAGAGGAGCCCGTAGCCGGCGTAGTTGACGACGAGGAAGATCCGTCGCGTGGGAAAGCGGTCGGCGAGGTGGCCCCAGACGACCGAGGAGAGGATCACCGCGGTGTTGAAGAGGGTGGCCGCGACCGCGACGTCCGCCCACGACCCGTGGAGCGGGATCAGGATGAGCAGCGGCAGGACCACCCCGAAACCGGCCGTCGCCGCGTTGATGGGGACGAAGGCGAGCAGCCACGAGCGCGCGACGAGCCGCGAAGGCCACGTCTTGAGCGAGACCGCCATGGTGCGGTCCGGTCGCTACGGGCTCCTTACTTAAGGGCCGGAGACTCGAGTGGCGACGCGGGTCGACGGGGCCGCCACCGCCGAGGGAGGAGCCTCGCTTCCTGAACAACCCTTATTAAGTAATCCCGTTCTTGCGCCGACTCGGAAGGCGTAGGTCGTGGCCATCGGCTTCGTACTCATCAGCACGGCACCCGCCAAGGAGCACGAGGTCTACACGGAACTCCTTCGCGTGAAGGGGATCGTGGAACTGCACCCGCTCTTCGGCGAGTACGACCTGATCGCGAAGGTCGAGGCCGAGGATTTCAACGCCCTCGGTCAGCTGGTCGTCGACAAGATCCGCTCGGTCCCCGGTGTCATCGACACCAAGACGTTGACGGGCATCAAATTCTGAAAGGTACGGTATGTTCGATTCGATCGCAACCACGGTGGCCATCGGCGGCTGGCAGTTCCTGACGATCCTCCTGCTCGTCTTCGGGCTGTTCCTGATCCTCGCGGGCGTCTTCACGGCGTACTTCGGCAGCGGCAAGAGCCGGACCATCGGGGTCTCGCTGCTCGTGGGCGGGCTCGTCATCGGCATCCTCGCCGGGTACTTCTACCACACGGGGACCCTCAACAGCGGCACGTCCGGCCAGCTCGGTGCGCTCGTCTGGGAGTCGTTCCTCGTCATCGTCGCGGCGGTCATCGGCGCGCTCATCGCGGTCGGGATCTTCCTGGTCGCGATCATGAAGTCGTAGACCGGTCGGCCCGACCAGACCGTGGCGCGCCCGCGCCGATCCCGGCCGGCCCTCGTCACGCTCACGACCGACATCGGGGCGGCGTACGCCGCCCAGATGAAGGGCGTCCTCGCGCGGGCGCTGCCGCCCGGCCACGTGATCGATCTCGCCCACGACCTAACGCCGCACGCGGTCCGCGAGGCCGGCTTCCTGCTGCAGGCGATGGCTCGGGGATTCCCTCCCGGCACCGTCCACGTCGCGGTCGTGGACCCGGGGGTCGGGGGGAGCCGCGCGCCGATCGTGGCCCGGTGCGCGGACGGTTCCGTTCTCATCGGCCCCAACAACGGCGTGCTCGGCCCGCTCGCGGTCGCGCTCGGCCGACCGTGCGCCTTCCGCATCGAGCGCACCGGCCTTGCGGCCGGCCCCCGGGTCGGCGTGACGTTCGACGGACGTGATCTCTTCGCCCCCGCCGCGGCCGCCGCCGCGCTCGGCCGTCGCCCGGAGTCGTTCGGTCCGCCGGTCCGTCTCCGGCGGCTTCCCGGCGCGCCGCTACGCCTCAGCCGCCGCACCGCGGTGGGCGAGGTCGCCCATATCGATCGCTTCGGGAACCTCGTCACGAACGTTCCTACCGACTGGGCCCCGGCCGCTCCGTCGTCGCTCGACGTCGTGATCGGCCGGGCCCGGCGCCTCCGGCTGCCGCTCGTGACCCACTACGAGGCCCTCGGGAGGGGCCGAGCGGGCGTGCTGGGCTCCAGCTTCGGACTCCTCGAGATCGCCGTCGACCGTGGGCGGGCCGATCGCCGCTTCCGTGCGCGCACCTCGACGGCGGTGCGGTTCGTACGCCCTCGCGTTCCCCCGGGGCCACTGAGAGGGTAAATACCGTCCGTCCTAGACAACCCGAGCACGGCCGCGTCCGGGGCGTACGACCATGGCCAAACGCGATTACTACGAGGTCCTCGGCGTCGAAAAGTCGGCGTCGACCGACGAGATCAAGCAGGCGTACCGCAAGCTCGCGCGGCTCTACCACCCCGACGTCACGAAGGAGAACCCGAAGGTCGCCGAGGAGAAGTTCAAGGAGCTCAGCGAGGCGTACGAGGTCCTCGTCGATCCGGGCAAGCGGCAGCGATACGACGCCGGTGGGTTCTCGGGCGTCGAGACCGACTTCGGTCCGGGCGGGTTCAACTGGCAGAACTTCACGCACGCGGGAGACCTCGAGGACCTTCTCGGGGCCTCGCCGCTGTTCCAGCAACTGTTCGGCAGCGGCTTCGGGTCGCCGTTCGGAGGCACCGGGGCGGGCACCGTCAGCGGGGGCGACGTCGAGGTGACGGTCCGCCTGCCGCTCTCGGCGGCGGTCGTCGGGGCGACGCCCACGCTCGACGTGCCGCACTCCTCGCGGTGCCCGGATTGCCGCGGCACGGGGGCGGAGCACGGGACCGCCTTGGAGACGTGCCCCGAATGCCACGGCCAGGGACAGATCCGGCGGGTCCAGAAGCGCGGGTACACCCAGCTCGTGACCGTCGGACCGTGCCCCCGGTGCCGCGGGGCCGGGCGCATCATCCTCACGCCGTGCCCGACCTGCCACGGTTCGGGCCGGCTCCGCCAGGTCGAGCACCTCGAGGTGAAGGTCCCGCCCGGCATGGAGGACGGGCGCGTGCTGCGCGTGCCGGGCCACGGTTCGGAGGGTCCGGTCGGCGCCCCGCCGGGCGACCTGTACGTCCAGGTCGTCTTCGAAGGCTCCGACCGGTTCCAGCGGAACGGACAGAACGCCTACACCGAGGCGACCGTGCCGCTCGCGACGGCGCTCCTCGGCGGGGAGATCACGGTCCCCACCATCGACGCCCAGGCCGCGCTCAAGATCCCGGCCGGCACCCAACCCGAGACGCAGTTCCGTATCCGGGGCCAGGGGTTTCCGCGCTTCCGCGGGGGGTCCCGGGGCGACCTGTTCGTCACCGTGCACGTCGAGGTTCCCCGTTCCCTGTCGCCCCGGGAGAAGGAGCTCGCCCGCGAGGCGCTCGGCGCCAAGTCCGCGGCGCCGCGACGCGAGTCGATCTTCCACCGTCGAGCTTCCTGACGATGGACGAGGAGACGGTCCCCGGCGGGGAACAGTACTTCGCCGACCGGCCCCGCTCGCGATCGGTCCGGCGGGAACTGCGGTTCCTGTACCGGGGCGAGCTCCTCTCGTTCGTCGTCGATCGCGGGATCTTCTCGGCGCACGGCCTCGACCCCGGCACCGCGCTCCTCATCGAGAACCTGACCCTCGCCCGGACCGACCGGGTGCTCGACCTCGGGTGCGGGTGGGGCGCGATCGGCGTCGCGGCGGGGAAGGCCGCGCGCGACGGTCGCGTCGTGCTCACGGAGGTGAACCGCCGGGCGGCCCGGCTCGCCCGCGAGAACCTCGAGCGGAACCACGTCGCGAACGCCGAGGTGCGCGTCGGCCCCAACTTCGCTCCGGTCGGCGCGGAGCGGTTCGACGTGATCGCGACCAATCCTCCGTACCGGATCGGTCGGGACCACGTCCTGGCGCTCCTCGGGGAGGCCCCCGCCCACTTGGCCGAGGGTGGCCGGCTCGTCCTCGTCGGCAAGGGAAGCCAGGGGATCCGGTTCTACCAACGGTGGCTCGCGGAGCACTGGGCGGGCGGCGTGGAGGTCCTCGGCCGGGGCTCGGGGTACCGCGTGCTCGAGGCCCGACCGACCGCGAGGGTGCGCCGCGACCGGGCATCGGAGACCCCCGAGCGATCCCGCGGACGCGGCGCTCTCCGAAGCGCTTAAAAAGGTCGGCCCGCTCGGCGCGCGCACCCTCGAGCCGGGGGGTCGTTCGACGGGTCTCCCGTCGAGATCGCACCGCGGCCGGGGCCGTTCGCCGAAGGAAGTGAGGACCGCGCCCAAGGAAGCCAAGGAGCCGAAGGACGAGGCAGCCGCGCCGGCGGCCGACGCCGGGCCCGAGGGCTCCCCGGAGCGCGGGGGCCGGAAGGAGAAGCCGGCGAAGGGGAAGGACGGGAAGGAACCGAAGGAGGGCAAGGAGCCCGGGAAGGGCAAGGGCAAGACGCCCCCCGGCGGCGCCAAGGCCGCGAAGTTCGTCCCGGACAACCCCAATTTCCGCTACATCGTCCGCGTCGCGAACTCGGACCTCGACGGGACGCGGCCGGTCGCGCTCGCGCTCACCGGCGTGCACGGCGTGGGACTTCGCATCGCCGAGGTCGCCTGCCGTCTTGCCGGCGTCGACAGCTCGGAGCGGATCGGTAACCTCCCCGAGGCGACCGTCGACGGCATCGAGCAGACGCTCGCGACCCTGCCGACGAAGGTGCCCGGCTGGATGGTCGATCACCGCGGCGAACCGTTCCTGGGCGAGTCGATCCACCTCATCGGTCCGGATCTCGATACCCGGCGGCGCGACGATGTCAACGTGATGAAGATGGTCCGCAGCTACCGCGGCGTCCGTCACGAGCGGGGCCAGAAGGTCCGAGGTCAGAGGACCCGGTCGAACGGGCGGACCGGCATGGCCGCGGGGGTCCTCAAGAAGGACGCGAAGGCCGCGGCGGCGGCCGCCGGCAAGGAAGAGGCCGGCCCTAGCGCACCGGCGGCCGCGCCCGCTCCGGCCGCGGCGGCGAAGACGCCGGCCGCCCCCGCGAAGAAGGAGTAGTCCGGGCATGGGCGATCCCAAGTTCCTGCGGCGGACGTTCGACACGCCGAAGCACCCGTGGGAGGCCGGGCGGATGGCGGAGGAGCGGAAGCTCCTCGCCAAGTACGGCCTCAAGAACAAGCGGGAGCTCTGGAAGGCGCAGTCGATCCTTCGTCGGTTCCGCGGTCAGGCGCGCGACCTGCAGGCCCGGCTCCGCGCTGCCGAGCCCCAGGCCGAACGGGAAACGGCCCTCCTTCTCGCCCGGCTGACGCGGCTCGGCGTGCTGCCCGCCGGAGCCCCGACGATCGACGACGTGCTCGCCCTCACCACCGAGGACGTCCTGCAGCGCCGGTTCGAGTGGGTCGTCTTCACCCGGCAGCTCGCCCCGACGCCGTTCGCGGCGCGGCAGTGGATCGTGCACGGGCACTTCTCGATCGGGGACCACCGGGTGACGCGCCCGGGCTACCTCGTTCCCTCGGCGGAGGAGGGATCGATCGCCTACACGCCCACGAGCCCCTACGCGAGCGACGACCACTCGGCGCGCGTCGCGCTGAGGGACCGGCTCCAGGCGCGCCCCGCGGCGGCCGCCGCCGAGGCGCCGGCCGAGGAGGCCCCCGGATGACGAAGATCGGGATCGCTCACATCTTCGCGAGCTACAACAACATCCACATCACCGTCACCGACATCACCGGCGCCGAGACCCTCGCGAAGGCGACCGGCGGGATGGTCGTGAAGGCCGCGCGCGACGAGTCGAGCCCGTACGCCGCGATGAAGGCGGCCGATCAGATCGCCGCCGTGATCAAGGAGAAGGGGTACGACACCCTCCACGTGCGGGTACGCGCCCCGGGCGGAAACCGCTCCCGGTCGCCCGGACCCGGCGCGCAGGCCGCGATCCGCGCGCTCGCGCGGGCGGGCGTCAAGATCCAGCGCATCGAGGACGTGACCCCGGTCCCGCACGACGGCACCAAGCCGAAGGGCGGCCGACGGGGCCGGAGGGTGTAGGGAGATGCCCGTCACCATCGAGGAGCTCAAGCCGCGGTCGACCCGGCTCGAGATCCAGGGCGCCACCGCGTCGCAGGTGAACGCGGTCCGGCGGACGCTGCTCGCCGACGTTCCGAAGCTGGCGATCGAGGACGTCGAGTTCCACCTCGGCCCGATCCGTGACGAGGCGACGGGGAAGGACTACGACTCCTCGACGAGCATGTTCGACGAGGCGGTCGCGCTCCGCCTCGGCCTCCTCCCGATCCCGACCGACCTGGGCCAGTTCCGCCGAAAGTCGGAGTGCGACTGCGGCGGTGCCGGCTGCACCCACTGCCAGGCGATGTTCTCGGTCGACAAGAAGGGACCGTGCACGGTCTACGCGAAGGACGTGGTTCCGCTCGGCGACGCAACGCTCTCGATCCTCGAGCCGGACGTGCCGATCGTTCGGCTCGGCGCGCGGCAGGCGCTGCTCGCCTACGCGACCGCGACGGTCGGCAGCGCACGCGACCACGCGAAGTGGCAGGTCGCCCACGG
>JASHSX010000088.1 GCA_030040865.1 Thermoplasmata archaeon | reverse complement strand
GTCCTGCATCTCGCGAACGCGAACTCCTCCGAGATCGATCCCGCCACGCCCGACCCCGTCGTCTGCCTGCTCGAGGAGCAGAAGGGGCTCGACGACCTCGGCGGCACCATGCGGCTCGGCGCCCAGCGGGTCGTCCTCACGCCGGGCTCGCGCGTCGCCGACGTCTACGGGAAGACCGAGATCTGGGAACGCCACCGTCACCGCTTCGAGATCAACCCCGACTACGTGGAACGGCTCCGCGCGGCCGGGCTCTCTGCCACGGCGATGTCGGTCGACGGTCGGGTCGAGGCGCTCGAAGCGGCGGACCACCCGTTCCTCGTCGGCGTCCAGTACCATCCCGAGTTCCTTTCGCGGCCGGAGGCCCCGCACCCGCTCTACCTCGCGCTCGTGCGCGCCGCGATCGCGCGGAAGGAGGTCGCGAACCCTGTCGGCCCCGCGCCGGCTCTCGCGTGAGCTCGCGGCGAGGGACGGCGAGGTCGTCCGGATCGCGGGCCACCTCGAGGAGTACCGCGCTCTCGGCGGCGTGGCCTTCGCGCTCGTCCGGGACGGGAGCGGCACCTCCCAGGTCACCCTCAAGAAGGGGACCACCGACCCCGCGCTGTTCGCCCTCCTGGGCGACCTTCCGCGCGAGTCGGTGGTCGAGGTCGAGGGCACCGTGCAGCGCTCGGCGAAGGCCCAGCGCGGGGTGGAGCTGCTCCCGAGCCGGGTCGAGGTGCTCGCCCGCGCCGAGGTGCCGCTGCCCCTCGGCGTCGTCGACAAGGTCGGCGCGGACCTGGACACGCGGTTCAACCACCGGGTGATCGACCTCCGCAAGCCGGCCGTCCGCTCGGTCTTCGAGCTGCGGACCGTGCTGCTCCACGGGTTCCGGAACGCGTTCCTCGCCCGCGGCTTCCTCGAGATCGAGACTCCGAAGCTCCTCCGCCAGGGCGTGGAGGGCGGGGCGACCCTGTTCGGCGTCGACTACTTCGACACCCGGGCCTACCTTGCCCAGAGCCCGCAGCTGTACAAGCAGATGCTGCTCAGCTCCGGCTTCGAGCGGGTCTTCGAGATCGCCCCCGCTTTCCGGGCGGAACCGTCGGACACCGTCCGCCACCTGACCGAGTTCACGAGCCTCGACCTCGAGATCGCCTACCCGGACGGCGCGGAGGGGCTCCGAACGGTGCTCGAGGAGGTCCTCGCCGAGGCGCTCCGGACGACCCGGGCCGAGCTGACCGCGCGCGGCAACCCGCTCGCGGACGGCGTTCCCGAGGTGGCGACCCCGTTCCCGAGGATCCCGTTCGCGACAGCCTCCGAGTGGGTGGGGCGCCCCGGTGGCGAGGAGGACTTCGGCCCCGATGACGAGCGCGCCATCGGCGAGCGGGTCGACCGAGAGCTCCACGCGCCGTTCTACTTCCTGATCGACTACCCGACCGCCGTGAAGGCCGGCACCTTCTACGCCCAGCGGCAGGACGCGAACCCCGCCGCGACGTGGTACTGCGACCTCGACTTCCGCGGGCTCGAGATCGCGAGCGGTGGGCTCCGGGAGCACCGGATCGACCGGCTGCGGGCGAACATCGCCTCCGCGGGGCTCGACGCCGACCGGTTCCCCGGCTACCTCGAGGCGTTCCGGTTCGGGATGCCGCCGCACGGCGGCTTCGGGCTCGGCATCGACCGCCTGGTCCAGATGCTGGCAGGGCTCTCCAATATACGGGAGGCCCGCCTCTTCCCCCGCGACCGATACCGCCTCGACCCCTGAGGCTCCACGGACGTCACCATGGTCGCTGCCAAGAGGACCCTCCCCGCGCCGCCCGAGCTCCAGAGCCGGTGGTCCGCCGTGCTCGAGGAAGCGGGGCTCCGCCCCGAGATCCTCGCGCTCAACGACCGGTTCCCCGAGGCGCGAAGCCTCGAGGTGCCGTTCCCCGCGATCGACGGGGCCGACACGGCCCTCGCCGACGTGCTGCTCGAGCGGCCGGAGGAGGTCCTCGGGTCGGGGATGCGAGCGATGCGCGAGCTGCTGCCCGTGGCCGGCCCCGAGGCCGACGGCCTCCGGCTGAGGGTGACCGGGCTCCCGCTCACCGCGCATCGGCTCATCCGGGCGATCCGGGAGAGCGACCTCAACCACCTGATCGGCATCGACGGCATCGTCCGCCGGGTCACCGAGGTCCGGCCCCAGATCCGGGACGCCGTCTTCCAGTGCGTCTCCTGCCGCACGGAGTTCCACGAGCCCCAGGACGAGGGCTCGATGATCTTCCGGGAGCCGCTCGAGTGCCCGGAATCCCAAGGCGGCTGCGGCAAGCCGATCGGGAGGACGCGCTTCCGATTGCTCGCCGAGAAGTCGACGTACGTCGACGCCCAGCGCATCGAGATCCAGGAGCACCCCGAGAGCCTGCGCCACGGCGCGCACCCGCAGGGGATCTCGGTGCTGCTCACCGAGGACCTCGCGGGCCGCGTCCTGCCCGGTAACCGGATCGTGCTCAACGGCGTGCTCAAGAGCTTCCAGCGGGCGAGCGCCTCCCGCGGCGGGATCGTCCGGAACACGACGTTCGACATCATGGTCCTGGGGAACTCGATCGAGTCGAAGCAGCTCGAGTACGACGAGATCGAGATCTCTCCCGAGGACGAAGCGCTGATCCAGACCTTCCGCGGCGATCCCACGGTCGTCGACAAGATCGTCCTCTCGCTCGCGCCGACGATCAAGGGGATGGAGGAGGAGAAGGAGGCGATCGCCCTCCAGCTGTTCGGCGGCGTCGAGAAGGTCCACGCGGACGGCATCCGCGTGCGCGGCGACATCCACGTCCTGCTGGTGGGAGACCCGGGGGTCGCGAAGAGCCAGCTGCTGCGCTACGTCGCGGAGGTCGCCCCCCGCGGCATCTACACGAGCGGCAAGGGCGCGACGGCCGCCGGGCTCACGGCGGCCGTGGTCAAGGACGACTTCGCCGGCGGCCGGTGGGTGCTCGAGGCCGGCATGCTGGTGCTCTCCGACGGGGGGATGGCCGTCGTCGACGAGCTCGACAAGATGAACCCCGAGGACCGCTCGGCGATGCACGAGGTCTTGGAGCAGGGGACCTGCTCGATCGCGAAGGCCGGGATCACCTCGACCCTCAACGCGCGCTGCCCCGTCCTCGCCGCGGCGAACCCGAAGTGGGGCCGGTTCACGGCCGACCGCTCGGTCGGCGAGCAGATCGACCTTCCGCCGACGCTCCTCTCCCGGTTCGATGTGATCTTCTCGATCAAGGACGTCCCCGACCAGACCCGGGACCGGCGCCTCGCGAACCGGATCCTCGCCTCCGCGCGGGAGGTCGAGATGCGTCAGATCGCGGGGACCTCCGGGCTCGAGACGCAGGGCGCCCCGTTCCGGCCGGAGCTCCTCAAGAAGTACATCGCCTACGCGCGCCGGACGATCCGACCCGTCCTCTCGCCGGAGTCGCTCGCGACGATCGAGGACTTCTACGTGCGGGTCCGTCGGCAGGGCGAGGAACCGAACTCCCCGGTCCCGATCACCGCCCGGCAGCTGGAGGCGCTCGTCCGGCTCGCCGAGGCCGCGGCGCGGGCCCGCCTCTCGCCGGTGGTCGGCGTCGAGGACGCCGAGCGGGCCGTCCACATCATGGAGAACTTCCTCCGCCGGGTCTCGATGACCGAGGAGGGGAAGCTCGACATCGACCTCGCGCAGACGGGCGTGAGCCACAGCCAGCGGGAGCGCCAGGTCGCGGTCCTCCACCTCATGCGCGAGCTCCAGGGCGCGCACGACGGCGTCTTCACGACGGAGCAGTTCCGGGAGGCCGTCGAGCGCGCCCAGATCGACCTCGGCAAGGCCGAAGCGATCCTCCAGGCGATGCGCAACCAGGGCGAGGTCATCGAGCCGCGCCCGAACCAGCTCCAGCTCGTCCGCTTCTGACGGCCGGGGTGGCACCCGTTTATCTGCCCTAGCGGGCGTGGGTCGGGGGGAGGCGACGCGGTGGCCGAGGACGGGTTCGTGATGCGGGTCCATCGCGTCCGTGCCGAGTTCGTGGTCGCCGCGTGCGACTCCGAGCTCGTGGGCCGGGAACTCCCCGTCGGGGAGCACGGCAAGACCGTCACCGTCTCGGCGCACTTCTACGGGGAGCGGCGCGTGAGCCGGGAGGAGCTCCTGTGGGCCCTCGAGCGGGCGACGATCGCGAACCTGCTCGGGGAGCGCGTGCTGCGGCTCGCCCAGGAGGCGGGCCACGTCGCGCCGGGGAGCGCCGGCACGCTGGGCGGCGTCCCGCACGCCGAGATCTTCGCGATGATCCCCTCCTAGGGGGCCCGACCGTGGCCGAAAAGGAGTTCTGCGTCGTCTGCGGCCGGACCGGCCGGCCGCTCGTCGACGGGGTCTGCGCCGACTGTGCCGCCGACCGTACGGTCCTCGTCTCCGCGCCGGCGCGCGGCGTCGTCGTGCTCTGCCCCACGTGCGGCGCGCGGCTCGTGAAGGACCACTGGGAGCGCGAGAACTCGAGCCCGGTCCTCTCCTCGGAGGACCTGGCCCCGTTCCTGCGCGTCCACCCCGAGGCCGGCATCCGCCGCGTCACGTGGGAGGAGGGCCCGTCGACGGCGACGGTCCGGGAGCTCGTCGGGACGGCGGACGCAAGCTTCCGCGGCGTGCGGCGCTCGGTCCGGGTCCCGCTCTCGGTCCGCCTCGAGCACCGGACCTGCCCCGAGTGCAGTCGCAAGAGCGGGCGGTACTACACCGCCGTGCTGCAGCTGCGCGGGCCCGAGGAGCGGCGCCTCGAGAAGGCGACGGCGCTGCGGACGCGGCTCGACGCGGCGTGGACGACCGTCCTCCGCGACGCGCGGTCCGACTGGAAGCGGGCGATCTCCTGGCGGGAGGCGCTCCCCGAGGGGTGGGACATCTTCTTCACGGACACGATCGCCGCGCGGTCGGTGGCGCGCCTCGCCCAGCAACGGCTCGGCGCGGAGTTCAAGCAGTCCGCGAGCCTCGTCGGCCGGAAGGACGGGCGGGACGTCTACCGGGTCACGTTCCTGCTGCGGATCCCGCGCCCCGCCCCGGTCGCGGCGCCGGCCGCGCCGGTTCGGCGGTCCGCCGCGCGTCTCGAACCATAGTCTTAAGAAGCGTCCGTCGCCTCGCTCGCCGCGATAGCGGGGCACGCTGCGATGGCGAAATCAGCAGGGATCCTTCGACGGCATCACGGGGCAGACACCCTGGAAGAGGGCTCGTTCCTCGACCTGGGCACGATGAACTTCGACGACGAGGCCGGGTCCCTCGCCGGCGTGAAGGGGACGGTCCGCATGGCCGAGATCCTCCGGTTCGAGGACCTGCACGACGTCTCGAAGCTCGCGTACCAGGGCGACATCGTGATCCTGGACTACACGTCGATCGCCAACGACCAGATCGCGGTCAAGCGGATGAGCATCGACCTCAAGAACGTCGCCAAGGACACCGGCGGCGACGTGGCGGGCATCGCTAAGAACCTCCTCTGCATCACACCGGCCGGCATCCGCATTGACCGGCAGAAGATCCGACCGTCGTTCTAGGTCCGCCCCCGGATGAAGGTCCTCGTGGACCGTCGCGACGGCCTCACGGCCGCCGCGGACGTGAGTGTCAGCGGGGTCTTCGAGCGGGGCGAGAAGGAGACCTCGTTCCCCCGCGCGCTCGCGGACGAGGACACGGCGAGTGCCGGCGTGGTGCGTGCGGCCTGGGACCGCAAGGAGATCCGCGGCAAGCGCAAGGAGCTCACGGTCGTCCACCGCCCGAACGGGAAGGGGCGCCTCCTCCTGATCGGGCTCGGGCCCCGGGGCCGCTACGACGCCGAGGTCGCGCGCCGGGCCGCCGCGGAGGCCGTGAAGGGGCTCAAGGGAAAGGGCGCCCGCACCGTCGGCTTCCGGCTGGCGACGTTCGTCACCGACACGACACCGTCGGAGGCGGTGGCCCGGGCCCTCGTCGACGGGGCGGTGCTCGGCTCCTACGAGTTCCTCCGCTACAAGAGCTCGAACGACGGCGGCGTCGAGGAGTCGACGATCCACCTGGGCGACGACCTCGCGCGGGAGGAGTCCGGCCTGAGGAAGGCGGTCCAGGAGGAGACGTCGATCGCCGACTGCGTCGTCTGGACCCGCGACATCGCGAACCTCCCCGCCGACACCGCGACCCCGGAGCAGCTCGCCGAGGAGGCGCGTGCGCTCGGGAAGGAGTTCGGGCTCAAGGTCACCGTCTTCGACGAGAAGAAGCTCGCCGAGATGCACTGCGGCGGCCTCTTGGCCGTCGGGGGCGGCTCCGCCCATCCCCCTCGGATGATCGTCCTCGAGTACGGGGGCGGCGCCCGCCGGGGCCGTACCGTCGCGGTCGTGGGGAAGGGGATCACCTTCGACTCGGGCGGGATCTCGATCAAGCCCGCGGCGTCGATGGCCGAGATGAAGTTCGACAAGAGCGGCGCGGTCGCCGTGCTGGGGATCCTGCGGGCGGCGGCGACGCTCAAGGTCGCGCCCCGGGTCATCGGGGTGATGGCGTGCGCCGAGAACCTCCCCAGCGGAACGGCCTACCGGCCGGGGGACGTCGCCCGCACGTACAACGGGAAGACGATCGAGGTGCTCAACACCGACGCGGAAGGTCGCGTGGTCCTCTCCGACGCGCTCGGGTACGTGGTGGCGCAGTACCGGCCCGACGAGGTGATCGACCTCGCGACACTCACCGGCGCGCAGGTCGTCGCGCTCGGCGACGACACGGCGGGGCTCGTCGCGACCGACGAGAAGCTCGCGGCCGGTCTCCTCGCCGCCTCGAAGGCGACCGGCGAGCCGATCTGGCGGATGCCGCTCACCGACTTCCACCGGGAGCTCGTGAAGAGCGACATCGCCGACGTCCGCAACTCGGTCGAGCTCCCCGTCGCGGGGATGCTCACCGCGGCCGCGTTCCTGGAGACGTTCGTCGGCGGGACGGCGTGGGCCCACCTCGACATCGCGGGTGCGGCGCGGACGACGTCGACGACGCGGCGCTACCAGCCGGCGTACCAGAACGCCGGCGCGACCGCCTTCGGGGTCCGCCTCGTGACGCGGTACCTGATGGACGCCCCGCGCAGCTGACGCTCCCCGCGCGCGCGGCGGCTCACGCCGCGACGATCTGGACGCTCTC